>JAPOST010000130.1 GCA_026709535.1 Rhodospirillaceae bacterium
CATCCAGACCCCGGAACAGGTCGCCCGCGACCGGATCGACGATCGCCTCCGGGCGGCGGGCTGGCACGTTCAGGACAAGGACGCATTGGACTTCAATGCTTCAATGCCGGGATGGGTGTTGCAGTTCGCGAGCGTCAGACCGATATCGGACCCGCCGACTACGTTCTGTTTGTGCCGTAGGTGTCGTCAAGCCAAGCCAGGCAACTGGGGCATCAGGCTTGCCACCGTCGAAGAGCAGTCCGAGGGCTGCCAAAGCAAAGCTCAAGTGGGTCTCGAGCAACGAACCGCTGCCCTTTCTCTACGAGAGTACCGGGGAGATCACAAGGTTCGCGAACGGACGCGATCCCAAGCCTCGCTCCCGCGAGATCTTCGAAATGAGCGATTTGGCGGCATGCGCAACACCGCCATGATGGCAGCACTATCGGAAAATATGAGGCAATGAGCGAACAAGCTAGGAATACTCTTGAACTCGAAGTAACGAATTTTGGGCCGGTCGTAGAGGCCAAGATCGACCTGCGCCCGCTGACGGTTTTCGTGGGTCCAAGCAATACGGGAAAATCCTACCTTGCAATCCTGATCTATGCACTGCACCGGGTCTTCGGCGGTAATCCACGTTTCGGAAGAAGGCGTTTTCCCGGAGCATTCCCATATCCAACGAATACAGGCAGCCAGGAACTATCCAAAGATAGCGTCGATTCCCTGATTGAAATGGCGGATTCCATCGCTTCCGGTCCGAAAGCGAGCGACCAGCATAATCTTGTCTTGCCTCGTCCTGCGGCCGATGCGCTCCGTTTGGGGCTGGATGAACTGGTAGGCGCTCTATCCGGCGAAATTGCGCGCTGCTTTGGAGTAGGCGAATCCTATTCATTGATCCGCAGAAGTTCCAGGAACTCATCATGCGTCGTGATGCGTCGGCAAGTCTCCGACGTGGGAGACCCAGCACAACATACCTTTGAACTAACACGGAATCCGCAATTCAAGACCATGGTCCCGGCGGAAGTTGGAATTCCGGTTGATTTCAAGTCCGTCGATGGGATGAGCCTATTTCTGCATCGCCAGATTCGATATCTGAATGAAGAGAAATTGGATGAGCCGCGTCGGCAGTTTACGGCAATGGAGCTATTACCATCACTCGGCAGAATGATGCTTCCTTCTTTGGTTAGCCCCCTCCATTTGCCAGCGTATTATCTTCCGGCTGACCGGACTGGCGTCATGCACGCGCACAGTGTGGTGGTCAGCGCCCTGATTGCAAACGCGCCCACTGCGGGCCTTCGCCCTGCCGCCCGCACGCCTATGCTCTCCGGGGTTTTGGCGGATTTTCTCGAACAGCTGATAGAAATTGATCAAACCGGGCGTGGCCGCCGGAAGACTGAAGGTGACATTGGCAGGAATATCGAGGAAATGATCCTGGGTGGATCCGTGCACATTGATCGTTCAGCCCACGTCGATTACCCGCGCTTCGCCTACCAGCCGCACGGATGGAAAGCCAATCTGGCCTTGGCGAATGCTTCCTCAATGGTCTCCGAGCTTGCACCAGTAGTCTTGTATCTTCGTCATATGGTCGAGCCCGGAAATGTGCTGATTGTCGAAGAACCTGAATCGCACTTGCATCCTGCGATGCAAGTCGAATTCACGCGCCAACTTGCCGTGCTCGTCGAGGCGGGCATTCGGGTGATTGTCACTACGCACAGCGAGTGGTTGCTCGAAGAGTTGGCTAACATCGTGCGGCGCTCGGAACTCTCCAGGGCGGAACGCGGCGATAGAATCTCGCTACGCCCAGATCAGGTAGGCGCATGGCTATTCGAGTCGAAGCAGCGGCCAAAGGGGTCTGTCGTCCAGGAAATCAGTCTTGATGGCTCCGGCTTGTATCCCTCCGGCTACGACGAAGTGGCGAGGGCGCTGCACAACGAGTGGGCTGATATCTCAAGTCGAATCGAGAATTGACTCATGACAACGCTGTTGGGACGCGTTCGAAATATGATCGATACGGACTGCCTTGTAAAAGGCAGACTCAATAAAGACGGATGTAAAGTTGTGATGACCAACGCGCCCGCCCCGAGATTGATTGTTGATTTCGACAAGCCTGGATCGCCGCTGGCGGAGGATGTGGCGCGCTGCGACTATCTGCTGGTCGCCGAAGATGAACATACGCACAGCTGGGTCGCGGTACTCGAACTGAAGCGAGGAAAACTGCATGCGGAACAGGTCGTCAGACAACTGCAGGCAGGCGCATCCGCTGCGGAAAAGTTTGTGTCTCAAGAACAAAAGATCGCTTTCCGACCTATTGCCGCCTCGGGCAGCACGGCCAAGCACGAGCGCGCAAAACTGCGGCAAAAAGCAAACGCGATCACGTTCCACAGAAACAAGGAGCCTGTACGACTAATGTCGTGCGGCGCACGCTTGGCACAAGCACTTCGGTCATGATTTTCCCTTCTCTCCTTGAGACAGTGCTATCGCACGCAACGATTAACGAAGCGTCTCCGGAGGAGGATTCCCCATAAGCGTTAACTTTTTTGCATCGTCTCCCTGTCGTGCCATGGTGCCGCATCGGGCGGTTTCAGGGAGCGATGACTCATGGACGAAGATCGGGAACTGCTTTCTGGCTTCTTTCCGCCGGGCTGGGAAGCGCTGGCGTCCGGGTCGGGCGCAGGTCGGCCGAGAACCTGCAGCGCGTTCTGCTGCTGTATCTCGGCTGCGGCCACGCGCCGCGCGAGACCGTCGCCGTCCGGGCCCGCCGACCTGTCGTCGGTGGCGTTGGGGGTCCGCCCCGACTGCAAGAAGGAGATCGTCGACTTCCGACGCGCCGCCAGGGAGAGCGCCACGGAGCGGGGAGCGTTCCTCAGCCGGCTGTACCGCCGCGGGCTCACCGGAGAGGGCCCAGAGATGATCGGCGTCGATGGCGGCAAGGGCCTGCTGGCTGCCCTGCCGATCGTCTTTTTGGCGTCAACGCGCCTTATTCCACCGTCACGCTCTTTGCAAGGTTCCGCGGCTGGTCAATGTCCGTACCCTTGATCACGGCGACATGATAGGCCAGCAGCTGGATCGGGATGGCATAAAGGATTGGCAGCACGAACGGGTTGAGAGTCGGCAACGCGACCGTCGCAATCACCATGTCCCCGAGCTTCCGAATGCCCTGCTTGTCGCTCAGGAAGATTACCTTGCCGCCGCGGGCCAAGACCTCTCGTGTGTTACTCGCCGTCTTTTCGAACAGGGCGTCGGACGGAGCGATCACGATCACCGGCACCTTCTCGTCTATCAGCGCGATAGGCCCATGCTTCATTTCACCCGCTGCATATCCTTCGGCGTGAATGTAGCTGATTTCCTTGAGTTTCAGTGCACCTTCCAGCGCGATCGGGAAACCGGTTCCGCGACCCAAGTACAGGACATCGCGCGCCGCGGCGACCGTATGGGCGATCTTCCTGATGGTTTCGTCATGGGTGAGTACCTCCGTGACGCGCGACGGCACTTCCGAGATGGCGCGCGACAACTCGGCTTCGCGTTCGTGGCGGATTGCGCCCTTGGCAACGGCCGCCGAAATCGCCAGGCAGGCCAGCGTGGTCAGCTGCGTCGTGAAAGCTTTGGTTGATGCGACGCCGATCTCCGGGCCCGCCTTGGTCGGTAGGACCACATCGCTTTCGCGGGCGATCGAACTGTCCGGCACGTTTACAACGGAGACAATATGCTGACCGTGTTCCCTCGCGTAACGCAGCGATGCCAGCGTATCGGCGGTCTCACCGGACTGCGAGATCGCCAGCAGCATCCCACCCTCGGGCATGGGCGCTTCACGGTACCGCAACTCGGAAGCGACATCGATCTCGACCGGGATGCGGGCGATCTGTTCCAGCCAGTACTTGGCGACAAGACCCGCTGAATGAGCCGTTCCGCAGGCCGTGATCGTGATGCGTGGGACGGCAGCAATATCGAACGGCATCTTCGGCAAATTCACGGTGTGTCTGGCCGGATCGAAGTAGCTTTTCAGCGTATCGCCGATCACGGCCGGCTGCTCGTAGATCTCCTTCAGCATGTAGTGGCGGAAACCGCCCTTGCCGATCAGCGCGCCAGCAGGGGCTGCCTCTGTAATCCTGCGTTCGACAGCAGCGCCGCTGGCGTCATAAACGGTAGCACTGTTTTGCGACATGATCAGCCAGTCGCCCTCCTCCAGATAGCTGATCCGGCGCGTATGTGGTGCCAAGGCCATTGCGTCGGAGCCCAGGAACATCTCGCCATCACCGTAACCGATGGCCAATGGGCTGCCGCGCCGGGCGCCCACCATCAGTTCATCTTCGCCGGCGAAGATGATGGCAAGGCTGAAGGCGCCTTCCAGACGCTGAAGCGTCGAATGGACGGCGTCGCGGATCGGTATCTGCCGATCGATGTAGCTGCTCAGAAGTTCAGCCACGACTTCGGTGTCCGTGTCGCTTTCGAAGGTTCGACCCTCTGCCGCCAATTCGTCCTTCAGCTGTTGAAAATTTTCGATGATGCCGTTGTGAACCACCGCGACATGGTCGGTGACATGCGGGTGGGCGTTGATTTCATTGGGAATGCCATGAGTTGCCCAACGGGTATGGCCGATACCGATCTTCCCTCCGATCGGACGATCTTCGAGCTTGGTTTCCAGCCGCAAAACCTTGCCTTCAGAGCGGCGGCGGCGGATGCGACCGCCTTCGATGGTCGCAATGCCTGCACTGTCGTAACCGCGATATTCCAAGCGTTTGAGGCTATCAACCAGCAAGGGTACGCACAGTTCCTTGCTGATAATCCCGACAATTCCACACATGCGTGATCAGCCCTTTTTTTCTGGCGCCTGTTTCGCCTTTTCAGCTTTCTTGCGATCTCGGAACTTGGCGGCTGCTCGCGGAATCGCCGTGTGCTCGGCGCGCGTCAAGGCGAGCGCATCCTCCGCGACGTCTGCGGCGATAGTGCTGCCGGCGCCGACGATGGCGCCTTTGCCGATAGTGACCGGAGCCACGAGCGCGGTATTGGAACCGATGAACGCGCCGTCGCCGACGATCGTCCTTGACTTCAGAAAACCGTCGTAGTTGCAGGTAATCGTGCCGGCGCCGATATTGGCTTCAGTGCCAATTTCCGCATCACCGATATAAGCGAGATGGGCGACTTTGGCGCCCGATTTAAGGAGTGCAGCCTTTACTTCCACAAAATTGCCTACTCTCGCGCCTTCCTGCAGGCTGGTGGCGGGGCGCAGCCTTGCGAAGGGGCCGACGACGGCGCCATTCGCGACAGTTGCTCCTTCAATATGGCTGAAGGCCTTTATCTCGACGTTGTCGGCGAGAGCAACACCGGGACCGAATATCACCTGCGGTTCGATGATGACATCCTGGCCGATAACCGTATCGTGGCTGAACCAAACCGTTTCCGGATCAACCAGAGTCGCGCCGCCCTCCATCGCAGCGGAGCGTTTTTTTTGCTGGAAAATCTGTTCGGCACTGGCCAGTTCGGCCCGGCTGTTGATCCCCAGGAGCTCATCGGGATCAGCCTCGACGACGCCGCATGTACGACCCTGCCGGCAGGCGATTTCCACGATGTCGGTCAAATAATACTCGCCGCTGGCATTCTCGTTGCCGACCTGGTCGATCAACTCGAACAGGATGGTTCCGTCGACGGCCATGGCCCCCGAATTGCACAAGCCGATATTTGACTGCGCGGCGGTGGCGTCTTTTGCCTCGACGATGGCCTTGAGCTCGCCGCTTTCAGACAGAACCAATCGGCCATATGCGCCGGGACGCTTCGGCCGGAAGCCCAGAGCAACAACCCCATGCTCGCCGTTGGCCCGCAACGCGACCATGGCCTCCAGCGTCTCGGCAGAGATAAACGGCGTGTCGCCATAGAGAATCAAGACAGTTTCAAATCCACAGCCCGCCACCTCTCTCGCCGGTTTGACGGCATCGGCAGTTCCCAACTGCTCGTGCTGGACTACGGTTACCGTCGGTGCGACTGCGTCGGCGACGCTGTCCATGTCCGGAGCCACGACCACGACACTGGTCTGCGCCCCGGCGGCGCGCACCGCTTCCAGCGTATGCAGGATCATGGGCCGGTTGCCGATCCGGTGCAGGACTTTGGGCAGCCGCGATCGCATCCGGTTGCCTTTGCCGGCGCCCAGAACAATGGCTGCTATGCGATGAGAATCAGCGGATGGCGCGGTTGTCATGGCTCGACATACCCTTTCACGTGGCGTGCTTTGGTTTTTGACCGCCCGAGCCCCCTGCTCTTCGCGACTGTGCCACAAACCGGCACGCCCTACCAAGTCACGTGTTATGACGTTTTGTGACGCTGGTTTCGCATCTTTCCAGACCGGCAGTGGTCGAGAATTCAGGAAGAACGCTTCCGGTCGCTGCCGTGATTCACTCTGAGCAGAGAGTGTCGGGTTCTGCAAACCCAAACCTGCCGTCGATCGTTCTGGAATAGGCAACAGGTGCTGTTGCTCCCGGAAAAGTTCAAAAATTCCAAGCCGACATGCCCGAACGGCTGAGACTTCGGCGACCCAAAGAATTCATGGCCAGTCGATATGAGCAATCGATGCTTCCCGGATATCGGCGGCAAACCTCCATGGAGGCGCGTTTCACTTTACGCCATTGATGTGCCTTTCGGTTCCGTTCGACCACCTTGCCGCCAGTGTCGAGTGCAGCCGAACGGAGACGGTACGGGATGTCCAAACGGCAGCCAGCAAACACCACGCCGAAATCGTGCTCAAGTCCGAATGACTTGCCTGAGGTCAGCTAGGCGCGGGAGGCTCTTGTAGTCGATGCAGCAGGAGAAAATCGTCATGCAATTTTCGTGGTGCTGGTGCAACGATCACATCGGCGTCGTCCCGGGATAACAAAGGCACTGCTCTCGGATGGCGCCCCGACGGCGTCATATCCTAAAAGCCGGCGTTTTTGTTGCGTCTCCAGTAACTGAGGTTGTAGCGAAGCAGCAGGTTGTCGTGGCGTTTCTTCAGGCAATCAACTGAATCGATACTCAACCGACATTGGGAGACGTGGTGGTTGATGGTCGAGGTCAAGAGCGTCGGGACATTTTCTCTGCTGTCTATCCGATCCAGCATGGCGCGACCGACTGAATTACCACGGTCCAGCCGGTTAGTAATCCGGTTCAACGCCTGGGCGATTGATATCAGCATCCTGTAACTGCCCTGCTCCATGATCTGCCCGGCGACTCGATCATGTGTCGTGACTCGATGGATTTCGGCAGGCGTGTGCGGTTGGGGATCGTCTGCAATACTCTCTGGAACCAGTGATGCCTGCTTGCCAACCTGAACCGACACGGCTTGCGCTTTGGCACCGAGTACAGAACGCGGAACACTGATCCGCACTGCGTATTCCTTGCGTTCCGAAGCAAACCGGGCAACAGCCGATGCGTCTACCCGTCGTTCGAAGCCCTTGCGATCCCGGATCACCAGAGTGACTTTCCCGCCCTTGGCAAGGTACAGCTTCATCCCGGATACCGGGGCATAACGTTCCACCTGCAGGCAATAGCTGCTGAGCGTCGCTGTGCAGAGGTCACGGTTGCAATTCAGCGCAACGGGCACTGATGTTTCCAGCAATGCCAGAATTTGCGGCGCTGCCTGTGCCGGAACCGCAAAGCCGGCTGCCGCGGCAGCCAATACGTAAACGGGTCTCGAAAGATGCATGGGCTTGCTCCTGTATTGCGCGACCTGCGGTCGTCTCATTCCGCTTGCGCTGCGTCAAGTAACGCTCCGTTGCCTTTCGCCGATACGGAATCTGCGATCATGACCCTCTGGCCATCAATACAACAACCGTAGGCACCGGCAAGGTCGCCTTCATGAAGTGGGCCGAATCGCTCTTGGCCAATTTGATCTTGTATTTCCTGGCTTTCATCAGAACGATGAAGCGTTCCAGATTTCCGCCATAACCGTAGTGCATGGGAATGACCACCACGGGGCGTAACTGGTCGATGACTTTTACAAGTTCATTGTGGGACATGGTCCAGGTGTTGTCGATCGGAGCCAGCAGGATATCGACCGATCCAACGCGACCGGCATGGCCGGGCCGCAGGGCGTGATGCAGGTGGCCGAGATGAACGACGCACAAGCCGGCCGATTCGAAGACAAAGATGGAATTGCCGGCACGCCCCGGGATTCCGCTCCCGTCATCGCGAATGTTGGTTGGAACATTGGTCACGCGAAGATCCCGAACCCGCACGTCGTGGCGTGGAATCTTGCCGTTCCGGGGCCAGCCGCGCAGGACATGCCTCACCCCAGGCTCGACGTTTTCGGTGTAGTGCGTACTGTGTGCCCTGTTCATCGTCACGATATCGGGCGCAAAGGGCGCGCGAAGATAACCATTATAGTCAGTAATCGCCGTAGCGTTCTCATGCGTTCGAATCAGGAAACTGGAATGCCCCAGGAAGACGATCCCGACATGACCTGCCGGCAGCACGGGTCCTCGGAGCCCGCCATCCAGCTTTCCACCCTGTTTCGGATTTCTGTGCGTCCCTTCCTTGTCGGCCTGGACCAGGTGGACCCGAGCGCCCTCTGTCGTCGGCGCCAGGGCAACCGGGATGCAGCGCGCCGCGGCGGCCGTCGGAAACAGAAAGGCAACAGCCAGGCAGACGCCAATCCCGTGTCTGAGGAGTGCATTGCTCTGCTTCATGCCGATACCCGCTGTGCTCTCGTGCCCGGGCATGGCCGGGACCTGGTCGGAAAATGGGGCCCGATCCGGGCAACATCGGCAATATTGCTGTTGAACACCCGATAACCTCGCCGACGTACGACGAATACGATATCGTTCCTGGCAACGAGAGTCGAGATCATCGTTACCGACGCGCGATTGCCCGGCTTCGAGGGCAGGGTAGTCGCTTGAAAGATTCATGATCTGTATTGTTCGAGTCCGCTGGCGATTATCCTGTCGTGGGTATCTTCCGAGACCGACCGCAGGTCTTCCAAAAACATGAAAAAAGACCGGCGCGACTCTTGCTGCGATCATGCACGCCGGTTCCGATGGCTTTGTCTGCAGCCATTCCGAAAGGTCATTCGTGCCGGATATTTCTCTCATGCCAATCTCTGCATCCTGCCGGGCGAAACGGGCACGGTCTCAGCCTCACATCGGCTCTGCTGCCAAGCCTTCGGGTCTCTCATCGACGTGAAGCGTAACCCGCAGATCGCTGTCGAGCGCCGCGAGCATCTTCATCAGCCGGTCCATCGTGAACCGGCCGAGGTCGGCGTTTCGAATGCGCGAGAAGTCCGCCGCGGCGAAGCGGGTCAGCGCACCGGCCTTTCGTACCGACAGCCCGCGCTCATCCAGCACCGCGATGATGCGGGCCGCGAGAACCGCCTTGGCCTGTTTCAGGTCCGCGCCTGGATCACCCAGGTCGCGAAATACGTTGCCGCTTTCCTCGACCAGTTCGAAGTCGCTCTCGCTCATGGCATCAACTCCCTTCCTGGCCGTGCCAGCCGGCTCCCGATCAGATCGATCTCGACTTTCGGCATCTTGATCCCTGTTCTCGATTTCTTGCGGAACGCGTGGATCACTCAAAGCGCGCCCGCCAATTCCGTCACATGGACTACCCGCCAAGCATCGGTACGGTATCGCACGGCAATCTCCATCACGCCCGGTCCGAAGCCCTTCATCGGCTTCGCGATATCCGCCTTGCCGCCCTCCGCCGCGATCGTGAGCGCCGCGTTGACCCGATCCTGCACGGTTGCAGGGAACGATTCGAATACCTTCCGCGCCGCCCTGATCCAACCTACCGGTCTCGTGTCGTGGTTCATGGCGTATGTTGTCAATTTTGACTACACCGGTCAACAGATCAGACAACCCAAAATCCGAGATCAAGTGATTGGGGTTGCGATTTGGGGGCTGGTCGTCAACAGGCAGAGAGCGCAGTCAATTCTTCTGACATCTGAACAGCAACGTCCCAGCGTTCATCAATGGTCTGGCGATCACGGCGGGAAGAAAGCCCTTTCGTGACAGCGCGGCAATATTGGCAGGCGCGAGAGCCGATTGTTCGCGACATTCGTCGGCGCAGCGGGCTCGAGACGTTGACGGGTCCGGTATGCCAGCGCGTAGACAATGCCTCTTGCCGAACGCACCGCCGAGATCGTTCGGCGCGGCCAACCGACACGCGCCGAAGCCGGAAATCACCACAGGCCTGCCAAAGGGTCCGCGGGCACGGTTTTCTGTCTGTAATGGTGGTGGCTTGCGATCATCGATTCAGCGTATAGACACGGTAATGAGCAAAGTGGAATTCTACATCTTGCGGCAAGTCGGGATTGGAACCCTATTCATTGCCGGGGCGTTGACTGCCGTTATTTGGCTGACGCAATCGATGCGATTCATCAAGTTCATCCTGAATCGCGGCCTGCCGCTGGAGACTTTCCTGGAATTGACGATGCTGTTACTGCCGTCGTTCCTGCTCGTCATCTTGCCGATCGCGCTCTACCTGTCGACCATGTTCGTGTTCAACAAGATGCTGAATGATCGCGAACTGGTGGTCATGCGATCATCTGGCCTCAGCGACTTTGACCTCGCCAGACCTGTCATCGCGCTCTGCCTGTCGGGCATGCTGGTTTGCTACCTCATCTCGCTTTATGTCCTGCCCGTGTCATTCAGGGAGTTCCGGTCATTACAGGATGACGTGCGCGATAATTTTTCAGTCGGTCTCATCCAGCAAGGTCGCTTCAACAACCTCGGAGATGACCTGACAATCTATGTCCGCGAGCGCGTCGGCGACGATCTGCGCGGTATCCTGGTTCAGGATAGCCGGGATCCAGAGAAGACCTTCACGATGATGGCCGAGAGGGGAACGATCCTGTCGGCAAAAGCCAATCCTCGAGTCCTGATGGAGCGCGGGAACCGGCAGGAGCGAGATCGAAAGACCGGCAAGATATCCATCCTCTATTTTGAAAGATACAGCTTCAGATTTACCTTCGGAAAAAGCCAAAATCGCACCTACTTGCAACCGAACGAACGGTTTCTTGGGCAACTTCTTTCTCCCGGCAACAGCCCCGAGGAGCGGCATTACAGGAAAACGCTGATTGCCGAGGGACATAACCGACTTATCGCACCGCTTTACGCTCTTGCGCTGCCGCTCCTCGGACTGGTCTCGATGCTGGTCGGCCAATTCAACAAACGTGGCCAGACGATCCGAATATTGATTGGACTGGGTATCGCCGGCAGCGTGGAAGCAGCGGCAATCGGCCTCCACAGCGCCTCTGCCAAACTGCAAGACCTGATTCTTCTGGCCTATGCCAATGTGATCCTGTCGACCCTCGCCTGTCTGGTCTTGCTGGTCCGCCCGGACTGGTCAAATGCCTTGGTCGTCTGGTTCGATCAGTTCGTGATGCGATCACGACGTCGATCGATGGCAGCAGAATAGGGGGTCGGTTGCCACATGGGACCTGATACGACCGCAACCTTCGAAACAATCGAGAAAGCTGAAAGTCGCTCCCCTAGACCAACGCGTCTGTCGCGCGGTGTCTGTCTGTATCTGATCCGAAATTTCCTCGGTGCTTTTTTCCTCGTTTTCAGCCTTTTCGTTGGAATCATCCTGATTGTCGACATTATCGAACTGCTGCGTCGCGCCTCGGGAAAGGAAGGCGTGACCTTCGATATCGTCTTCGGCATGGCGCTATACAAGTTGCCGCTGACAGCCCAGAAAACCCTGCCTTTCGTCATCCTGTTCGGCGGCATGCTGACCTTCTGGCGACTCAATCGCACGACTGAACTCGTGATCCTGCGGGGGTGCGGCGTTTCAGTCTGGCATTTCCTTCTCCCGATCATTCTCACCGTCGCGGCGATCGGCACCATCACGGTGACGTTGATCAATCCTCTTGGAACTACGCTGATTGGCCAATACGAACAACTTGAGAAAAAATATCTCAAGAATCGCTCATCCTTGATGGCAACTTCTCGGTCCGGTGTTTGGCTGCGGCAGACTGCTGGCGACCTGGAAATGGTCATCCATGCCAAGGGATCGTCCGTCGTCGGGCAAACGCTGACGCTAAGCCAGGTGTTGATGTTGCTCTATGACGAGAACAATCAGTTCGAGGGGCGGATCGATGCTGCCCGCGGCGCTCTGGAAGGAAAGTCCTGGCAGCTTCATGACGTCTGGATCTCCGTCCGGGACATGCCGACGGTGCGCAAGAAGCGCCATGTGATCCCGACCACCCTGACTTTGTCTGACATCCAGGAGAGTTTCTCTTCGCCATCCTCCGTCTCGTTTTGGGATTTGCCGCGTTTCATCGAAGCTCTTCAAGAAACGGGATTTTCCGCGTTGGAACATCGGCTTTACTGGCATTCTCTGATCGCCGAGCCGGTCTTCTACTGCGCGATGATTTTGATTGCGGCGGTCTTCTCATTGCGGCAAAACAGGACAACCAATGTGTTGTTGACCGTCGCAGGGGGGATAGGCGCCGGTCTTGTGCTGTTTTTCATCTCCGATCTGGTGCTCGCGCTGGCAAATCCTACAGGGTTGCCCGCGGTGCTTGCGGCCTGGGCTCCAGCTATTGCGACCCTGCTCGTTGGAATAGCGGTGTTGTTGCATCGGGAAGATGGCTAGATCGGCATCGTCAATGTCGCGTCGGATACTCCTCGCAAATCTTGTGGGCCTGTTTGCGATTGCCTTGATCCTTGTGCAGGCGTCGATGGTGATGGCCCAGATCACTGCAGCCAACAAGAAACCTGTACTGATTACAGCTGACAGCCTCCAATACGATCAGAAGCGGAATGAAGTCGTCGCTTCCGGCAATGTCCAGATCACTCAAGGCAATCGCACGGTTCGCGCCGACAAGGTGATCTACAATCAACGAGCACGACGCATCACGGCGCTTGGCAATGTCGTGATCGTCGAGCCCAGCGGTGAAACGATCTTCGGCGAACGCATGGAATTGACCGAAGACTTGCACGACGGCCTGATCGAGCGCTTCCGGCTGCTGTTTCCAGACAAGACGCGAGTCGCTGCCAACGGCGCCCGGCGGACCGGTGGGCGGCGGACGGAAATGGCTCAGGTCGTCTTCTCGCCCTGCAAATTGTGCGAATCCGACCCGGCCAGTGCGCCGCTGTGGCGCATCAAGGCCAGGCGGGTCATACACGACCGGAAGACAAGGGATGTCGAGTATCGGAACGCGTGGCTCGAGGTCTATGGCGTGCCGGTAGCCTACACTCCCTACATGGCGCACCCGGATCCCACGGTATACAGCCGAAGCGGTTTCCTGGCACCGCGTGTCGGCGGCGACAGCAGGCTGGGCATCTGGATCAAGACTCCCTACTACTGGCGCATCAGCCGAGACAGGGACGCAACGATCACGCCCATGATCACCACCCGGGACTGGCCTGCGATGTTGGTGGAGTATCGTGAACGTTTCAAGAATGGCGCGGCGGTCGTCGATGGCAGTTACGTCAATACCCGTCGGCGCGACTTCCAGGCGCAGCGCATCATTGACGCCGGGTCCCGAGGCCATCTTTCCGGCGAGGTCAGATACGATATCAGCAAGAATTGGCGATTCGGGGCCAACGGGCTCTGGACGACCGACAATACCTATCTGCAACGCTACAAGATTTCAAACGACCAAACACTGCAGTCCAATGCCTGGCTGGAGGGTTTTCATGAGCGTGATCATACAATTCTGAGCCTGCATCACTTCCAGGGCTTGCGGGAAGATGACCGGTATCGCGAGACCCCTCAGGCACTACCTTATGTCGAGCACGAACGTTTCGGCATGCCCTACAGGGATTGGGGCCGCTGGCATTTCCACTTCTCGAGCGCCAGCCTTACCCGCTGGGAAGGCCCAGACAGCTATCGCGCCAGCACTCAGTTGGGCTGGCGGTTGCCCTACATTCACAAATCGACCGGCATGAAATTCCTGGCGAGCGTCAACCTGTTCGCCGATGGTTACTACGTCACAGAAGTCGGTCGGCATTCGGCTTCGCGCCATAACGGTTTTGAGGGCCGGCTGTATCCGGTGGCCAAACTGGGCTGGCGCTATCCATTTGTCCGTGAAATGGGCAATGTTCGTGTCATCGTGAAACCGCGCGCCGCGCTGATCGCCTCGACCTCGGGCCTGAATTCGTCGAAAATTCCGAACGAAGACAGTGACGGATTCGAGTTTGACGAAATCAATCTGTTTTCGATCAATCGCTATCCAGGCAGGGATCGCGTTGACGACGGGACGCGATTCGTGTACGGGGTCAACACGATCTTCCTTGGAAACCGGGGCGGGCAATCGGAGATCTTCCTGGGCCAGAGCTACCAGCTTGCGGGTGACGAGACTTTCGGCAGCGGCTCTGGCCTGGATCGAAAACTGTCCGATATTGTTGGCCAGATTCAGATCAATCCAGGGCGCTATTTCAATTTGGTCTACAAGTTTCGCTTCGACGCGAAAGACCAGCAGATGCCGCGTACCGAAGTCACGACGTTCGCTGGTGTGCCGGCATTGAACACGTCACTCAGCTACCTGCTGTTCAGGAGAAACATGAACAGCAGCGAATTTCCGACGCGCGAGGAAATCGCTTTCGCTGTCAGGTCCCAAGTGACAAGGACATGGTCCATATTCGGCGGAAGCCGACATAATCTGGCGAGCGACGGCGGTATTCTCAAATGGCAAGCTGGTGGTCAATTCAAGAACGAATGCTGCACCTTGCAGGCGACAATCAGCCGGTCCTTCACGTACGATCGCGAGATCAAGCCTTCGACCAATTTCCTGATCTTGTTGACGCTGAAACACCTTGGATCCTTCGGCTACTAGAAGCAACGTCTGGCCAGTGGCGAGTTCCGCTGCCCCTCCTCCTGTCGCTTCCGCGGCGGCTGCCAAACGTGTGTCTGTTAAAGAAAGGGGCTCCATGACGGGATTGAGAGCATTCCCATGTTTCGCGATTTAATCGTCGTCATCATGACGCTCAGCATTTCGCTGGGCAGCGCAGCTACCGCGCGGTCGATCGATTCAGCGCGTATTGCCGCCATCGTGAACAATAGTGCCATCACTGTGCACGATGTCGATTCTCGAATGGCGCTGGTGTTCATGTCCGCAAGGATCAGAAATACGCCCGAAACCCGGAGGAGCTTCCTTTCGCAGGTTCTGAACCAATTGATCGTCGAAGCGCTTCAGATGCAGGAAGCCGAGCGCATGCGCCTTGCGGTCTCCGATCGGGAGGTTGCGGAGGCTCTGGCCCAGATCGAGAAGCAGAACCGCATGCCGTCGGGTCGATTGTTTCGAATCCTCGAGGCGCGGAAAGTCAATCCGCTGACGCTGGTCAATCAAGTGAAGGCGTCCATCGTCTGGTCGAAAGTGATCCAGCGCAGCATTGCCTCCCGGGCACAGGTGTCGGATGCCGACATCGACGAAGCGATTGCCCGGTTCAGGGCCAACAAAAACCGGCTGGCATACCGGATTCTTGAAATCTACATATCGTCCGGCAGCGATGGCGGCACCGGCGCGCTTCGGACAGCGCAGCGACTGATCGCGCAGATCCGGCGCGGTGCCGATTTCAGCGCTCTTGCCCGCCAGTTTTCGCAATCCAGCACCGCCGGCAAGGGCGGTGACATGGGTATTGTCTTTGAAGGGCAACTCGCGCCCGAACTGGAAAGGGCGATCAAGCGTGTCAGACCTGGCCAGATCATCGGGCCGGTACGCACGTCGACCGGCTATTATCTCCTGGCGCTGGAGTCCAGACGCGCCTACGGTGCCGGCAAGCCGCCAACCCGGAAACAGGTTGCCGACAGCATTTTCCAGCGCAAGGTACGGATTCGTGCGCGTCAACATCTGCGCGATCTGCGCCGGAACGCATTTGTCGAGATCCGGATATAGCCGGCTGCAAACGGACACCTTGCTGACATGACCGCGCCGCCCCTGGCATTGACGATGGGCGAACCGGCCGGAATTGGCGGGGAACTGGCGCTGAAGGCCTGGCTGGCCTTGCGAGCTGATGATACGCTGACGGTCAGTCCCTTCCTTGTGATCGACGACCCGCTTCGACTCGAGAGACTTGCCGACCTTCCCGGTTGCGCGGCCCCGATCGTTCCGATTCGCGCGCCGGCCGACTGCTTCGATGCTTTTGACGCCGGCTTGCCTGTCCTGCCGCTCTCGGCTCCGGTCGACGTCGAGAGCGGCAATCCCCTTTCATCTTCGGCTCCGGCGGTCCTCGAGAGCATTGATACGGCGATCGATCTGGCGAAAGACAGCCAGATCGCCGCCGTGGTTACCAACCCAATCCAGAAAGCGCCCCTGATTGAGTCGGGCTTCGGCTTTCCGGGCCACACGGAGTATCTTCAACATCGCGCCTCAGCGAAATCGGCGGTCATGATGCTGGTGGCGCCGATGCTCCGTGTGGCCCTGGTGACCATTCACCTGCCATTGTCAGCCGTTCCCGGAGCGCTGACGACCGAGAGGATCGTCGCCACGGGCCAGGTCGCCGCCGATGCATTGCAGCGAGATTTCGGAATCGCGGCACCCCGGTTGGCCGTCGCCGGGCTGAACCCGCATGCAGGCGAGGCTGGTACTCTTGGCCATGAAGACGCCCTGATCATCCAGCCGGCCATCAAGACACTCCGGTCGGCAGGGATAACAGCGACGGGTCCGCATCCGGCAGACACCCTGTTTCGCCCAGCCGCACGGAGAACCTATGATGCAGCGATCTGCATGTACCACGATCAAGGCCTGGCACCCTTGAAGGCAATCCATTTCGATGCCGTCAACGTCACCCTTGGCCTGCCGTTTATCCGCACTTCGCCGGACCATGGTACGGCGCTCGATCTGGCGGGTACGGGACGCGCCAGTCCAGTCAGCTTGATTGCCGCCCTTCGTCTGGCTGCGGCAATGGCCGCACGCCGATACGGCATCGACGATACCGATTGACTTGCGGAATTCCATGATCAGGCTGGCTGACCTGCCCCCCTTGCGCGAGGTTATCCGCCGGCATGGCCTCTCCGCACGCAAGGAACTTGGCCAGCATTTCCTGCTTGATGCCAACCTGACCGATCGCATCGCTCACGCCGCGCGATGGCGGCATGAAGCAGATCTCTCGGCCGGAACGGTCATCGAAGTCGGGCCGGGCCCGGGAGGCATGACGCGATCACTACTGCGTTTGAACGCCCGCGTTCTGGCGCTGGAAGTCGACCCGCGCGCACTCGGCGCCTTGACTGAACTTCAGACCGCGGCCCCAGAGAGACTTGTAATTGTCGAAGTGGATGCCTTGACCGCCGACATTCAGACGCTTGCAGCGAAACACGGGCTGCCGCCACCCTACCGGATTGTCAGCAACCTTCCCTACAACATCGGCACCCTGCTGCTCCTTCAATGGCTACGTCGCCTGGACAAGCTCGAACATCTCGTTTTGATGTTCCAGAAAGAAGTTGCGGATCGTTTGGTGTCAACGCCCGGGTCGAAATCTTATGGCCGTTTGTCTATCCTCACACAGTGGCTTTGTGTCACCGAACGACTGTTTAACGTCCATGCGGCTTCGTTCACCCCGCCGCCGAAGGTAGCATCTTCGGTCGTCTCTCTCCGCCCCCGACGGACCCCCTTGGCGCCTGCGCGAATGGAAACCCTGGAAAGGATCACGGCTGCCGCCTTCGGACAGCGTCGCAAGATGCTCCGCCAAAGTCTCAAATCAATCATGCCGAACCCCAGCACGCTGTTGACTGCGGCGAACATAGATCCGATGAGCCGTGCGGAGGTCCTCTCAGTTGCTGATTTCTGCGCGATTGCCCGGCAGGTAAATGGCAAGGCAGATCGATCCTGACTTTATGCCTACCAATCAGGTGTTTCGGTTTTGACGGTCATTCAAATTCTATGCCGAATTAATCATTGTATGGCATATGGTTGGAGAAACGGTGCAGGAGATAAAAGACGGCGAGTAAACACCATGTCATCACGAAGGCCGGATCGTATTTGTAGGCATTCCGGGAAGCGGGTTTTCGTTCGGTCAGCCGCGCTGGCGGCGGTCGGTGAAAATGCCGAGCGCACGGTACCCCCAGTACTGGACCTGGGAGCCGCACCGCTCGACCCCCGTGGCGATAATGATCTCGTCGCGGGCGGGGCGGAGCTTCTCGACCGCCTTCAGCGGCACGATGACACCCCCCGCCCGGCGCTTGCCCTTGCGGGCGGGCTGCCCGGCATCGGCCGGAACAATCTCGCCGTTCGCGCGGGAGACGTACCGCTGGATGACATAGCTCTCGTCGTCGAGCCCGCCGCCGACAAAGTGGGTGAGGAAGGTGCTCGCGTCGCCGCGCGGTGCGAGGGTGTTCTGCATGGTGCCGTGCTCCCTGGTCAGGTGAAGGGGACGGCGGCAGCGCCTCTCTCGCCGGCAACAACCGCCGCCCCCTTCGGGCCGCCCTTCACTCTTATGGAGGCACACGCAGTCAGGTGGAAAATCCGGTTTCCGTCCGTACTGTGGACGCGCATTCTGCCGGCTGGTGCTCCGCCCACTTGTCGGACGGGAACGATCACGGCCCGGCGCTTGCCGCTATCGTCGACCTGCTGTTCCGGGGCGTGGAGGCCGCCGTTGACGCGGGCGAGACGCTACTGCATGGGCAAGTACGAGCCATCTGGCGGAGAGCACTTGCTGTCGGTCCGACCGCATCTTTGGACCTCACACTGGAGACGCACATCCGGCGAGTGAGGCAGGCTGTCAATTGACGGGCGACAGGCGACGCATTAGGACTTGCTCATGATCATGTCGTTCAAGCATCGGGGGCTCAAGTCGCTTTACGATGGTCGAACGGCGCGGCGGGTGGCGCCGGAGAATGTCCGGAAGCTTCTGGATATTTTGGCCGTCCTCGACCGAAGCTCCGGGCCGGACGATCTTGATTTGCCGGGGCTCCGGCTCCATCCGCTCAAAGGCGAGCTGAAGGGCCACCATGCCGTCTCGGTCCCGGGCAATTGGCGAGTGACATTTCGGTTCGAGGATGGGCAAGCGGTTGACGTCGATTACGTTGACTACCACTGATGAGGAAAGAAGTATGGCAATGCATAATCCTCCACATCCCGGCGGGATCGTTAGACGCCAGTGTCTTGAACCTCTGGGCTTGTCCGTTACGCGAGCGGCGGAAGGTCTTGGTGTGACCCGTCAGGCCTTGTCCGATCTTGTGAACGAAAAGGCAGGAATCTCGACTGAGATGGCAATCCGCCTATCCAAGGCATTCGGGTCAACACCAGAGACTTGGCTTGGTATGCAGATGGCTTATGACCTTTGTCAGGCTCACGAACGTACCGGCCAAATAAGTGTAGAGAAATTTGAGGCGGCCTAGCACGAAGGCCGCCACGAAAATCCCAGGTTACAACTGTCTGACGTCAACGCCCATGGGACAGATCGAGGGGTTTTCATTCGGGTATCGGTCCTCGCAGAGCCTGATAAAGGGCAGCAAAGCGAGCATCAAGGGCATCAAGCGGAAAACGTTCCACGATACGGGCGCGCGCCGCCGCCCCGCGTGCGGCCAGTTCCGAATCGGAAGCATCGCGAAATGCCCGCAATGCGGCAGCCAGCGCTTCTGGATCGCGTGGCGGGACGATCCAGCCGATATCGCCGACAATCACGCGGGAGTCGCCGACATCGGTGACGACAGGGACCAGTCCTGACGCCATTCCCTCGGCGATCGCGTTCGAAAACCCTTCCCCATAGGAGGACGTCGACACGATGCCGTCTGCCGCTGCCAAGACGCCCGGCACATCTGTCGTCTGTCCCATCGCAATGAGTTGCTCGCCTCCGGCGAACGCCTCGGTGCCGCGACCTGCGAGCAGGCACCACAAGTCCGGTGTTCTTGCGAGCGCATCAATCAACAGGGCATGGCTCTTCATCGGATCCACGCGGGCGACATTCGCCAGGACGCGTGCGTCAGGCGGCAGGCCGAGTTCGGCCCGACGGGGCGCGCGCTTGGAGGGTTCCGGGAAAAAGCGTTCGCTGTCGATTCCATTGTGGATGACTTCGAAGCGGGCGTTGCGATATCCCATGGAACGGTGCACGCTTCGTCCGGCCTCGGCATTCGCGACGATGGCGTCGGGCAATCGCGATAATTTTGCGCCTGCATGCACCGCAAGACGCAGCTTCCAGCCATAATGCTGCAAATCCATCTTCGAACAGCGTAACCCCCAGATCAGTGTGGTGTCTGCTCGCCGTCGCGAAAGAGAGAGCGCCAGAGTCGCGGCCAGATTGCCATGATACATCCAGCCTTGGACCACATCGGGCTGTGCCCGACAAATCAATCGGGCAAGCCGTAGAATTGTCAGAGGGTTCGGGAAATTCCTTCTCGAGAGCAGATGATGCACCTCGATCCCGCTCTTCCTGAATTCCGGGACCAGGTCCCCGCCTGACATCACCGACACCACGATCGTCCGGGCGCGCGCTGCCTGCCGCCTCGCCAGCGCAAGCAACTGAGCCTCCGCGCCGCCCCGGTCCAAGCCTGAAATCACGTGAATTACGGTGCATGCCTCAATGGCGCAGCATATTTCTGATGGTGGCGGAAGCGCCTCGTCTTGCAGGTGATCCAAAGCGCAATCTTCCTGTCGATCATCCTTGTAAAACGGGAACTATATACTCGACATCCCAGACTTCTTGAAGGGCAGTTTGGGTTTTCAATTTCCTGTTTGGTTTTCAAGAGCACCAGGCCGATTATTTCGAACGTTGCGCCCCTGCAGCAAGGGTTGATGACCTTGACAGGATTGTTCGATTTTTCACCTTCAGTCATTGCTTCACTTGTTTGCAAAATAGGGAGATTGTATACTAAAGTGCCCAAATCGTCAGAGGATACTCTTGATCTTGATGCGCTTATTGCGTTGTTTGATCCACACTATCACTTGCTCGGGATTGACCGCCCATTACCCGAATCCTTCCCGCTACGCGGGTAAAACGAGGCATTTGATTCGGGCAAGTTTCTGCGGTGGAAAACAGAAGAATCAACACAGTTCCGGTTGTAGGCGCTCTGAACTGCCAGCTCAAACTTAGGGGGAATATCCAGCCCGAGTTTCCCGCGTTGTCTCTCCACAGATCGTGAAGAACCATCTGCCGGATTATTCCATGCATGTGACGCAGAAAGAGCCTGACAGGATCCTCAACCCAGGTATGCTTATTCTTCAGGTTCACCAGTCGGATCGTTTCTTCAATCTCACTGAACAGGGCATCCAGCCAGTGTTCGGTGAGGGCAGAATGATAGTCCGAGACCGCGATGATCAGTCTTTGTTCGGACACCTCACCGGCTCGCTCCGACAGCGCCGAGAATCCTTGCATTGAATCCTTCGCTGCTGCGCTCAATCTGTCGTACTTCCGTCCACGGTTTGTAAGTGTCCAGCAGAACAAGGGCACAAATGGCCAGGCCATACCCTTGCCGAAAAATTTCCGAAGTAATGTTAGTGGCTGTTTCGCTCTCTACTTCCAGACCCCCAAGCACTATTGCCAACGCCGCCAAGCCGACGACAAACATCGCGATGACGACCGTCTTCGAAGC
>JAPOST010000042.1 GCA_026709535.1 Rhodospirillaceae bacterium
CGAAAAGAGGGCTTCGACGAAAAAGACCTGATGGATCGCTTTGTGAGTTGGTGGGAGGGAAACGGGTACTCCTGTACCGGAACTTGCTTTGATATTGGAAACACCGTCTTGCAAGCGCTTTCCCGCTACCAGAGCACAGGAAATCCCCGATCGGGCTCAAGCGACCCCCGATCAGCCGGCAACGGATCTCTCATGCGGGTTTCTCCCGTTGCAATCTGCTGTTGGAAAGATGCACAACAAGCTGCCAACCTGGCCCGGCGGCAAAGCATTACGACACATGCCGCTCCGGCAGCGGTTGAAGCATGCGCGTATTTCGTCACCATGCTTGTCGAGGCAATTCAGGGGGCGGATCGTGAAACCGTTCTTGCTGCCAGGGCCTGGAGCAAGAACGCAGATGTCGCGTCTGTTGCCATGGGAGACTGGCGCGCAAAAACGCGTAAGGAGATCAAATCGGACGGCTATGTGATCAATAGTCTGGAGGCGGCTGTCTGGTCGGCAGGCACGTCATCAAGCTTTCCAGAAGCAGTGCTAAAGGCGGCTAATCTCGGAGAGGATGCTGATACCGTCGCTGCGATAACCGGTCAACTTGCCGGAGCACTTCATGGTGCATCCGCGATTCCGAAAGACTGGCTTGACGTTTTAGCCTGGCACGATGAGCTCAATGAGCGCGCCGAGGCACTTTTTTTCATGGATGCCAGCAAGTAAGCCATCCATTGAAGAAGGAAGCCTCAATCGACACCGCAAGGCTGGAGTGCAGACGACTTCGTTGCTGAAGATGGCCTGAGCAGGTAGTAAAGGCGCACGGTTGGCGAGGTGTTCGAGGCGAGAGCGACAAGGCCGTTAAACGCTCGGGCGAGGGCTGCACCGATCTGGAGACGCAGCCCGCGATGGTCTGAAACCGCCAGTCCGGTGTGAGAGCGACGCTGCCGCCGCATGATCGAATGCATGCAATCGCGTTTGCCGATCTTTTGGCCCGGCGCCATGGTCGGTGACAAGACGGAGAGGCGGATGACGGCACTGGCCAGGGCAGAGAGACGGGCAATCTACGAGGACGTGCCGGACGCCCCGCCGCATGTGGTGGCGGAGGTGCTCGCGGGCACGCTCCACACCCATCCGAGGCCGGCACCACGCCATGCCTTGGCGCGTTCACGTCTTGGCGGTGAACTGGTCGCCCCCTTTGGCCGAGGCCGCGGCGGCTGGTGGATTGTCTTCGAGCCGGAGTTGCATCTGGGGGGAGGACATCGCGGTGCCGAACCTGGCGGGCTGGCGGCGGGAGACGATGCCGACCTATCCCGATGGGGCGTATTTCGAGGTTGCCCCAGAATGGGTGTGCGAGGTGCTCTCGCCCGCGACCCGGCGGCTGGACCGGAACGAGAAGCGCTCCCTCTATGCCCGCGAGGAGGTCCTGCGCCTGTGGTTCGTCGATCCCGATGCGAAGACCCTGGAGGTGTTCGCGCTGCGCGACGGCCGGTGGGTGCTGCTGGCGATGCTGGCAGACGACGCGCCGGTCTCGCAGCCGCCCTTCGAGGCGATCACCTTCCCGCTGGACGCGCTCTGGCCCGAACGAGCACGGGCGCAGGACGGTGTGGACGAGGCGAAGACGCGGGAGACCGAGCCGGATCCGTGATCCGAAGCGGTCCTCTGGAGCGCAGCGTGCCTATCTCTTGCCCCGTTCAAGCAGCCTCCACCATGGATTGCCACCTTCACTGCAACGGGCCATTCTTCTCAAGGCAGGTCCGCGCGGTGCTTGCCGGTCATCGGCATTGAGACTCCCTCCAAGTAACAATCATGAGAACCAAAGGCCAGCCAGCTCCTTCTGCAGAACCAGCGCCAGGAAGGAGTAGAAGACCGGACCCAGGATCGCCGCGTCGCGGGACTGGTCGATCGCGGTTCGGGTTCACACCACCGACATGATGGCGGACATCCCGGACAAGGCTCGGGGGGCTCGACGGTGTTTGGCCGACGGCGGAGACAGCGGTGACACGGTCATACGTCCGTATCGAAATCAATCCGCTCGGCTCCCGATAGCGCCATGAACCGCTTGCCACGGGCCCGGCCGATCAAGGTCAGGTTGGCCTCCCGGGCCAGATCGACCCCCCAAGCTGTAAACCCCGAGCGGGATACCAGGATCGGGATTCGCATCTGGACGCATTTGATGACCATCTCGCTGGTCAGCCGGC
>JAPOST010000182.1 GCA_026709535.1 Rhodospirillaceae bacterium
AGGGCAGTGGTGATACGGGCTGACAATCGCGCCACGTGTCGCGCCTATCGAAAAGTCTGGATCTCCAAGGTCAGAAATCAGACCCTCTTGTCAACCAGCCTTCCTGTTAGAGGTCATTCAGGATCTTGCGCGTCTCTTCAAGCGTAAGCTGCTCGCGCTGGCCATCATCCAGATAGGGCACTCCAATACCATAAGCGCTCCAGCGGGCGGCGATCTTGTGTTCCAGGTCTGGATCAATGGTGTTGACAGCGGGCCAGCGGTTGCCGTCCCAGTCCGGATTGGGTTGGTGTTCCCAACTTCGCGTGGCGTCAATCAGTGTGCGGGTCCACTTACCTGTGCCATGGGTTTGGGCGTCCCGATCCTCGCGCAAGGTTGAAGGATCAAGAACGGAGCCGAAGGTAGGCCCAACCAGCCAGACGTCACCTCGTCCAGCGTTCACCCGGAAACCATAGGCCCATTCCAAGGCTTCCGGATTGCGTATATCAATGTCTTCTTCGACGACCATCACGTTCTTGAAAAACCATTGGCCGACATTGGTGCCCCACAGAGCCATGCCAATCTGCTGTGCATGCCCGCGATATTGCTTGCGGACCTGCACCACGATATTGGTACCGGTGACAACTGGCGGCATCCAGACATCGGTAATGCCGCTGACACCGGCGGCTTCCAGCAGGTTCCATGCAATGGCCGACCAGGAATAGGCACAGAGCAGTGAATCCTCCGAAGGGAAGCCTGGTCGGGCACCTTCAAGCGCTCCTCGCATGATCGGATCATGCCGATGAGTGATGCAGGACACATCGACTACTGGTTTCCGAGACGGTTTGCCGCCCAAATAGCCGGGATAGTCGGCGAACGGACCTTCCATCTCCCAAGTCGCCGGATCAGGATCGATCCAGCCCTCCACCGCAATTTCGGCGGTTGCCGGTACCTGTAGCGGGATCGTCTCGCAGTCGATCAATTCGACCGGCTTGCCCAGGATAGCACCCATCATATCCCATTCGCAGACATGCTTGGGAAAGGGAGAGCCGGCGCAGAACGGCATGACATCGTGCCAACCATAAGCGATGGCGACGGGCATGCGGCCCTTGGAGTCGCGGTAGTTCAGAAAATGCGCACCCCAGCCTTGGGTCGGAATCAGCAACTTGCCGATTTTGTTGGCAGAAAGAACCTGACCTCGGTAAAGGCCGACGTTGGGCCTGTCCGTTTTCGGATCATGAGTGATGACTCCGCAGAAAGTATCGATGAACTTGCCGCCGTCGCAGGCATGCCATCGCGGCGCCGGAAATTGATTCAAGTCGATGACTTCGCCGGTGAGGATGTTTTCCTTCACCGGGCCGTAGTCGACGGTCACAGGTCTGATCGGGTTGCAGTATGTTTCCTTCAGATGGCGGACTATCATCTTGTCGGTGACGCCGTCATCAAGGTCCAACATCAGGCGTATCTGCGCCTTGTTGGATATCCCGCAAGTGACGAACTTTGTGCTGATTGTGTCCTGGTAATCGCGGATATTGCTGAAGTAGAGCCCCGGTCCTTGCTGCGCGATATTGATTCGAGCGATAGCGCCGATTTCCTCATTCCAGTCGACAAGCGTATCAATCTGCCTCAACTGATTGTTCGAATCGAGCGTTGCAAGCCAGCTGCGCATTGACGGCGTATTCTGCCTCTGCGGACTTGAACCTTGCATGGTCGAATCTGGATCAACGAGCTTGTTCATGACGGGTGCCTCCATGCTCCAGGGTGTCCGGCTATAGCATGATTTCAGGAGTGGAAGGATCAAGGCCCGTGCGCGCGGAACCACTATTCTTGAGGGTCGCCAGATGTGAACAGGTCATTTCACGTCCATTTTAGGCGGCCAGATTTTGGAAATGATCATTTTCAGCATGTTATGCCATGCCTTTCCTGTGTGATGCCCGGATCACGATGCAACTTCATGGATGAAAGACCCGTGAGCGCCGCCGTTGGATGGCAAAGACGCGATGACGCGATTCCGCAGGAAAGGCGTGGAATTCTGAAGTGCCGTCCCGGCCCGCAGGCTCGCTTTTCGCGGGACTATTTCGGCGGCATGCGTGTACCCGCGTCCAGCCGGATGGTGTCACCGTTCAGCATCTGGTTCTCGCAGATAGCGATGCAAAGCTGGCCGTATTCCTCCGGCTGACCGAAACGGGTCCGCGGGAAAATCTGGGATGATTTCAGGTTTTCCTGAAAGTCCGGCGGCACCTGCGCCAGTAGCGGCGTCTCGATATAGCCCGGCGCAATGGTCAGGACGCGAATACCGTGGCGGCCCAACTCGCGCATCGCTGGCATCATCAGGCCGACAACGCCGCCTTTGGACGCCGAGTAGGCGGCTTGGCCGATCTGGCCTTCGAAGGCGGCAACTGATGCGGTGTTGATGATCACGCCGCGTTCGCCACCGTCCAGCGGATCGGCCTTGGACATCGCGGCAGCCGAGAGGCGCATACAGTTGAACGTGCCGATCAGATTGACTTTGATGACCTTGGCAAAGTCGTCCAGCGGCATCGGATCCCCGTTGCGGCTGACAATCGTCCTGGCAGGACCAATGCCTGCGCAGTTGATCAGCACTCGCGGCACGCCGACGGAAACGGACGTTTTCTCCATGGCGCCTTCGGCCTCGCCGGCATCGGATACATCGACCTGGATTGCCTCGCCGCCGATTTCGTTTGCGACGCGCTGCGCGCCATCCAGGTTCATATCCCAGATCGCGACTTTCATGCCTTTGCCTGCCAACATCTTGGCGGTGGCCTCGCCAATGCCCGAGCCGCCGCCGGTGACGATGGCGGAGTGTCCATTCAGATCCATTGTTTTCTCCCAACTTGAGTGGTGATGGTCGCCGATTCACTGCAGGACCCTGCAGTTTTGCAGTAATCTCTACTAACCCAAACTGCCCCTGATATACCAAGGCGCAAATATCCATCCTTTTCGTCGGTGCCTGAAACTCAGCGCACGTCCTGCTTCACCGTTTCTGCTGTTGGAGCATTCAGGGAGGACAGGCGCCACAATGCAAAGGCCAGCGTCATGGCCAGGATGATGGCCCCTGCGATATACGGTGCGTTTCGACCCGCTTCGGCAAACAGCAGGCCAGCCGATGCCGGGCCGATGACACGAGCCAGACTGGAAACGGATTGCAGCACGCCCATCACGGCTCCCTGTTGGTCTGCTGGCGAATTTCGCGAAATCAAGCTGGCCACCGCCGGGTCGATGAAACCGTATCCCATTGCGATCAGCGTGCCATTCAGGAAGACCAGAAGCAAGGTGTCCGATACAGCCACCAGCGCCATTCCCGCAGTGATGATCGTCAGCCCCAGATACAACATGCGTCTTTCGCCCATCGCGCGATTGACCGGCCCAATGAAGCAGCCTTGGACAACCACAAGAACCAAGCCGATGTAGAAGAAGAACCAACCGGTTTGCCGTGCGCCCCAGCCTCGCGCCTCGTGTACCCACAAGGCATAGGTTGCCTCAAGCCCTGCCATTGCGAGGCCGGCCAGGCCGGAGACGATTATCGGCACCAACATGATTGGAGTGGAAAGAGCAACACTGAAGCCCTGCAGCCGGGCCGTGAAACTCTTTTCTTTCGCCATCGATTGCTGGTTTTCCGGCTCTTTCAGGAAGATCAGGCTGCCAATCATGCCGACTGCGCTGATCACTGCGCCGATGAAGAAGGCAATCTGGCCCGGGTTGGAAGGGTCCGCGCCTGCAACAGCGCCGCCTATGGCGGGCCCGAAGACGAAGCCGCCGCCAAATGAAGCGCCCAGCATGCCCATGGCGCGAGCCCGCTCCCGACCACTGGTCACGTCCGAAACGTAGGCATGAGCGACGGAGATATTGGCCCCCATCATGCCGCCCAGCGCGCGCGCTGCAAAGATCATCAGCAATGTCTCCGCGAACCCCAGCAGTGTGAAACTGATCACCGAGCCAAACATGCTAAGCGCCAAGACAGGCTTCCGCCCGATCCGGTCCGACAGCCAGCCTAGCGGAAAGGCGAAGATGAACTGGCAGGTGGCAAAGACCGTCATGACAAGCGAAATTTCAAAGGCGTCGGCACCAAAGGATTTGGTCCAGAACGGCAGTGACGGAATAATCACGCCGAACCCGACCATGTCGATAAACACGATCAGGCATAGAAGCCATATTCGCCCAAAGAGGGACTTTCCCATCATTCGAGTGACAAAGAGTGGAGACAGCAGGCGATCAAGCGGAAAGCGCCGAAACGGTCAATTTGCGCCGCCGCAAGCGCTTTCGGCCGGGACGTCGCCGCGGCCGATCATGTATCTGACGACAGGCTTGATGTATCAGGACAAGCGATCGTCCGATCGTTCCGAAGTCACCGCGCCAGAAGCAAGGCACCGACACATGACCGAACAGAATCGGCAGATATTCCTGGTGGAAAAACCCAGGGCGTAAACCTGCGGCGATCAGTATACGTCATGCGCTGCTCGGGCGGCCTATTTCTTGACTATGGCGGTGACGACGCGGACCCAGATCATGTTCCTGCTGCTGGCCAGCAGCGGCTTGCTGTTGGGGGCGCTTGGCTTCCAGTATCTCGGTGGGCTGACGCCTTGTCCAATGTGTCATGTGCAGCGCTGGACCCATATTGCGGTCATCGTCGTTGCGGCCTTGGCGCTGGCAGCTTTTCCGGGGCGATGGCACGGGCCTGTTCTTCTGCTGATTGCGGCAGCCCTGGTGATCGCGGTCGGGGTCGCCGCCTATCATGCCGGCGTCGAATACCGGTGGTGGGCCGCGCCGGGTGGGTGCAGCAGTATCGGCAGTATCGGTACCTCCCGGATGAGCGCCGCCGGCTTGAGGGACATGATTGATAATGCGCCCACCGCCCGCTGCGACGCCGTTCCCTGGTCGATGCTGGGAGTCTCCATGGCCGGATGGAACGCGATCCTGTCAGGCGGATTGGCGCTATTCGCTCTTGCCTGTGGCTTTCGAGCTTTTGGGAGTACCGACCAATGAAGGATCCGGACAAGAGATCAAAATATCGCCCGCTGCCGGGCGAACCGGTGGGCGAGAAGCTGGTCCACGAGATGATCCGCGTGAATCAGGCCGGCGAATTCGGCGCGGTGCGGATCTATGCCGGCCAGCTGGCTGTGCTGGACGATAGCGAGGACGGACCTGTCCTCCGCGAAATGGCGACAGGGGAGCAGAAGCACCTGGACAAATTCAACGACCTTATCGTCCAACGTGGCGTGCGGCCGACCCTGATGAGTCCTGTCTGGCATGTGGGTGGCTTTGCTTTGGGCGCCGTAACGGCCTTGATGGGTCGAGAGGCCGCGATGGCCTGTACCGTCGCCATCGAGGAAGTGATAGACGAACATTACGCCGAGCAGGCCGCAACGCTGGACGATGACGAGGCAGATCTGAAACAGATGATCGAAGAGTTCCGTGCTGACGAACTGGAACACCGAGACATCGCCTTGGCGCATAACGCCGAGGCCGCATCTGCCTATCCGTTGCTCAAGCGCGCGGTAAAGGACATTTCCCGTACAGCGATCTGGATTTCGAAGAGAATATAGCAGCAATATCGCCTTTCCAACTGATCAAAGGGTCGGCTTGAAGCTTTAGCCAACCAGCACACCGGACGCCCTGTCGGACTTTCAGAGGGGTCGCGTCGCCGATACCTCTGGTTCCGGGGGCCTGGTGGGGGCGGATGCGTTTGCAGATAATACGTCTGGCCACACGACTGTGCGGCTGCCGGCAGAGTTTTCGCAGGTTGATGCTTCAACCACTATCTTGGCCGTGCCATCGACGCACCCGAACGACGCCGCGATCCAGACCACAGTCTCCGGATTGCAATCTGTGCATGCTGCGAGACCAGTTGTCGGAGTGATTGATGACCAGCGCTGCAATGACGGTAGTGGCCCCGCTGGCGTGAAGCGCAAAACGGCGGCGGGCGGTGCTTATAATCGTGGGGTCCTCCGACCGGCGGCCAGTTGCTGTCCGTAGGCCGACAACTGGTGGACCAGAAAACGATATCGGCATCCCGTGACACAACCGGGGCGTACCCTCCATCGTTTTCTTGAAGCCTTCACAACAGATCAGTGTCGGTTGTCTTGCATAATTCTCACTGAACAATGACAAGGTTCTCTAATCCTATCTGTCAGGCAACTCGTCTTTGGCTACCTCTTCCCGATCTGTCTCCGGCGCAGAACCGATATCCCATGGCCGCGTACTGAAGCTCGCGGCGCCGATCATCCTTGCGAATATCGGACAGCCGCTGCTTGGCGCCGTCGATACCGCTGTTGTGGGGCATCTGCCATCACCGGCCTTTATCGGCGGCGTGGCAATCGGAGCGCTGATCTTTAGCTTCCTGTATTGGAGTTTCGGCTTCCTGCGAATGGCGACGACAGGTTTTGTTGCTCAGGCTCGTGGCGCAAGCGACCATCAGGAGATCCGGGACATCGCGCTGCGCGCAGCCATCCTCGCGTTTGTCCTTGGTCTGGCGGTAGTGGCTCTGCAAGTTCCGGCGCGAATGATCGCTTTCTGGGCTGTCGAGGCGCCGCTGCGGGTGGAAGCGCTGGCCGGCGCCTATTTCGACATTCGGGTCTGGGGCGCCCCCGCGACATTGCTGATCTATGTCGGCATCGGCTGGATGATCGCCATGGAACGTACAGTGTCTGTCATGGCGCTGACGCTGTCCATGAATGGGCTCAATATCGTCCTCGACCTGCTGTTTGTCCCAGTGCTGGGCTGGGGTATCGAGGGCGTGGCTTGGGCGACCCTGATCGCCGAGGTAACGGCTGCTATCGTCGGTCTGGCGATGATTGTCATGATGCATCGGCCTCTCGGCGGCCGATGGCGGCTGCGTGGACTTTTGTCCGACCGGGAAAAAATTCTGGGTCTGGTCAAGGCGAACGGGGACATCTTGGTGCGAACGTTATGCCTGATCTTTGCCTTTGCCTGGTTCACTGCCCAAGGCGCACGCTTGGGCGAAACGCTTCTGGCAGTAAATGCCGTTCTTTTTCACTTCATTCTGTTTACAGGGCACGCGCTGGACGGCTTTGCATTTGCTGCAGAAGCCCTGGTCGGAGGGGCGATCGGCAAGGCGGATCGCGCCCGGTATCGCGTCGCCATGCGGATGACTACCATATGGGCCGGCATTGTGGCGTTAACCTTCGCCGTGTTCTATCTGGTTGCAGGCGGACTGTTGATCGAGATGCTGACGGACCTCGAAGAAGTACGAGCATCTGCACGGTTGTATCTGCCTTGGGCGAGCCTGATTCCGTTGGCCGGGGTGTGGAGCTACCAATTGGACGGCATTTATATCGGTGCGACCCGCACTCGCGAGATGCGCAACGGCATGATCATCGCACTGGTTGTTTATCTGGTCGCGGGACATCTCCTGCTTCACCTGTTGGGAAATAATGGATTGTGGTTGGCGCTCTACGTGTTTTTCCTCATGCGGGCGCTGACGCTCTATGTATGGCTGCCCCGGATTGATGCGTCGATCAGAGCGACAACCTTGAAATCGCCATAATCTGCAACATCTTTGTGCACAGGACGGTGATGAGTCGTGACCCTGCGGTTCTGAACGGTCTGCGGCGTTCCAGTAGCCAAGCGCCCGCTCGGTCGACAGGAATACAAGGCCGCCCCAGCGGGTTTTCCGTATATTGATGTTTACCACGCGTTGGACCGAATGATCGAAGTTCAGTCGCTTACCAAGGAATTTGGTTCGATTCGAGCGGTGAACGGCATTTCGTTCTCCGTCGCCAAGGGCGAGGTTCTTGGCTTCCTCGGCCCGAATGGCGCCGGCAAATCGACTACCATGAAGATGATCACCGGATTCCTGACGCCCACTTCGGGAAGCGCGATCATTTGTGGCCACGACATTCAAAAAGAGCCGATCGCCGCCAAGCAGCGGATAGGTTACCTGCCGGAAGGCGCGCCGCTTTATCCCGACATGACGGCGCGCGGATTCCTGAATTTCGTCGGGGCAAGTCGGGGACTGGACGGCGCTGATCGCGTGAAGGCCATCGACCGAGTGGTCGAGATGGCGCAATTGGATCAGGTACTGAATCAGCCGATCGAAACCCTTTCAAAGGGTTTCACCCGCCGGGTCGGTCTGGCCCAAGCGCTGTTGCACGATCCCGATGTCCTGATTCTGGACGAACCCACTGACGGTCTGGACCCCAATCAGAAGCATCAGGTGCGTCAAGTGATCAACGACATGGCGACCGTCAAGTCTATCGTGATCTCGACTCATATCCTGGAAGAGGTCCACGCCGTCTGCAGTCGGGCAATGATCATTGCCCGAGGGCAACTGTTGGCTGATGGCACTCCGACTGAACTGGAATCGCAGTCCCGTTATCATAACACGGTTACCATCCGAACTCTCAGCATGCCTCCCGTACCGGAGCGCACGGGCCTCGGCCAGTTGGATGGCGTGTCGGAAGTGGAAGAAGGCGGCGCGCCGAGCGCGCCGGAATTCCGGGTCCGGCCCCAGGATGGGGCTGTGATCCTGCCGGCAATCAGTGCCTATGTGACAGAAAATCGCTGGGAAGTGGATGAGGTACGCCTCGAAAAGGGGCAGCTTGACGATGTCTTCCGGCAACTGACCACCAGCGACAGTCCAGCGGCCACCGTTGTCGAGGAGGCCGCCTGAATGTCTGCGACCAGAAATATTGGCACGGTCTTCAGGCGGGAATTCTCCGGCTACTTCGCGACGCCGGTTGCCTATGTCTTCCTGATCGTCTTTCTGGCGCTGGCCGGGGCGATGACCTTCTTCATCGGCAATTTCTTCCAACGAAATCAAGCCGATCTGGATAGTTTCTTTGTCTTTCATCCTTGGGTTTATCTGTTCCTGATGCCGGCCATCGCGATGCGCCTTTGGGCCGAAGAGCGGAAGAGTGGCACCGTGGAGTTGTTGTTCACGCTGCCGATTGCAACCTGGCACGCCGTGGTTGGCAAATTCCTTGCCGCTTGGTCCTTCGCCGGCATCGCGCTGGCGCTGACCTTTCCGATCTGGATCACTGTCAGTAATCTGGGAGATCCCGATCACGGCCCGATCATCGCTGGCTATGTCGGCAGTTTTCTGATGGCTGGCGGCTATCTGGCGATCGGCTCCTGCCTGTCGGCGACAACCAAGAGCCAGGTCATTGCTTTCGTTCTGGCTGCCATCGTCTGTTTCGTCTTTTCGATGGCCGGGTCGGAAGTCGTGCTGGGGCTGATCCGGGACGCACTGCCCCAGAGCCTTGTCGATCTGGTGGCTTCGTTCAGCTTCCTGAATCATTTCGCCGAAATGCGCAAAGGCATTATCGACATCCGCAACCTCGTTTACTTCCTGTCTGTCATCGGCGTGTTCCTCTTCGCGACCACGCTGGTCCTTGACCTCAAAAAGGGGCAATAGGCCGATGATGTTTCTGGATGACAGACGCAAGTTGGCCGGGGCAACGCTCATCGTTGCATTCGTGCTGCTATTTGCGCTGAACGCCTTTGTCGGCAACGTTGCCCGCAACCTGTCGGTCGACTTGACCAGGGACAAGGAGTTCACCCTTTCGGATGGCACGCGACAGGTTCTGAAATCGCTGGAAGAGCCGGTGACCTTGCGATTGTTCATATCGCCGTCGCTGATCAAGCAAATTCCCAGCTATGCGGCAGCGGCATCGCGCGTGCGCAACCTGCTGGACCGGTACGTTCTGCTGTCGAACGGCAAGATCCGTCTGGAGGTGTATCGACCGGAGCCTTTTTCGGTCGACGAGGACAAGGCCACTGCATATGGCCTGGAAGGCGTACCAATCGATCAGCAAGGTGAACAGGTCTATTTCGGCTTGGCCGGCACCAACACGGTTGACGCGGAAGAAAAGATTACGTTCTTCCATCCGTCGCGCCAGCGCTTCATCGAATATGATATCACCCGGCTGGTTCACAGTCTCGGCACAAAGAAGAAGGTCGTTGGCGTCATCGCAGGCCTCCCGATCCAGGGGACGTTCAGCATGCGCGGCGGCATGCGCCCAGCTTGGCCCATCATGGGCGAGGTCGAAAAACTGTTCGAGGTGAAGTCGATCGGCGCCCGTGCGGAAAGTATTCCGGATGATGTCGACGTGTTGATGATTGCGCATCCGCAGCAGTTGTCGGACAAGATGCTGTACTCAATCGATCAGCATGTAATGAATGGCGGCAGGGCGTTGATCATGGTGGACCCGGTGCCGGAAACTGCGCCCCGCCGCCGGACCTTCATGGGCCCCGGCCCAACTCCGTCCGGTTCGGATCTTCCCAGGCTGCTGAAAGCATGGGGCGTAAAGTACGATGTCAGTTCGGTGGCGACGGACGCCGAAAGGTACGTTCAGGTACCTTATCGATATCAGGACCGAGTCATGTACGCTCCGCACATTGCCTACATACAGGTACGCGACTTGGACCTGAACCTCAAGGATCCGGTGACCGCCGAGGTCGAGACCCTGATCTTCGGCATTCCCGGATATTTCGAAAAGATCGGGGATGCTGAAACCACGATCACGCCGCTGGTGACGACCAGCCCAACGGCCATGGTGCGCAAGGCCCAGGATTACCGGCAGGAGCCTGATCTTCTGGGCATCTATCGGAGCTATGTGCCGGGCGACAAGAAGAGGTGGCTGGCTGTCCGCGTGACAGGAAAGGCAAAAAGCGCCTTCCCGAAAGGTCGACCCGCCGAGAAGGAGGAGAACAGCAAAGATGCCGACAAGAAACATGACGGGCTTGAGCACATTGCGGCTGCACGAAAACCGCTGAATGTCATCCTGATTGCGGATGCAGATTTCATGGAAACCAGATTTTGGGCACGCACGCAGGGCACTGGTCAGGGCGAAGTTCAGACTCCCTTCGCCAACAATGCGGATTTTGTGGTCAACGCCCTGGATGACCTCGCGAGCGCCAACCCGCTGATCAAATTACGTGGACGAGGCTCTCCGGTGCGGCCCTTCACGGTCGTCGATGATTTGCGCAAGGCGTCCCAGAACAAACTGCGCGCCAAACAGCGGGAACTCGCGGACGATCTCTCGGATGTCCGGAAGAAGATCGCCGATGCCCGCACCCAGAGCAAGGACGGCAGGACCGTCCTCACCGAAGAGCAGCAGGCGACGTTGAGCGGGTACATGGCGAAACTCATCACCATTCGCCAGGAACAGCGGAGCGTGCTGACCGACCTGCGCAAGGATGTCGATGCCTTGGAGGTGCGTACCAAGTTCTACAATATCGCGCTGATCCCGCTGATGATTACTGTTCTGGCCATTCTGGTGGCGATTTGGCGGGTGCGCCGTCGCCGACGATACGAAAACACCTAGGTCCCGGTTTCGATTCAGGGAACCTCACCGTTATGAACAAAACAGGCTTTCTGGCCTTGACCGCCGTTACCGCAGCCTTGATCGTGGGCGCCGTCACCTTTCGGCCCGACGCTACTACTGTCACCCCTGCGGAAGGTGCCAGGTTCTTTCCGAGCCTGGAACCAAAGACCGTCAACGCGGTGGATCGGGTCGTGATCACCGCGAAGGGCGAATCCTTCACACTGGAACGCAAGAACGACAGATGGCTCGCCAAGGAGAAAGGCGGTTATCCTGCCAAATTTTCCAAGATCAAGGAAGTCCTGTTCTCGCTGGCTCAGTTGAAGCGGTTCGAGCGCAAGACGAGCGACAAGACCCGCTATCACAAGCTGAACCTGGAAGAACCGACAAAGAAGGGCGCGTCTTCGAAGCGCCTGACAGCCTTTGTCGGCGAGAGAATGGTTGCTGATGTCATTGTCGGAAAGAGCAACGCCAAGGAACTCTTGTTCGGCCGGTCACTGGTCTATATCCGAGTGCCTGGAGACAAGCAGGCCTGGCTGGCGGTTGGTGACCCGAAGTTGTCGGCTGACGTGGGGGACTGGATGGACCGATCGCTCTTCGATGTGAAGGCAGAGCGAGTGAAAGAGGTTGTCCAGAGTGACGCCAATGATGTCCGGATCATCGTCGGCAGGGACAAGGCTACCGACACCGACTTCAAGCTGCGTAACAAGCCGGAAGGAAGCGAGATCAAGGGCTCTCGCTTCCTGCAATATATCGGAGAAGGCCTGTCGAACCTGCTGCTGGAAGATGTTCAGCCTGCCGCTGATGAGGATTTGGAGAACCATGCCGCCGGCCGCGCTGTCTTCCGAACCTTTGATGGACTCGTTGTCACCGTGATGCTGGCGCAGACCGGAAACAAAAATGAAGAAAAATTCTGGCTGACCTTTGATGCCGACGTCGACGAGAAGGCGTTGCTGAAGGACAGGCCGAAGACAAGTGGCCCCCTCAAATCAGCCGAAGACGTGCGCAAGGAAGCTAATGCGATCAATGACAAGACGAGGGGCTGGGCCTTCCAGGTTTCATCAACCGTAACGCGCTTCATGCGCTACAACATGGACGATCTGTTGAAATCGGCGTCGAAGAAAGAGAACGGAGACGAGGAATCTCCGGCCAAAAAAGAATAGCTGGGCTCGGCGTTGCGGCGTTTTTCCCTGCCTGATCGCAGAGCCTCGTCATCAGACTTGGCATCGGCGCCGGAGTTGCCTGTTGCGCCGGGTCGTTAGCCGCTCGGGCTTCATCGATTTTGCGCTGAGGGTGCGGGAGAATTGCCATATTACACCGGTTCAGAAGGCGTCAGGTTTCCGACACACCCCTGTTTCCAGTTGCGCGTGGAAGCGGCCAAAGCGCCCCTTCGCGTGTGGCCGCGCCGGCTGAGCCGGTAGCCCGTGTACCCGGGACGCATGGAAAGACATATCTTGACCATTCAGACGGGCGAAAAGCTCACCTTTGCCGATCTCGGCGTTTGCGCCCCCCTGCGCCCTCGCCGAGCGTAACTATTCCGAACCCACTCCGATCCAGGTCCGCGCCATCCCGCTGCTGCTTGATGACGAGGATATGCTCGGCATTGCCCAGACGGGCACCGGCAAGACCGCGGCCTTCGCGTTGCCGGCACTGCAGATTCTCGCGCCGACACGCGAACTGGCGATCCAGATCGCCGGCGATCTGAAAGCCTATGGCAAGCACATGAAGCTGCGCCTTGGCGTCATCTTCGGCGGCGTATCGCAGAACAGCCAGGTGGCGATGCTGCGCCGCGGCGTCGACATTCTCGTCGCCACGCCGGGACGCCTGCTCGACCTGATGCAGCAGGGCCATGCCGACCTGCGCGACGTCCAACTGCTGGTCCTCGACGAGGCCGACCGGATGCTCGACATGGGTTTCATCCGTGACGTCCGCAAGATCAGCGCAGCGGTGCCTGAGGACCGGCAGTCGCTGCTGTTCTCGGCAACCATGCCGGGCGAGGTGACGAAGTTGGCGCGCGAGATCCTGTACCAGCCGCAGCGCATCGACATCGCGCCGAAGACGATCGCCGTCGAGGCGACCGACCAGAGCGTGCATTTCATCGACGCGGCGGCCAAGCTGCCGCTGCTGTGCGACCTGATGGTCAATGCCGCGCTGTCGCGCGTCCTCGTCTTCACCCGCACCAAGCACCGAGCCAACCGCGTCGCGGTCTCGCTGTGCGATCCGGCCGAGTTCGGTTTCCTGCGCGGTATCGAGAAGCTGATCGGCCGCGAGGTCGCCCTCGCCAGTGGCGAACGGCTGTCGCACGTCATCCCGTTCAAGCAGGGCGGACGCGGTCGTAATGGCGGCAATGGCGGCCGAAGCAACAAGCAGGCGCCCAAGCCGCAGGGCGCGCGCCGCCCGCGCCGTCGCGGCGGCGCGATGCGACGCGGCGCCTGACCGTTACCGAGAAACAAACCGGGAGGCCCCGATGGCCCGCAGGGCGAACTACGGCTTCGAACGCCGGCAGCGCGAGATCACCAAGAAGGAAGCCAAGGCCGCCAAGGTCGCGGCCAAGAAGGCAGCCGCCGAGGCACGCAAGGCGGCGAACGACGCCGCGGCGTCCGACGACGAGACTGGCGAGGCGCGCTAGCGCCGCCGGTCACCCGCCGCCGCGCCTGACCGGCGATCGATTCCGACAGATGGCTCTTGCCGGTGGTGTCTTCGACGAGGATGACCTCGCCGGTGCCTGTCCGACGGGGGCTGACGTTAGACAATGGTAGTGCCGCTGCACACGCTGTCCCTCTGGCCGGAGAACACCGCGCCGTTCGTGCCAGCGTCCCGGAGCCATGGCGATAGCGACGGTTCTTGTCCGAAACCTGTACACAGGGTTCGGACGAAAAACTTGAAGTTTGTCCGAAATCTGCGTACACATCTCGGACATGGGACACGGGACATCAAACTTGAAACCCGCAATTCTGGCGCGCATCGGGAACGGCGCATCAAGAGGGGTCTGGACGCCACGGGATTTCCTCGATCTTGGCGCGCGCGATGCCGTGGACAAAACACTGCAGCGCCTGACACGCGCCGGAAGTTTGCGGCGGGTCGATCGAGGGCTCTACGACAAGCCATCGTTCAACACCCTGACACGCAAAAGCAACCCTTCCGACCCACGACAGGTGATTGAGGCCATCGCCCGGCGGGATCAGATCCGCGTACTCGTCGACGGCATGACTGCCGCCAATGATCTCGGACTGACGAATGCGGTTCCTGCGAAGATCGTCGTGCATACGGATGCGCGACTCAAGCCGGTCTCGCTCGGCCAACTCGGAATCACGTTTAAGCCAACCGCTGCAAGCAAGCTGTACTGGGCAGGAAGGCCGGCTATGCGCATCGTTCAGGCGCTGCATTGGCTACGGGACACCATGGGCCAGGTCGATGACGACGCGATCCTCATGCGTCGTCTGAACGCAATTCTTCGGGATCCGGAAGATGGGCAGGCGCTTCGGGCGGACTTGTTGGAGGGATTGTCGACGTTGCCGGACTGGATGCGGAACCTGTTGCTGCCGATGTTGAAAGAGCGGGCCGGTACATGATGAACTCCGCATTCGATCAGGTCATCGCGGCAGATGACGAGACACGGTTGGGCCTTTACACGACAACGGCCCAGCGCCTCGGTACGACGCCCCAGAATGTCGAAAAGGATTTCTGGGTCTGCTGGACCCTTGATGCGCTCTTCAATGGATTGGCGGTTCGGCCACGCTTGCTGTTCAAGGGCGGCACATCGCTCTCCAAAGGGTTTGATTTGATCAAGCGCTTCTCGGAGGATATCGACGTCACGGTCTTCCGTGACGATCTCGGAGAGGCGGCCTCAATCGACGAACTGGAGGCTCTGAGTGGCAATAAACGTGGCAAAGCCCTGGCTGCTATCAAGGCGGCCTGCGAAGCTTACATCAATGGCCCGTTCATGGCGGGACTTTCCACGATCGTCGGCGATGCTGCGGAACGCAATGGATTGAGCGCTGAACGGTTTCGCATTGAACCGGATTCCGAAGACAGGCAGGCGCTCCATTTGCGCTACCCGACGGCAACGCCGGAAGACGCCTATGTCGGCAAGGCCGTGAAGATCGAGTCCGGAGCGAAATCGGCTCTCGATCCCAACTCGGAACGTGTCATCCGGCCATACCTGGAAAGCGATATTCCGGGTATCGACCTGAGCGTCCAGTCAAGTTCGTGCGCTCATGGCAAAACACCTTGAGCGAACCTGTCAGGTGAGGAACCGAGTGCGTCAATCGCGCACGCTCGGGTCTGTGGGGGGAGGGGCTCGGCAACGACCCCTCCTACCCGGTCGGACACGATCCGGCGCTGGTGATGACATAGTGTTTACTCGCCGTATTTAATCCCCTACACCGAATCTCTAATTATCTGTCATATAAAGATTAATTCGGCATGGTATTTATTTAACATTTAACTAGATCGTTTCAGCATTGACCTCAAGGCTGAGATGATAGAACAGGAAGCTTGGAGACTTACGTTCCCGTTTGCGCTACACGGCTGCCAAACGCCTTCGGATGCTGACGATCAACGGGGACATTGAATCATGCAGGACAAATGCCGCCAGTCTGGAGATGCCCGGGGCGACAAGTGGAGGAGTTAAATATGGTCGGCAGGTTTATCGACATTTCCGCCAAGGATGGTGCTCAATTTCAAGGCTATCTGGCGTTGCCAGAATCGGGCAAGGGCCCGGGTCTGGTGATACTGCAGGAAATCTTGGGCGTGAACGAAGCGATCCGGGCGGCCTGTGATTATTTCGCCGAAGAAGGTTATGTCGTTCTGGCGCCGGACATGTTCCATCGTCTGGAGAAACGTGTTGAATTGGGCTATTCTGAAGAAGAGATCGGTAAGGCGTTCGAGTATCTTGGCAAGTTTGATTTCGCGAAGGCGGTAGAAGATATGACCGCCGCCGTCGACCATCTGAAAAGCATGGATGCCGTCCGAAGCCAAGGCAAGGACGGCCGGACCCAAGTCGCTGCGCTGGGCTATTGTCTGGGTGGCGCTCTAGCCTATCAGGCTGCAGCCCATTGCGGCATTGATGCCGCCGCTAGTTATTACGGCGTACGTATTGAGGACCACCTTGACCTCAAGGACAAGATCACCTGTCCCATGGTGTTGCACTTCGGCGGCGCCGACGAGCATGTTCCGATGGAAGCCGTGGAGACGATTCGGGAGGCATTCGCCGACGTTGCTCATGTCCTGATCAACGTCTACGAAGGCGCGCCGCACGCCTTCGCCAATCGCTTCCGCGATACTTACAACAAGGCCGCTGCTGGCATGGCGCATTCACGTACCATTGCTCTGCTTCGCGGAGTTATGGGGCCAGTCTATGACTTGGAGCATCTCTGGGACATGCACTGCTATTACGAATTCGTGACCAGAGATGTCGATGCGACGATGGATACGATGGTGGCGGAACCGTACGTCAACCATATCCCGACAATGACCGGTGGAGTCGGCCATAATGACCTGCGCCGCTTCTACAAGAATCACTTCGTGAATTCGAATCCAGATGACACGGCGCTGATCCCGGTTTCGAGGACAGTAGGCCCGGACCGCTTGGTCGACGAGATGATCTTTGAATTCACCCACGATCGCGAGATCGACTGGATGTTGCCGGGGGTCGCGCCGACCGGAAAGAAAGTGAGTGTACCGGTGGTCGGCATCGTTAACTTCCGGGGCCCTAAACTCTACCATGAGCACATCTATTGGGATCAGGCGTCAGTCTTGGTGCAGATTGGTCTGCTGGATCCAAAGGGATTGCCGGTTGCCGGTATCGAAACGAGGGAGAAGATGCTCGACGAAACCAGGCCATCCAATACACTCATGAAACGCTGGGCCGAGAGCGCTCCGAACTAGGCCAATCCGGACGCAGAACCAGGACAACTGCAAGCCTTTCGAAGCCCGCCGTTTCCATACCTGGAGGACCATCATGACAAATGTCAACCGCCGACAATTCCTGCAAACCACAGGCGCCGCCGCCGGTGCGACAGGCCTCAGTACGCTGCTGTTCAATCATTCGGCGGCGGCCGCCATCGGCGACACATTGACGATCGCCTATCACGTACCGTTGCCAGCCTGGGATCCGAGCACGGGCCTGTCTTCGGTAAACCCGCAGTTGATGTCCATCTACAAGTGCATTTTTGACCAGTATATCGATCAGAATCCGGATCTGAGCTTCAAGCCGGGGTTACTCGAAAAATGGGGCTGGACTGATGACAAGACCAGGATCCGTATGGAAGTCCGGCAGGGCGCCAAGTGGCAGGACGGCAAGCCAATCACGGCCAATGATCTCGTCTGGAATCTTCAGCGGGTCGGCAATCCGAAGACCGGTAACCCGGTTGCTTTCGTGTGGGCCTCCATCGCCAACCTGAAAGCGGAAGGCAACGTCATCACAGGCGATGTCAAACAGTTCATGCCTGACCTGTTCAAGTGGATGGGTTTTCTGACGGCTTATGTGCTGCCGCCTCATTACTATGAGCAAGTTGGCAAAGAAGGCTTCGAGAAAAAGCCGATGGGCTCCGGTCCGTACATGGTCGACGAATTCCAGCGAGGATCCTTTGTACGCCTCAAGGTCAACCCGAATTACTGGGGCAGCGCACCGGCGTTCAAGACCGTAGTGTTCAGATTCGTGACCGATCCGGCGGCTCGAGTTGCTGAAATAGAGAGCCGTCGGTCGGACATGACCCTGAACATACCGTTTGAAGAATATGACCGCCTGAAGGAGAAGCCGGGCCTGCAGGGCGTCGCAACGGCGGTCTCCGATATCGCGATGATTTTCTTCAACGATATTGGCGTGATGAAGGATGCCAATGTTCGCAAGGCAGCCGTGATGGCCGTTAACAAGAAAGCAATCGTCGACCGCCTTTTGCGCGGCTATGGGGTGCCGATCGAAACTTTGCTGGCGCCGCCTTATACCGGCTTCGACCCAACGGTGAAGACACCGTATGATCCAAAGGGCGCTGTGGCATTGCTGGCCAAATCCGGCTATTCGCGTAAGAACCCCGTCAGGTTCAGGATTCAGACGACTCGTGGCTACATCGCGAAAGACTACGAGGTTATCCAGGCCATCGTCGGCATGTGGCGGAAGGTCGGCATTCAGGCCGAGATCGAGGTGGACGAGGTAGCCAAGCATTTTGAACTGCGTGCCCAGGACAAGCTGGCGCCTGCCGCCTTCTATAACTGGGGTAATTCCATAGGCGATCCCAGCACCTCTACGGGCGCCGCCATGTTCGGGCCGTCACCGCACAGTGTGTGGGACAGCAAGGATCTGATCGACATGATTGGACCGCTCTGGGGCGAGAAAGACGAAGCCAAGCGAATTGCAGGCTGGAAGAAAGTTAACCGGTACATAGCCGATAACGCTTATGTCCTGCCATTGTATCAGCAGGTGCAGCCGGTCGTGTTCAAGAAGGGCCTGAATTTCAAGGGTCACATAGCGAACTACGTCTTGCCGCAGACCATATCGAAGAGCTAGGGATTCCAGGTAAGGACCCGCCTCCCGAAAGGCAGGCGGGTCCGCGCCAATCTTCGGTCTGCGCTTTCCGTGACCTGGACTTTCTTGCTCCGTCGGCTCTTGCTGGCTGCGCCGACGCTGTTTGGCGTGGCGGTTATCGTTTTTGTCCTATTGCGGGTAGTACCCGGCGATCCGATTGCCATGCTGATCGGGCCTGGGGCGACGGAAAAAGACATCGCAAGCCTGCGCAAGCTATATGGCCTGGATGAAAGCATTCTTGCCCAGTTCCTTTACTATCTGCAGGATCTGGCCATCGGTGATTTCGGTACATCCATTTCCATGCGCCAAGACGTCATGGAACTTGTTCTGGGGCGTCTGCCGGTTACCATGGAACTGTGTCTGTTCGCCATGTTGATTGCCGTGACCCTGGGCGGCGTTATGGCCATGACTGGCGCCTACTGGCGCGGCCGGTTTGGCGAGAGCGCGATTGATGGCGTCGCAGGGTTCATCCTGGCGATCCCCGATTTTCTATGGGCTCTGCTCTTCATCCTTTTCGTCGTTGTCTTCTCCCTGGATGGACTGCCAATCTCCGGTCGAATCAGCCACGAGGTCGCGTTCAGGGGAGCGACCGACTTTTACTTGATTGAAAGCCTGATTCGGTTGCGGCTTGACGTATTCGGATCGGTTTTCTTGCACATGATCCTGCCCGCCTGCGCGCTCGCGCTTCCGTTGGTCGCCATCATCGCCAGGGTGCTGAAAACTTCAATCAATGAAGCCATGACCCAAGACTATGTGCTGCTGGCCCGGGCGAAGGGATTTAGCCGGATTCGCATCATCGGACGGGAAGCGTTGCGCAATGCGCTGTTGCCGACGGTGACTTTGACTGGCGTCCAGTTCACGTTTCTGGTCGGCGGTACCGTATTGGTGGAGAAGATCTTCTCCTACCCTGGCATCGGAAACATGGCGATCGACGCGGTCATCAACCGCGACCTGCCTTTGATCCAAGGTCTGGTCTTGACCTTTGCCGTACTGTTCATCAGCATCAATTTGCTGGTAGACATGAGCTATGCGCTTCTAAACCCTCGGATGCGTCATGGGTGAGGAGAGGGCTCTTCCGACCACGGAGAACTCGCATGCCAGCCTGCTTCTTCGGCTGTTATCCGATGCGCGGGTTGTTGTCGGCGGGTCCGTATTCCTGATCTTCGCACTCGTCGCAGTCTTCGCGCCGGTCATTGCGCCACGTGATCCTGTAGAACAGGATCTGATGCTGCAGTACGTTCCGCCCTTCTGGGCCGATAATGCGGAACCCGGTTACATCTTTGGGGCCGACAACCTGGGACGAGATATCCTGTCGCGCCTGATCTACGGATCGCAGATCGCTCTCTTTGTCGCTATCGCAGCAGCTGCTGCCGCAGGTCTACTTGGTACGGTGCTTGGCCTTCTGGCGGGGTATTTTGGAGGGTGGGTGGATACCATTATTTCCCGTCTGGTCGATATCTGGATGGCCTTCCCGGCGGTTCTTCTGTCAATCGTGCTGGTCGCCGTGCTGGGCACCGGACTGCACTCTGTCGTTATCGCCATTGCGGTGATCGACTGGACCCGCTTCTGCCGTGTGGTGCGTGCCGAAACAATGGCTCAGAAACGGGAGGATTATATCGCTTCGGCAATCACCATCGGCTTGGGTCGCTTCCGAATCTTGTGGTGCGAAATCCTGCCGAACGTCATGCCGCTGCTGATCGTTCTGTTCACCCTGGAGATGGGGATTGCCGTGATTGTCGAGGCGATCCTGAGCTATGTGAATCTATCGATCTCGTCCGATTTCCCGACTTGGGGCGGCATGATTGCCGCCGGGCGGACATATGTGAACCAGGTGCCGTGGCTGATGATACTGCCGATCATCTGTGTAATCTTTCTCGTACTGGCGCTGAACACCTTGGGGGATGGCCTGAAAGACGCGCTGGACCCGAAGATGCGCACATGACCTCGACCATCCTGAGTGTGAACGACTTGCGACTGGAGGTGGTAGGCCGCTGGCGGCGCACGCCAATCCTGCGTGGCGTTTCGTTGACCGTTGGGACAGGAGAAGTGCACGGACTGGTTGGCGAATCCGGTGCCGGGAAGACCATGATCGGCAAGGTGATCTTGGGAATCCAGCCATCCCGGGCCCGAATCGCTGGTGGCTCCGTCATCTTCGATGGATGTGATATAACACATTTTTCCGAACGCGATCGCCGGGCACTGATGGGCCGGAAACTTG
>JAPOST010000190.1 GCA_026709535.1 Rhodospirillaceae bacterium
AGGAGGCCGGGGGGTGGGAGGGGCCTTTCGGCGTTGAGGGGGAAGGAAGACCGGTAGCGGTTCGGGTTCACCCGGCCGCCGGGCAGAGTGCGCCGGATGTGACGATGCCGACAGCTGGCCAAGGACTTCAAGCGGAGCCTGGAGAGTTCCCTGGCCAGGGTGCAACTCGCCGTCTGTCGCTTCCTGATGCGCAGGGTCGCGGGAGGGATCAGTCATTGATTCACGAAAACATGATGATATCAAGGACTTATGATTCAGACACTTACGTTCCAGGAACTGGGCACTGCGACGTCGCGCAGTCTCGCGTTCTCCCATTGCGGCGACGTCTGGGTGAGAAACTGTCGGAAGCCGATCGACGGCAGATCAATGCGTTACCGGCCATGATCCATCACGGCGTGAGCAGCGGGATGCGTTGCTGATGCGGATGAACGCACAGCTGAGCCTCTATCGGGTGGTCAGCAGCCTTGGCGCTGTCCGGAATTGGATACAAGCGCGCCCGGGAGGTACTTTCCGGGGAGGCGGTCCGAGGATGCCGCCGACATCGCCACGAAGGCACTCCGAGCAGAACAGGATCGTTCACGGCTCGCTCTCGTCTTGTGTGGGCGGTATGGGCTTGACGTCAGCGACGTGTGCTGTTCTTGTGCTGCTGGCCTGATCGATCCAGTAGGGATTGCCCGACTGTTCGAAACCGAATTTGAGGGACTTGGTGTCGAAGAGGGTGCAGTTGGCCAACTCGGCATCGGCTGGATCGAACAATACGACGTTGTAACCATTCTTTCCGAATGCGCTCTTGTAGGCGATGCCATCGTATCCCTCGTTTCTGAAGAGTTCCGCGATCACCTGGGTCGGCACATAGGAAGCGGTATCGTCCGCGGACGTCGTAGGCTTGGAGAAGGCTTGGTCGATCTGTCGCCAGATTACCTCTTCTCGCTCCAAGGCGTCGGGCTCGCTGAAATACAGGACGAAACCACTGCCGTGATGGACCGAGAAGTCGACGATCTGCAGATCGCGAGTTGTCCTGAAATGAGCGCATGAGACAAGCGAGCCGAGCCACGGACGGACCTCGGACATCGCGGTCTTCCTGTGCGTGGACAGGTAGAGCACCGGTATTCCCTTGGGGTTGGCACGTCCTTCCGTCGCGCGTCCTGGCAGAGGCTTCATTCGTGCCGGAAGATACGGGCCGGGAGAATCGGCGATATGGCGGTCACCCTCGCAGTGGGGCTCCCAATCATGGCCGAGCTGAGCTCGCCACAGCCCGGCACCGGCGGGCACGTCCATGATCCGGCTCTTTGAGGTCCGCAGGACCTCGCGCAGGAACTCCTCGTCCTCAGGCGTTCGAATGTAGCGTGTCTTGCGCCGCACGCGGTCGGCGAAGTCCCGGTAGCTCTTCCAGGACCTGAATTCGTTCATCGCAAGCTCGCTGTGTCGTCAAACGCGAATTCGGGTCGTTGCAGAGTGGATCAGATGCCTCCGCCATTCAGCTCCAAAATTCTGATTCTGGATGCTTACCATTGCGAAACCGCATGTCCTGCTCCGAATCGAAAGGCTCCCGAAAACAGGAATATTCTCAAGGATGTCCGGCACCTTGCTATGTAATTCCCAAACAAATGGGCCCCGACGTTTCCAGGATCCTTTTGTCGACCGGGGAGTTCCCCGGTCCCTAGACCGGAACATGGTGCGGCGTGGCACCGAGGACAAACGGGTACCCCGCCCGCACCGCGGTGTTGACTATGTGTTGACAGAAATCGAATCAGCCGATCTCCAGAATCAAAAAACCCCCGGAAACATCAATTTTCGCAGGAGCTTCGATGGTTGCGGGGGGGGGGGCAGGATTTGAACCTGAGACCTTCATGTTACCAACCTGAGGGACCTGTAAATGCAGAGATTACGGGACAGGCGCCTTCGCCGTGCGCTGCGAAGAAGGCCGCAAGGAGCCTTGGATCATCCCGCCTCGTGTGAATACAGGGTTCTCGACGATGGCATGCGATGGCGCATTGAAGCCCTGTTCTTCGACTTCAAGGCCCCGGGGCTTTTGCATCACCCGAAGCCGGATCAAAAGATCGGATCGATCGGCGCGTCTCATCCTGGTGCTGGCAATCGCCATGTACTGGGCCGCATCAACAGGAACCACCGAAGAACACCACATAGG
>JAPOST010000062.1 GCA_026709535.1 Rhodospirillaceae bacterium
CGAGGCCTCACGAGACTGCAGGAACAGGCTCTTACAGCCGGTATGGTAACACGAAATCCAAGCGAGGAGGCAAGACTAGAGCGTAGCCAGAGTGGCAGATCGATACGCGTCGTTAGAAATACGTGCGGCGGAGCAATTCGTTGATTGTCCGGTACATGTTCGTCAGGTAGTTGCCGTCGATGTTGCCCGTCCAGCTGTGGGCAATGAGTTGCTTCCTTCCGTTGGTGTCAGCGGTATGATACCGGATAACTTCAATGATCCTGTGCAGCCTGTTTCACTATCGACGTTCGAACCGCAAGCGGACAGAGCTTCGGCCCACCGTAATGAATCGATTGCGTGTGGCCTCGCCGATCGGATTTGGAAGTTCGAGGGCATACCATTTGTCTGGCGTGAACACGTGAGGAACGTAAAGGATACGATAGCGTCTACGTCCATCTTTCGAGGCACTACCGGCGACGCGAAGTTCGTTGGCAGTCAGTTCAAACTCTCCGCTGTCTTCCAGTGAGGACTTAACCTCATACAGCCATTCTGCCTGTGGCGTCTTTACTCGGAAATCGAATCCAGCCGAATCATCGCCTTCATCGCCGCCGAAGAAGTGGGCTCGGTTTTCCGAGATCCAGCAAGTCTCATTGAAATACTTGCTGTGGCGTCTGCAGAGAAATTGATACGCGAGCCACTCGCTGGCCAAACCCATCGCCTGCCGTTGCGTATCGGTAAGCTGCCTTTCCCGTCGGCGTGTTCCCCCACCTTTTCCACCCCCGCCAGCGCCGCGGCCCGGATGCTCAGGATCCGCAAACTCCATGAGACTGGTCCGCTGCTGGCTCCGCTCGAACCAGGTCTCGTCGTTCTCCATGAAGCCGGCGGCTAAATCCTGGAGGTGTTCGGCGAACTTCGGATCGCCGGTGTCGAGTGCGGTCCCTGCGAACAAGATGCTGCGACGCTCGATCTCCCTTTGCTGTCGCTCACGCTCACGACGCGTCTCTTCGGCCTTAACGTCATCCCTGGTGAGCCCGAGAGTCTCACCGTCGAGGGTCTCGGGCATGCCAACTGGCCAGCACCCCGCACGCCGGCAAAGACCCGGGATGTCTGCAGCGCCAATTAGCTCGAAATCGAGAAGTCCGCTGTTTTCTAGATGCCGGGCAACGGCTTGTGCTTCATCCTGCTGCCAGGGTTCCGGCGGCTGCACGTCGCTTCGCTTGCACCAGATGCCGATAACCGGCTCGGCTTCCTTCGCAAACTCTCGGACAGCTTTGCGGTTCGCTTCCACCATGCGCCTGTATACCTGCAACTCAACAGCAACGTCTTCGCCCAGAGTTTCCGCCACAAGGCCGGAGACGTGTGCCTCCACGGCCTCCATCTCCAGCGTCTCCCGCGTTAAAATCCAGTCCGTGTGGAACGCAAGGAAGGCCAGATTCTTTCGCTCTATGTATGTTGCAAGATCGCGGCCGGCGTGGAAGTCGGCAGCGTGGTGGCGTCTTAGCCGGTCGATGATCGCCGGCCGCATACGTTCGAGATAAGCGTCGTACAGTTGCCGTAGTTCCGCTTCGTTGGACAAAGGCGCTTCGCCCAGATCCAAAAGGACGCGGTTGAACGTCGCGTAGTCTAGCTCCAGCCGGCCGCGCACTTCGGTGCGGTTCGCCGCCTGTTCGCAGGCGTCGATCAGTTCGTCGGGCGAGTATTCCTCGCCGGCCAAATGCATCTCCAGCCACTTGCGCGCGTCGAATCTGTTTCCGGCGCGATCGACGTCACTCAAAAGCTGGCGCACAAGGTCGGGGCCGCCATAGTAGCCGACGACCGGTAGCAGCAGGTGCTGGACGTGCTCCAGGTCTGTTCGTCGCGCGGCGCGAAGGTCCCGGATCGTCTGGACATCGCACTCAAGCACGCTTGCCAGCGCTTCATCGCCCGGTGCCTCCAATTCATCGGATGACTGATCGAACGCCAGCCGCAGCAGGAGCCGCTCAAGAGAGCGGAGTCTGCCGTCGATCAAACGGGAAATGCCGCCCGACAGCGTGTAGGCGAGAGTGCGCCAGTTAACGTCCACATCCTCGGTCAGGATGAGGGTGGGGAAGTCCTCGTGCTCGAACGCGTGCCAGCGCAACTCTTCATTCGGGGATACGTCTTCGCTATCCACAACGAGCGTCATGGCCTTGCAGCGCCGGACCCGTATTGCCCGCGCCCGCCTGTCAACGGTTGTGCTTTGGATGCCGCGCTCCAGTTGCTCGCCCCGGAGCTCATGTCCGATAACGATGATCTCGGGGAGCCATTCCAATCCGAGAGAGGTCAGTAACGGGTCGTTCGCGCGCGGGACGAAAGGTTCGCCATCGACGAGTAGCTGCACGCCGATACCGTCGAGGCGTCGTGGGGTAAAGGCACCCGTATCCTCCAGTAACGCAGCAACCTGGTCGGTAGCAGTGGGCCCTACATCCAGGACCGCCTGGCCGGCCGATGACAGGACGCGCGCCTCAAACCTTTGCGCGTCCTCTGTAACGATGACCGGCGCAGGTGTGTCGGACTCGCCGGTAAGGGTTTCGAGCTGCCCCCGGCGCCAGACAACGAGGCTCAAGTCCAAGGGCAGTACGGTCCCCGTCTCCACCACGTCCTGCCATGCGCGCCGGTATTCGTTTCGGAAAATCGGACGATCATTGGAAGAAAGTCCCACGGCGACGTCCGCCAAGTCGCACAGCCTTTCCACGGCCGTCGCTGGACTCTGCCAATCCCGCAGGCCCAAAGCGTCACCAAATGCCAATTCCGAAAGGCCTTCCTCACCCGACAGATCAGCCAGCGGTTCGGGCACACGATCGATGAACCGCGGTGGGCGGCCTCGGCGCTCCCGTGAGCCCCAACATTCGTTAGGAGCCCTAAAGGAAATCCCCCCTTTGGAGTTTGCGGCTATCCATGGCTTCGAGCGCAGGAACGTTGCCATTGGTGTCGGCAGTTCCCGCCGGTCCTGGTTGCGCTCGTCACGCTCGAATCGGCCGATCTCGAATTGGAAGTATTCCGTTTCGTGCGTTTTCAGGTGCTCAAAGATGAGCATGCACAGAGATTCGCGAGCGCCTTCCGGCAGGATATCGTGTTCAATCTGTCCTGGCAATCGCCAAGCCTCGCCCTTGATCTCGTAATCGGTATACGGATGATTGAACGAGACATCGCTCACCTTTGTACACCAGTTTCTGTCCAAACCTTCAGCGGCATTGCCTCTTAGCAAGACAGAATTCCATAGGTTCGAAGGGGAGCCCTTACGTGAAAGTTGCGCAGGCACCGGCTTCAGCCCGTCGATAACTCCGATCAGTTCCAAAAATTGGGTCCAGTGCTTCTTCTGATCCTGCACCGAGACCGGCCAATGTTGTTGTCCGACCAGGAGCCACTCACGTACCCGACGGCAGTCGGTGGAAATATCTGCCGCCTCGATCAGGTAGTTCTCTAGGCTTCTTCCGACCGACGTCCATGAGGACGAGAAGGCGCACTCACCGGCCGGATGCCAACCTGAAAGCGTTGGCACATAAAGGCCTGCCTTCTGCAGTTCTTCCTCCAGCCGCGCCCCCGATCCCGCACGCCACACTTGGAATGCCCACGCGAGCGCCTCTCGGCGACGATTGTCGTTTGCCTTTTGCCCCAACGCAGATTTCAAGCCGGCCAGCGCTTCTATCGGGTCGTACTCGCGCACTAGATTGGCCGCAGTGAATGCCTCTAGCGTCTCCCGTCGAAGACTGATCCGCTCATCGATGAACCGGTAGCGACGTGCCAGGGTCGCAGGGGGCAGAGGGACGTCTGCTTTCTTTCGTCTACCCTTCGAGACGTCACCCCGTACAAAAACGCCGGTCCGTTTCTTATCATCGTGACCGCCGGCGGGTCGCAGCTTACCGGACCGGTCATAGAGGATGGCTTTCTCGTACAGCGCTTCCAACGACGCATCCATGGCGTCGAACACGCGCGGAAGGTCGTCGTAGAAGCGCGACCAAGTGCGCGGCGCTACTTTGCGTTCGAGCAACGATCGGGCGAACGCTTCGGACCATTTAGCGAGCTGAGCGCCCGAGGGCGTCAGCGGCTGGTAGAAGCTGCGGCTTGCGACCGCCTTCAGGCATTCGATCCGCTTGCTGTCCAAATCTTTCGATACCAATTGCGCGCCGACGTACTTGGCGACTTCCCTGTCCTTCAGGATCGAAAACGTGCCTTCCGGCCAAATTCTGATCTCGGACAGGCAGGACCATGCCCTTTGCCCATTTTCCGCAATGGCCGGAATAACGCTGGCCTCCCGCAGGGAGCTCCCCGCCTCTTTCAGAGCAGTATTGAGCTTTCCCGCCTGCTCTCCAGTCCAAGCGAAGAGGTCGAATACGGCTTGCGGAGGGATGGCCGTTTCCCGCTCGACGATCGAAAGTGCCGCTGCGGCGCACGTCTCTGCTGCCGCTTCCATCAGCGTTTCGTTTAGGGGGATGTCCAGATCCGCGTCCCGTCGGTCGATATCTGCAAAGAACGGGGCATCAAGGTAGCCGAGGATCGGGGAGTCTGCTTCTTCGCCCATGGGCAGGAAGTTATAGAGACGGCCTTTCGCGACCGCTGCCGTGGACATTCCGACTGCAACAGATACAACCGGCGCGCCCTTCCAGTTGAGCCACGGCTTGAGTCGAGGCGCCGTTGGAATGCTTCTCTCAACGGCCTCCAGAACTCGCTGTTTATCCACTTCGCGCCGGACGACGAGGAAGCGGCGGCTCTCGCCAACATCCACTTCGTACATCTTTGTGCCCGGAAGCGACGAGACATCGCCCACGGCCTTCTGGCGCCGGGACAGGCGGCGTCGGTACGGTTTCAGGTCTGGCCTGCCGATATTAATCCGGATCTCGGCAATTCGGTCGAGGAACAACAGGAGCGGCACCTTCAGATCCGTCAGCGCATCTAGTTGCTTCGTTGCCAGTGCCACCGCCTCTGGCGTGCGCAAGGGGGCAGCAATGACCGTCGCATAGCCGCGTCGAGCATATGCGGCGATATCGTCGGGGTGGTCTTCCAGCGGGCGAGGGACGAGATACCGCGGGACAGTTTTTGCGACGGCAGCGCTCGTTGGTGCATCGACGCCGGTGGACTGAAGAATGTCCTCTATCTCGCTGACTTCTGCGAAGCGGAAGCAGTAGCCGTCGAACCCGTCGCTCCGGGAGGCGCCGTTGCGTGAGTAAATGTGCGCGTCGTCGGTTAGCGCTTCGATGCTCCTGAAGCCGAGACCCTTATTGCCGATGCCTTCACCGACCTCCTTGGCGCTGGTGGCTAGGTTGCGGATTGCCTCCACATCTTCCCAGCGGAAGCCTTTCCCGCCATTTGCGACGTAAAGTAAGCCTTCGCTTTCCGAATGGATGACGAGCTCGATCGCGATCCGACCATCGTCACCGGAACGGTGCGCGTCGTGCGCGTTCTGAATCAACTCATAGAGAACCCGATCGCCGTATTCGGTTCCTATGACCTCGTCGAGGTTCCGAAGGCTTTGATAAACCCTTAAATCGCGCTTGTGGGCATCCACGGCGTGCTCAAGCAGAGAGCTAACTTTCCTCTCTAATTGGTCGGCCGGCAGCCCACCGGGGCTTGTCCTTGCAGAAGTGGTTTCTTCGAGTTCTGTAACCGCGTTATTCATGACTCACCGCCAGCGAGACACCAATCGCGTGTGTTCCATGGTATCTTGTCGTCAGTCTTTCTGACATAGAAATCCCTCCGAGCAGTAGGCGCGAGACGGATATACCGATTTGCCCCAAGAAGACATCCACCTCATTGACGGGTTCTTATATGCTGGTACGAACGCCCCATACGTGAAGTTGTGGGGAAATGGTTGAGATGCGTGCGTCGCGCAATTCCTTGGAGCGTGTATAGGTCGTCAGAGTTACACAGCAACGCGCGCCTGCGATGCCGAGGAAGTCATCAGAGATTCGTTTGACCGGCCATCATTTGCACGGGCGCGCGAAGCTTGGGTGATCGTCCGGTCGGTGCCTTTTCTTGGGTGACGTCGTTGGGTCGGACTTGGTTGAGCGGTCGCTTGGTGAGCGAGAGGGCAGGTTGCGCACGACTGAAAGATATGGCGGCGCATGGCGTGCTAGAAGATCGTGAAATAGCATAGGGGGAAGCGGGGATTTACCGGATATTTGCCCGGACAGGGGAGCGGGCGGCTGATCGGGGACTTCAAACGCAGCCATGGGAACTCCTTGGCTTGGGCTCAACGCGCCACCTGACGCTTTCTCACGCGCGGGATTGCGCGAGGAACAAGTGCTTGGTTCACAAAAACATCATGAAATTTAACGACCTGTGATTCGGACTTCCAAGTGAGGCTCAACGCCCGGCAATATGCATGTCAACATAAGGATATATTGGCGACAGCAAAAATACTGCGCAGAAAAACTCCAGGAATCCTGTCGCGGTTGGGCGGCGGGTCAGGCTGGCTATGTCAGGAAGCTTGCTGGATGCCCTTGTCGACCAAGAACTGCTGCAGTTCGCCGTTCTCAAACATCTCACGGATGATATCGCAACCACCGACAAACTCACCCCGCACGTAAAGCTGCGGAATGGTCGGCCAGTTGCTGTAATGTTTGATGCCCTCGCGAACATCCGTGTCATCCAGCACGTTGACGCCTTTGAACTTGACATCCATTTGCGACAGGATCTGGACGACCGCTGCGGAAAACCCGCACTGCGGGAAGACAGGAGTGCCTTTCATGAATAGGACGACATCCTGCTCATCAATTTCAGACTTGATGCGCTCGAAAACAGGATGATCGGCAGAAACGGCGGCTTGGGTCATGATATCTATCTCTGCGGGTTTCACTCAAATTGATATTGAGGGTGATGCTTGGGACGTGTTGCGTTTGAAAGATCCGAACATGGCCGGAACTCATGCGCTCGGAGCGCTGGTAGAGAGCGCGAGCGCGTGGAGAACACCGCCCATTCGGCCTTGAAGCGACTCGTACACCATCTGATGCTGCTGTACGCGGGTCTTGCCGACAAATTCCGAAGAAATGACCTCGGCAGCATAGTGGTCGCCATCGCCACGCAGGTCCGTGATCGTCACCTGCGCATCTGGCAGGGTCTGCTTGATCAGGGTCGCTATCTCGTCTGCGTCCATCGCCATGAACGAGTGCTCCAATCAGGTCAATCAGCGCGATAAGGTCACCTGCGCGTGGAGATCTTTCGATTGATCCAGGCGGGAAGCCAACCTTCATACGCATCTTCCAAGCGCGAAACCGATATAGGATAGCTTTTGCGAAGGGTCAACGCAGGTTCCGCAACCGTTTGGCCAATTGCCATCGCTGGCGCGCCGTTGGCCTGCGCCGCTGCCAGAACCTGCTTCATCTTGGTGGTTTCGACGACATAGCGCCCCTGGTCTTCGCCGAAGAGCCAAGCATGCAATGGCGGCGTATCCGGGACATTGTCGAGGGCGATTCCCGCCTGCCCGGCCAAGACCATCTCCGACAGCGCCAGCGCGAGGCCGCCGTCTGACAGGTCATGACAGGCCGTAACGGTGCCTTCCTGGATGAGGTTACGAATCAAGTTCCCGTGCAGCCGTTCTGCCACGAGGTCGACCGGGGGAGGCGGTCCGTCGGCGCAGTTCAGGACGTCCCGCAAGTACCGGGAAGCACCGAGATGCCCCACGGTCTTGCCGATCAGAATGATGATCCTGTCGGCGCCTGTAGTTCCGCGGCCCACGACATGCGCACCATCTTCCAATACCCCGACACCGCCGATCACCGGCGTTGGCAGGATCGCTGCGCCGGACGTCTCATTATAAAAGGACACGTTTCCTGAGACGACAGGGAAGTCGAGTGCTCTGCATGCTGCACTTATGCCCTGCACGGCGCCGACGAACTGTCCCATGATCAGCGGCCGTTCCGGATTGCCAAAATTCAGGTTGTTGGTAACAGCCAGCGGCGTTGCGCCGACGGCTGTCAGGTTTCGCCAGGCTTCCGCGACGGCCTGTTTGCCGCCTTCAACGGGATCGGCAAGGCAATACCGCGGCGTGCAATCGGTGGTCATCGCGAGGGCCCGGGGACTATCCGGCAGGCTGACGACAGCGGCATTGCCGCCCGGGCGAACTGCTGTACGCCCCATGACCAGATGGTCATATTGTTCCCATATCCAGCGCTTGCTCGCCTGATTCGGGCTCCCGACCAGCGTCAGCAGCGCGTCTTCGACGGTGCCGGGAGGTATGACATCGACTGGGTCGACGGACGAGTGCCCGGGCGTCTGCGCCTGAGGCCGATCATATTCTGGTGCCTCGCGCATCATCGGATCGATCAGAATGTCCGCCACGGTTTCGCCGCCCATGCGGGCCACCATGCGGCCGGTATCAGTGATTGTGCCGATGATGGCAAAATCGAGTTCCCATTTCTCGAAGATCGCGCGCGCCTGGTCTTCGCGCCCCGGTTTCAGGACCATCAACATGCGTTCCTGGCTTTCCGACAGCAGGATCTCATAGGCTGTCATGCCGCATTCGCGGACCGGGACGCTATCGAGGTCCAGATCGATGCCAACCCGGCCCTTGGAGGACATCTCGACGGACGAAGAGGTGAGACCTGCAGCGCCCATGTCCTGAATGGCTACAATGATATCGGTCGCCATAAGCTCCAAGCAGGCTTCCAGCAGCAGCTTTTCGGTGAAGGGATCGCCGACCTGCACCGTCGGGCGCTTCCCTTCGCTGTCGTCATCGAACTCGGCTGATGCCATGGTTGCGCCATGGATTCCGTCGCGCCCCGTCTTCGAACCGACATAGACGACCGGATTCCCGACGCCGGTTGCGGCAGAATAGAAAATCCGGTCCGCTGGCGCGACGCCAACCGTCATCGCGTTGACCAGGATGTTATCGTTGTAGGCGGCGTCGAATTCGCACTCTCCACCGACTGTCGGCACACCCATGCAATTGCCGTAGCTGGCAATCCCCGCGACGACGCCCGATACCAGATGGCGCGATTTCGGGTGATCCGGATCGCCAAAACGCAGCGCATTCATGGTTGCGACAGGCCGGCCCCCCATCGTGAAGATATCGCGCATGATTCCGCCAACTCCGGTCGCGGCGCCCTGGAAGGGCTCGATTGATGAGGGATGATTGTGGCTTTCGATCTTGAAGACGCAGGCCAAGCCATCGCCGATGTCGATAACGCCGGCGTTCTCACCCGGTCCCTGTATGACGTGCGGGGCTTCCGTCGGTAATGTTTTCAACCACTTCCTGGACGACTTGTAGGAGCAATGCTCGGACCACATGACGGAAAAAACGCCGAGTTCCGTTAGGTTGGGGGGGCGCCCCATGATGACCAGAATCCGCTGATATTCTTCCAGGGTCAGACCATGGTCAGCGATGACATCGGGCGAAATAGTGGAGCGGTCTGACATGGCTGGCGTTTGCTGGTGCGATATCGAACTGTTCTACGAATGAAGTGCCCTCTGGTAAACCAGTCGCGCTGTCCAACCGCATCGGACAGGATGAGGAAGGGGCGATCTGCCCTACCGAGTTTGCCCTCAGGCACGTCCTGCCGCAGGTATTACAGCACCGCCTTCGGGTCTTGGCGACCGGCAAACTGTGTGCCGGGCCGGCTTCGGCATTCCGTGACGCGTGCCTGGTTTCCGCGGTGACGATCTGGCTTGCGGCGCTGGGCAAAGTGCGCTTGAGTTCAGGGCAAGCTGCGTGCAGACACTATGACCGGACAGGCGACCAAACCCTTGAGCCCTCTGGCACGACTACCATTCTACTACGGCTGGGTGGTTGTAGTGGTTGCGTTCCTGACCATCGGCGTTGGCGTCAGCGTCCGGACCTCCTTTTCGCTGCTTTTTCCGCCTATCCTCCAGGATTTTGAGTGGGATCGCGGGACAACCTCCGCGATCTTCTCTGTCGGTTTTGCAACTTCGACGCTGATCACACCGTTCCTGGGTGTTGCCATAGAGCGGTTCGGGCCGGGTCTGGTGATGGCCGCCGGGTCGGTCTTGGTGAGTACAGGCCTGATCCTGTCAACCTGTTCGGATAATCAGATCCTGCTGTATCTCAGCCTTGGCAGCGCGGTGGTCGGCGGCGCCATAATCCTGGCCTATACCAGCCACGCCTACCTGATACCCTTCTGGTTCGTGCGCCTGCGGGGCTTCGCAACTGGACTAGCTTTTTCCGGCGCCGGGATCGGAGCGATCATCCTATTTCCCTGGTTGCAATCCATCATCGAGGCCGACGGCTGGAGGCGCGCCTGCTGGGCCATGGCAATCATCCTGCTGGTCATCGTTTTGCCGATGAACCTGCTCTTCCAGCGTCGCCGGCCGGAAGACATGGGTTTGAAGCCCGACGGTGATGGCCTGAAGTCGACGCCGACTCGGGAGGCAGCAGTCGACACGGTTGTCGACAAAGCCTGGGCGGCAACAGAATGGACGCTGGAGTCGGCGGTCCGGACAGCGCGATTCTGGTGGCTTGCGCTGGGCCTCTTCTTCGGCATGTACATCTGGTACGCCATACAGGTGCACCAGACGCAATATCTGAGCGAGGTCGGCTACACACCCATGGCCGCGGGGTTCGCCTTGGGTCTTGTAGGCCTGTTCGGCGTAGTCGGGCAGATTGGCATTGGTTCACTAAGCGACCGGATCGGACGGGAATGGGCATGGACGGTATCCATCTCCGGCTTCGTGGCTTGCTATATCCTGCTGATCCTGATGCGCCATTCCCAGAATGAACTGTTGTTGTGGGGCATGGTGATTTTCCAGGGCGGGCTGGGATACGGCCTGTCATCCATCTTTGGTTCGGTTATCGCCGAACTGTTCCACGGCAGAGGCTTTGGTCGGATCTTCGGCGCCTGCGGTGTCATCATCTCCGTTGGTGCGGCATTCGGCCCGTGGATCAGCGGAGTCATGTATGACCGGAGCGGAAATTACGACTCCGCCTGGGTCGCCGCACTGGGTGCGTGCGGACTGTCTATTCTCGGAATGTGGCTTGCCGCACCCCGCAAGGTTCGCCTTACATCTTACGTGGCGATGCGGCGGGCGACCTAGAGGCTCCAGTTCGGCGGGTCAATGTCCTGAAACGCCTTGTTGAGGGACGCGCCCCAGCGGTTGCTAAGGGCGGAAAAATAGGGATCGTCGGCGTCTAGGCACGCGCGATGGCCAATTTTCAGGCTGTCGGCATTGTATAGCAGTACATCAATCGGCGGACCGACGGACAGGTTGGACCGCATCGTCGAATCAAAAGAGATCAGCGCGCACTTTGCAGCGTCAATCAGCGACGTTTCGGGCGTGATGATCCGGTCTAGAACCGGTTTGCCATATTTCACCTCGCCGATCTGAAAATAGGGGGTATCGTCGGTGGCCTCGACGAAGTTTCCCGGGGTATAGATCTGGTACAGGCGAGTCCGTCCGTCGCCCACTTGGCCGCCAAAGATGATAGATGCGTCGTGGTCGACGCCTTCCGCCTTGATGGCCCGCCCGTCGCGCTCCTGGACATCACGCATGGCTCTACCGACAATCCGCGCCGCCGCGAACATTGACTGTGCCTTCATCAGGTCATGGTCGGCGCTTGTATCACTCGATTGGCGCTGCAACAGGCTCACTACCGATTGAGTGATCGACAGGTTGCCGGCCGTCACGAGCACGTAGATCCGGTTTCCGGGATGATCGAAGACGAACATCTTCCGGAAGATAGAGAAACGATCCACGCCCGCATTCGTCCGCGAGTCGGAAGCGAAAACGAGACCGTCGTTGACTTTTATGCCGACGCAATAGGTCATTAGGAAAACTGGCCGGTTTTGGCTGGGAAGAGCCCGAGATCGGCAACTGTTCTAGCGGGACGTCGGTCTCCCGTCATCAGCAGTTGGGCGCGGCAGATTGGAGATGGTCTCCCATCATTGTTGTTGCGCCGCCTGCTCTTCGCGAAACAGCCGAACCTCGACTGTCAGGGTCTCGGCGCCGCCGCCGACCCGGATGCCACGCAGCGGTCCGGCGGTGGCATAGTCGAAACCGGTGGCCACGCGGACGTAGGGCTCGCTGGCCGATACGCAGTTGGCGGGATCGAACGAGACCCAACCCAAACGTTCTACCCAACACTCGCACCAGGCATGGCTGGCGCTGGAGGTCTTGCCGTTCCAACCGGTCCACAGGTAGCCACTCACATATCGGGCCGGTACTTCCAGAATGCGGGCCGCCGCGATCATGATGTGGGCATGATCCTGGCAGACCCCGCGGTGGAGGCTCAGGGCTTCTGCCGCGGTTGTCAGGACGGTCGTGGCCGATTCGTCATAAGCCACGTCGCGATGGACAGTGCTCATCAGATCGTGCAACCCGGAAAGGCGGTCGCCGATGATGCGACGGCGGTGTCCGTTTGCCAAGTCCATCAGGGCGTCGTCCGGCAAGGCATAGTCCGATTTCCGAAGATAGGCATGGACAGGAAGCGCTGTCTCGGGGTCGGTTGCAAGGATCCCGGCGGTGTCTTTTGTCTCAACTAGGCCTGCGACCGAGATTTCCAACCGCTGGGGCAGGTGTTTCAGTGTAAGCGTGTGGCATCGGTTTCCAAACATGTCTGTCCAGGCGGTGAGGGCGCCCGGCGCCCGAATCGTCCAGTCGACTATGGTCTGGTCCAGCATGGAGCGCGGCGTCAGCCGCAAGTACTGCGTCCCGCGACGCGGCGGCGCATCGTAGTCGTAGGCCGTGACGCTTTCGATCCGCAGGAGCATGGTGGTGCACTGAAATCTTGAAGAAGACTCGGGACGTTACTCCACGACATCGGACATCATGAAGTCCTTCTGCAGCGCGCCTGCGAGCCCATTGTTGCGCAGGATGAAATCCGTCAGGAACTCATGCAAACCGCGCTGAAAAATATCATCTATGCGACCGTACCGCAAATCGGAAAACAGTTCGCCGGCCAGCCGCGCGCATTCCAGTCGCTTGGATCGGGCCAGCAGCTGAAGCGTATTGGCGACCTGCGCCAGACAGGCGCTGAGGGAGCGGGGGAACGCGGAATCGAGGATCAGCATTTCAGCAACGCGCCAAGGTGTGATTTCGCGGCGATAGATGGTTCGGTAAGCCCGAAAGGCGCTTACAGACCGCAACAATGCACCCCACTGGTAGTAGTCGACAGCGCCTCCGACATCTTCGGATCGAGGCAGCAGAACGTGATATTTCACGTCAAGAATCCTGGCTGTGCTGTCTGCTCGTTCGATGAAGGTGCCGATTCGCTCGAAATGGAAGGAATCATCCTGCAGCGCCGTTCCAACGGTCACTCCCCGGAACAGGTGGGAGCGGGCTTTGACCCAATCGAAGAAGGGGCGGACGCCCCATGCGCTCAGTTTTGCTGCATCAAGATCGGCGAGCGAGAGCCATGTTTCGTTGAGCACCTCCCACATCTCGGTGCTGATTCGCGTCCGTTCGGCTCGTGCGTTTTCGCGTGCGGTGCGGATGCAACTGTAAATGCTGGAGGGATTTTCCCGATTCAGAACGGTAAAGCGCATCACGTTGCTCTGGCTGGTTTCGCCATACTGCGCCTTGAAGGTTGCCGGATCGTTGCCGATCTCGATCGCCGGTTTCCAGTACAGCGCCTCCTTGGGCGCTGCAGCCGGTAGGAGCGACATGCGATAGGAGACATCCAGAACGCGCGCGGCGTTTTCCGCCCGCTCGATGTAGCGAGACATCCAGTAGAGGTTTTCGGCGCTGCGACTCAGCATCTCGGCGTCCCTCGGCGAGTCACTCGCTCAGCACCCAGGTGTCCTTCGTCCCTCCACCTTGGGATGAGTTGACGACCAGCGATCCCTCGCGCAGCGCAACCCGGGTCAGGGCGCCGGGCACGACAGTGGTCGTTTCGCCAGACAGCACGAAGGGACGCAAGTCCACGTGACGGGGTGCGAGATCATCATCGACCAGTGTGGGGCAGGTGGAAAGCGCCAGGGTCGGCTGGGCGATAAATTCCGCGGGATTGGCAAGAATGCGCTTGGCATAGTCCTCGCGTTCCCTCTTGGTCGACTTCGGACCGATCAACATGCGATGGCCACCCGAGCCGTGGACTTCTTTCACGACCAGGTCTTCCAGATGGTCCAAGACATATTGCCGGTCCTTCGGGTCACGCAGCAGGTAGTTGGTCACATTGGACAGGATCGGTTCTTCACCCATGTAGAAACGGATTATTTCCGGGACGTAAGTGTAGATTGCCTTGTCGTCGCCCACGCCGCCGCCGATGGCGTTGGCAAGCGTTACGCCGCCGCTGCGCACCACTGAAAGCAAGCCGGGGATGCCGAGCGTCGACTCAGGATTGAATGCCACCGGATCCAGGAAATCGTCGTCGATCCGGCGATAGATCACGTCAACCTTCTTGGGTCCTTCTGTCGTCCGCATCCAGACATGGCCGTCGTCAACGAACAGATCCTGTCCCTCGGCCAGCTCAACACCCATTTCTTCCGCCAGGAAGACATGTTCGAAATAGGCTGAGTTCAGGTTGCCCGGCGTCAGTACTACGATGGTCGGTTCCGACGAGCCCGCCGGTGCGATCGCCCAGAGATTCTGCAACAGGATATCAGGATAGCTTCCGATTGGTCGCACGTTCAGTTCGGCGAACGGCTCCGGGAACAGCCGCATCATGGTCTCGCGGTTTTCCAGCATGTATGATACGCCCGACGGCGTTCGCAGGTTGTCTTCCAATACTAGAAATTCGTCAGGGCCGGTGCGCACCAGATCGATCCCGGCAATATGGGAATAAACTTGGTGGGGCAGATCGACCCCCGCCATTTCCGGCCGGTAGGCGCGGTTATGAAGGACGATATCCTTTGGAATCTTGCCAGCCTCAAGGATCTCTTGGTCGTGATAAACGTCGTACAGAAACATGTTCAGCGCCCGCACGCGCTGTATACAGCCGCTTTCGATGGTATTCCATTCCGCAGATGACAGTACGCGCGGCATGATATCGAAGGGAATCAGTCGCTCCACGCCGCCCCCTTCGCCATAGACGAAAAAGGTAATGCCCAGACGACGAAATAGCGCATCGGCCTCATCCCGTTTCCGACGCAGGTATTCAATAGGGGTATCGTCCAGCCATGCCTGCAATTGCGCATAGGCTGGCCGGGAACTGCCATCCTCGGCGGTCATTTCATCAAAGAACACACCGTCTCTCATTGCCCAAGATATAAACACAACCTCTTCCTGCCGTCGAATCAGGCAGAAAGAGGTCGCCTATGACGGGGGATACAAGCTTCTGTGTGCGGTTGCGCCATTGGCGTTTCTATTACGTGATGTGGCAGATTTCCGTGGAAGCTGCCTGTCTTGCCGAAAAGATGGTCATGGATTAAGGCAATGTTTTGAACTGTGGCGTCGCTGCCGGAAACCTGATCACGTTTCGGGCCAACGGCAGTCTCTCTTTTCAAATCCCAGCAACGAGATTATCAATCTACCATGCTCAAAATGCCTGATCCTGATCGAAACGTACTCGACCGTCGCGAACAAATCGTGGCTGACCTGCGCGCTATCGTGCCCGGTGAAGGGGTCATCGACGATGAAACCGGGCGCCGGCCTTACGAGTGCGATGGTTTGACGGCGTATCGCCAGTTACCGATGGTTGTTGTGCTCCCGGATACTGTAGAACAGGTCTCTGCTGTCCTGAAGTATTGCCATGCGAACGGTGTTCGGGTTGTGCCGCGCGGAGCGGGGACATCGCTTTCCGGTGGTGCGCTGCCGCTGGAAGATGGCGTGTTGCTGGGACTGAGCAAGTTCAGGAAGATATTGGAAGTCGACTACCCAAACCGCTGCGCGGTCGTGCAGCCCGGTGTGACCAACCTTGCGATCACCCAAGCCGTCGAGCATGACGGCTTCTATTATGCACCGGATCCGTCTTCCCAGATCGCGTGTACCATTGGCGGCAATGTAGCGGAGAATTCCGGCGGAGTGCATTGCCTGAAATACGGTCTGACCACAAACAACGTCATGGGCATCCAGATGGTCATGATGGACGGCACCATTGTCCGGTTCGGCGGAAAGCAACTGGATGCGCCGGGCTATGACCTGCTGGGCCTGATGGTCGGATCGGAAGGCCTTCTGGGCGTTGTGACGGAAGTCGTTGTGCGGCTGTTGAAAGCGCCGGAGAGCATGCGCGCTGTTTTGATCGGTTTTTCCGCCAGCGAAGCTGCTGGTGCCACGGTCGGTGCGATCATCGGCGCCGGGATGATCCCGGCCGGGATCGAAATGATGGACAAGCTGGCGATCCAGGCCGCAGAGGCGTTCGTTCACGCCGGATATCCCCTGAATGTCGAGGCACTGCTGATTATCGAACTGGATGGCCCGGCTATAGAGGTTGATCATCTGATCGACAGAGTCGCGGTGCTGGCTAAAGAACACGGAGCCACGGATATCCGGGCCAGCCAGTCGGAGGCGGAACGGGTTGCCTTCTGGGCAGGCCGCAAGAATGCCTTTCCGGCAGTGGGGCGGATTTCGCCAGACTATTATTGCATGGATGGTACGATTCCGCGGGCGCGATTGCCCGAGGTGCTGAGCCGCATGAACGACCTGTCCGCACACCATGGCCTCCGGGTTGCCAACGTTTTTCATGCCGGGGACGGCAACCTGCACCCTCTGATTCTCTACGATGCGAACGTGCCGGGTGAACTGGAAAAAGCCGAGAATTTCGGTGCAGACATCTTGAAACTGTGCGTCGAGGTCGGTGGCGTCCTGACCGGCGAGCATGGCGTTGGCGTCGAAAAACGCGACCTGATGGGGGCCATGTTCACGGAGGACGATCTCAACCAGCAGCAACGCGTGAAATGCGCGTTCGATCCGGCGCAGTTACTCAATCCGGGCAAGGTCTTTCCCACGCTCCATCGCTGCGCCGAACTGGGACGCGTGCATGTCCACAACGGCCATACGCGCTTTCCGGGTCTGCCACGGTTTTGATCAATGTTGCGAAAATGCCATGCTGCCATGGCGCCGGTGATCCGCAAGGCAGGGAACAAGGAAGGACGCGCAGGCTTCATGTTGACATCCAGGCTTGCAGAAATCGGCTGACCGCGGCTGGGGTGGCCTGTCTCGAAGCTTGTGACTCCGTTCCAGAACATCCGCTTCCATCGGGCATGTAGGTTGGCAGGGCGTGACCGACTCCTTCACCCCGAATTCACACGACGAGATCCGCGATGCAGTCCGGTGGGCCATGGCGAACGACGCGCCAATGGAGATCCGGGGCGGGGGGACGAAGCGCGGATGGGGCAAGCCCCTGCAGACCAATCATACGCTTGATCTGTCGGCGCTGAACAAAATCCTCCTCTATGAGCCAGAAGAACTGATTCTGCAGGCTGAAGCCGGGACGCCTCTTGCAGAGATCGAGCGACGGCTGACCGCATTCGATCAGATGCTGGCATTTGAACCACCGGATATTGGGCCGTTGATGGGGCTTGCCGCCGGACAGCAGACACTCGGTGGCATTATCGCGGCGAACATGGCGGGCCCGCGCCGAATCAAGGCGGGCGCAGCGCGGGATCATTTCTTGGGCTTTGTCGCCGTCAGCGGCCGCGGTGAAACCTTCAAATCGGGCGGACGGGTGATGAAGAATGTCACCGGTTATGACCTGTGCAAGCTCATGGCAGGATCATTTGGAACGTTGGCCGTGCTCAGCGAGATCACGGTCAAGGTTCTGCCTGTCGGTCAGAAGACACGGACGGTCCTCGTCCTCGGCCTAGATGATGCGCAGGCCGCGGATGCGATGGTTGCAGCCCTGAATTCCTCCCATGAGGTGTCAGGGGCAGCGTACCTGCCACGGGCGATTGCAGATCGGTCTTCGGTCCGCCGCGTTGCAGACGTCGGCAAGACTGTTACTGCCCTCCGCATAGAAGGTCCGGAGCCTTCGGTCGAACATCGTAGCGCTGCACTGCGAGTGCTCCTCGGAGAATGGGGAAAGACGAAAGAACTGCACGGCAACAACTCCAGCGATCTGTGGGCCGAGGTGCGCGACGTCAGTTATTTTGTCGACGATCAGGCAAACGCCATCTGGCGCTTGTCTGCACCGCCCCACTCGGTGCCGACCTTTTTGACAGAGCTCGTTAAAGATGTTGGCGCGGAATATTTCTCGGATTGGGGCGGAGGTCTTGTTTGGCTCTCTGCCTCGCCGGGAGAGCGCGCCGCCCGGAAGATACGGGCTGCAGCGGACAGTTGCGGCGGACATGCCACACTGATCCGCGGGCCGGATGACCTTCGCGCAGCAGTTCCGGTGTTCCACCCGCAGCCAGGACCGGTTGCGGCCTTGAGCGAACGCTTGCGGAAGCAGTTCGATCCGAAAGACGTCCTCAATCCGGGGCGGATGAGTTAGGCGCATGCAGACTTCCTTTACTCCTGCTCAACTGACGGACCCCGACATCGAGTCGGTGAATGGCATCCTTCGATCATGCGTGCATTGTGGTTTCTGCACGGCAACCTGCCCGACGTACGTCCTGCTGGGCGACGAGCTCGACAGCCCGCGTGGCCGCATCTATCAAATGAAAAGCTTCATCGAAGAAGATCGCGTCCCCACGGACGAAGAGGTGAAGCATATCGACCGGTGCTTGTCTTGCCTGTCCTGCATGACCACCTGCCCTCCATCGGTTCACTACATGCACCTTGTGGATCATGGCCGCGCTCACATCGCCAGAACCTACCACCGCCCCCTGCTTGATCGTCTGACCCGGACTTTCATCGGCTTCGTGCTGCCACGCCCCGGGCTGTTTCGTTGGGCCCTGATCGGCGGATCACTTGTCCGACCAATCCGCAACCTGATGCCGAATCGGCTTAAGACAATGCTGAACCTTCTGCCGGCTTCGGTGCCGTCACCCGGCTGGGTCGACAGGAAAGAAACCTACCCGGCCAGTAACGCTGCGATCAGCGAGCAATCCTCCTGCGAGCCGGCCAAAGCCCGGGTCGCGCTGCTGTCCGGCTGTGCGCAGCAGGTTTTGGGACCCCATGTCAATGAGGCCACCGTGCGCCTGCTGAATCGGCTGGGCGTCGAGGTGGTGGTCACCAACCCGAAGGGTTGCTGCGGGGCGCTGGTTCATCACATGGGCCAGACGGAAGCGAGCCACAATCAGGCCAAGGCCATGATTGACGCCTGGATCGTCGAAGCAGACGACAAGGGTCTCGACGCTGTCATCATCAACGCCTCCGGTTGTGGGACGACCGTGAAAGACTATGGCTACATGTTTCGCAATGATCCGGATTATTCGGAAAAGGCTGCGCGGGTTGCTGCGCTGACGCAGGATATTACGGAATTCCTGACGACCCTGGACATGAGTGAAGTCTCGGCGCCGGAAGATCTGTCGGTCACTTACCACTCCGCCTGCTCCATGCAGCACGGGCAACAGATTAAGGCAGCGCCGCTGGATCTGCTGCTTATGGCGGGGTTTGCGGTGAAGGAGCCGGCTGAAAGCCATTTGTGCTGCGGGTCTGCCGGCACCTACAATATGCTTCAACCGGAGATCGCGAGCCAATTGAAAAAGCGCAAGATAGCGAACCTTCGAATGACGCAGCCGGACATTATCGCGACAGGAAACATCGGCTGCATGATGCAGTTGTCGAGCCTCAAGGGAGAGGGCGCGGTCGTGCCAGTTGTACACACAGTGGAATTACTGGATTGGGCAGCAGGCGGTCCAAGACCGCTGGGTATGTCAACAGGGTAGCTGGATTCTCCAACGGAATTGCGAAAAACGGCTTTTCCTTGCGTATCTCTCAGAACTGCCGTTCTGACAGATTGCAGCAACAACTTGGGGACTGTTTGGATGTTATGGGCATACGGCGACAAGGGAGAATATGGACGGCAGATCTGTACGCCGGTGTGTTCACAACACAGGCTTGCAGGTCTCTTGTTGATGGTTTTGATGCGAAACGCACGCACCGGAGATTGATGATTCACTTCTGGGCCGAATCGCTTGCTGTTGGCGCGTATCCCTCTCGAAATCCAGACGCTGAGCGGTGTGTATCAGACCATTACGGTTGACATAGCCTGTGCCGCTACATACCTCCTCTGGCATGCCTGCTGACGCGGGTGCCGGGCTTTGTTTCCGGTCGCCATGGATTGACACAGAAATCCTACGCAGGACACAACAACATCGAGGCGCCTGATATCGCGTTCTCGGGATATGGAGAATTGCATGAGCAAACGCGGCTCCGCCAAGGAGAAGATTTCGCGTCGTCTGGGCGTAAACCTTTGGGGGCGCCCTAAGAGCCCATACAACAAGCGCGAATACGGCCCAGGTCAACACGGCCAGTCTCGACGCCGCAAGTTATCCGACTTCGGCGTACAATTGCAAGCGAAGCAGAAGCTGAAAGGATATTACGGTAACATAAGCGAAAAGCAGTTTCGTCGCTACTATGATCAAGCCGTACGATGGAAGGGCGACACAGGAGAGAATCTGATTGAACTTCTGGAACGTCGCCTGGACGCTGTTGTCTATCGGCTGAAATTCGTACCAACGGTGTTCGCGGCTCGCCAGTTCATCAACCACGGCCACATCTTGGTTAACGGCAAGAAGATCAACATCCCGTCTTATATGGTAAAAGATGGTGATGTGATCGAGATCAAGGAAAAATCCCGCGAGTTGCCCTTGGTCTTGGATGCCCAGGAACAGGTGGAGCGTGATGTGCCGGAATACATGACCGTCGATATGGATAAGATGCGCGGCCAGTTGATTCGTGGTCCCGGCCTCGCGGATGTTCCGTACCCAGTCAACATGGAGCCGAATTTGGTGGTGGAATTCTATTCGCGGTAACTTTCGCGAGACCCGCTTGCCGGTCTCTGGATTCTTGATGTAGCGCTGCCCGTTCCAGACCCTCCGGCCGATATATAGTTCGTTGCTGATCATGCCGGTGCCGCGCTTGGCGTGGCACCGGATGGTGGAATCGGTCCAGAGCCCGCCGAAATGACCGAAACCGCCTCGGTCGAAACGTGAGGGCTCATGCCCCGGCCTCT
>JAPOST010000061.1 GCA_026709535.1 Rhodospirillaceae bacterium
GCGAACAGCCCTGGCGCTGCGGCAGTGCCGAACGCCGGATGCAAGCCCACCAGAAAATCCGGAGGAACCAGGTAAGGTTCCTGCGTCCCAAGGATGAGACCCTCGATCATCTGCTGGATTCCGCCAAGTTGGCCGGCAGGATAAACCCCAGCCTTGATGCGCCCGCCCGTCCTTTTCTCTATTCGAGTCTTGAACTCCTTGAGATAGGCGTGGTTCAGGTCGTTTACCGTTGCGCCGGCCAGTTTCATCGTCATTGTCTGGGCTGACGCGGTCGCACCTGGCAGCACCGCCACGGCCGATGCCATCAAGCCTGCGATGCTCAGTTTTGCGACTTGGCTTCTGCTTATATTCATTCTTGCCTCCTTGGCGATTGCTGCGTGAATTCCCCCGGCCGCTTGTCAGCCGAAGCCGTTTCTTCAAATGGACATGTTTGAGGCACGGGTTTCGCCGACTCGACGTCTTACGCCACTTCCGACTTCTTCCGGAACTTCGATGAAGCCGTCCGATACGGTCAGGCCTTCGAATGGGTCATCCAGCAAGTGCTTGAACTCTGCAAGTTCACAGGCATAGTCTAGGTTCGGCAGACAGGCGGTCAGGTGCAACGCCTGGGCAGCCAGGAGCTGACTCCCGACGGTTGCTCCCATTCGACAGCCCAGATGGTTTAACTCGCAAAGGCGCGCCATCGTCTGGACGTTCCGCAACCCGCCGGATTTCGAAACCTTGAGGCTGACGGCATCGATGCTGCGGGTTCTGACCAAATCCATGAGCTGTTTCGGCGTGGAGGCGCTCTCGTCAGCCTCGATCGGTATGCCGGTATTGGCCGTGACGTGCGCCAGCCCCAAAAGATCTTCCTCGCGGACAGGCTGTTCGATCAAATCGACGCCAAATTCTTCAATGCGCGTGCTGAAGCGCACCGCGGCATTGGCCTTGTAGGATTGGTTGGGATCCACAGTAATCCCGATATCATCGCCACAAGCCTGACGCACGGCGCGTACGCGGTCGACATCCTCCTGAAGGTCGCCGGCGACCTTGAGCTTGATGTAGCGATACCCTTCATCTACGAGCGCTCGTGCTCGCTTGGCCATGTCGGCTGGGGACTTGATTGCCAAGATTCGCATGAGCGGGATGCGATCCCTCACTTTCCCGCCAAACAACTGGTGCAAGGGGACGCCCAACAGATTGGCGGCAAGATCGTGGAGGGCGCAATCGATTCCTGATTTTGCGGCGTGATTGTTCTTTATGCTGGCTCGAACCGTCATCAGGCTGTTCTCAATGGCCAGTGCGTTGTTGCCGATCAGCCGACCACAGATATGATCGATTGCTTGCGCCACACCGTCTTGCGTCGCGCCCAAATGCGGGAAAGCCGCTGCATAGCCATGACCGACGCTTCCGTCTTCCGCCTCCAGGGTGACGATACAGGCCTCGTTCTTCGGATAGGCGAACAGCGCCATCTTCCACTCCTGGTCGACATCGGGAAGTGTGCATCGCTCAACAAAATGGCGGGTAATCTGCATTGCGCGTGACGGTCGATTTTCTCTTTTTCAGCGTCAAGGATTCCTCAAAGAGGGACTCTCACATATCGTCGATGTTGCAACAAATCGATTTTTGGGCGTATGACATAATCGTTCGGTTATGGCAGATGGCCGGACGCTGTCGGACAGCCAGCCCGGAAGCTTACCATGTCCTCGCGGTCGATTGATGGCAAAACCGCATGCGATCGGCACAGAGTGCCCGCAAAGCGGATAGGCGCGCCGAAGACCGGCCGGTCTTTGGGACGGCAAGGTCTGTCGACTCATCTGTGCGACCGGACGCTGAGGCGGCTGAAATTGCACCAGCTTCGAATGATCGTGGAAGTTGCCCGGCACGAAAGCATCACTTCTGCGGCCGCTGCGTTAAATATCTCGCAGCCGGCGGCAACCAAAACCGTGCGCGAAGTGGAAGATGTACTGGGAAGCATCATTTTCGACCGCAAGGCGCGCGGGGTTGTTCTGAACGAGGTTGGCGAAGTCCTGCTCCCGCATATTCGTACGATATTCGGCGAGTTGGACCGAATGGGCAAGGCTGTCCAGCTGCATAAATCCGGTGGGGGCGGCGATGTCTCTGTCGGTGTGACAATGGTGGCGCTGCCAATTC
>JAPOST010000033.1:0-3594 GCA_026709535.1 Rhodospirillaceae bacterium
TCATGCGGCCGGCCATACTGCGTCCGGGTGGCCTCGCTCCACGCCATGGTATCCTCCTTCGTCGGTCTCCAATCTCCCGACAGAGGACCACAGCGCGAGGCCACACGAGACTGAAGGAACAGACACTGATATCACTACGAAGGCACATTGGTGCGCTGATTTTCAGGAGGAGACGTGCGATGGCCGAGCGCAAATCAGCATTGAAACGAGCACCAGCGCGTCCGGAATTGGATGCGCTGCTGAAAAAAGCAAAAAATGTCGAAATCAGCGATGAAGAGTTGTTGGCGCAACGCGCCAGCTTTGTGTACGGCAACGCCCCAAAAGGCTCCGGAATCACGCGAGAGTCCGCTTCGGAATCGACCAAGCGCCTCCGGGTAGGAAAGACGGTCGCTAGATTGCGCGGTTGAGCGCTGTAATTTTTCCATTCGGCTCGGCGGCATAGATATTGTTCATTCTCGAAAAAGAAGACCGGGAGCTATTCAATCGAGTTCAGGAGCAAAACCTGAACCGGCAATACGAGTTGCTGACAAATTGCATCGAAATAGGCCTGATGAAAGGCCCCGTTTCATTCGACAAATTTTTGCTTTGGGCATTGAACCACGTTGCTGTCGCCAATATCTCGCAGTTCGGCGGTCGATTCCGTCGGGAACCAATCTACGTTGGAGATCATAACCCCCCTCATTTCAACGATGTAGATGACTGGATGGATCGATTTATTTCGACCGTCCAAGAAAATTGGTACGTCTGGACGCCTGCCGAGCTTGCTGCGTACGGCCTGTGGCGCCTTAACTGGATACATCCTTTTATTGAAGGAAATGGCCGCACTGCTCGATCAACGTGCTACTTTCTACTTTGCGTTCGATCCGGCGCACTACTCCCTGGGCGCAGAATTGTGCCAGAGCGAATCCGCGATAACCGAGATGGATACGAGGCTGCGTTGACGGCCGCTGACCGGGCTTGGGACGCTGGGCATTTGGATTTTAGCGAAATGGAAGACTATCTCGCCGCCTTATTGCAGGCCCAGCTTCAGGATGATGTGCTGCCGTAGGAAGGCCCCCTGAGGAGTTCGCAGAGCTCTCTCCTGCCCTGCAAGATCGCCCTCGCTTCAAAATAAGGTCTTCAAGTGACACAAGACGGCGCAACGTGAGAAGCCCGTCATGATTTCTCGTTACAGCCGACCCGAAATGGCCGCCGTATGGGCGCTCGAGAACCTGTTCCTCATCATGTTCGAGATGAGGCCCGTGCCTGCGACGCATTGGCCGAGGCCGGCGTCATCCCCGCGGAAGCCGCGAAGGCCGTGCGGGACCGGGGCGACAAGCCTTATACGCCGGATCGGATCGCCCGCATCGACGAGATTGAGGCCGAAACCAAACACGATGTGATCGCCTTCCTGCCCGAGCTTTCCGAGCAGGTGGGCGAGGAGGCGCGCTGCGCCCCGACCAGGGAAACTCTCCTGGCTCCGCTCTAAGTCCCCGGCGAACTGGCGACATCGTCCCCTCCGGGCGAAGGTCCGCGCCACGACCCGGCGGCGGGGGATGAGCTTGAAACCCGCAGTTTCCTTCGACTTGCCCACGATCTCCAGGATGTCCGGAAGCATGAACTCCTTCAGTCGGTCGCGCATCTTGTGCGCCCGGCACCCTTGAACCGGGATGGCGGGACAGACGAAGGGCAAGGCAGCCAGCAGGCCCTTGCCGCCATCGACGACGCAGATCGTCTTCGGGCCCTTTCGGTGGCTCGGCCGTCTGACGACCTTGATCCGCACCGTGCGCCACTCGCCCGAGCCCCGTGGCAAAGTTGGGCCGGCACCCGTTGAAATATACAAACCGGGGCGTTTTGATCGCCGGTCCTCAACGTGTTTGCATCCAGATCAGGGGCAGCGGCAACGAAGCAGTGGGAACGATCAAGGCCCGCATGGACGATGGCACGTGGAATACACTCGATTACGGTACAGGCTTGACTTTGCGTAGGGCTGGTGGCCCAAATGTTGGAAACGAAAATTGCGGGTATTACTCTGCACTCAACGAGTTCGTTATCGATGGAACGCGGACGCGACCCACAAACTGGTGCAGCAATAATCGAACCTTCGATAACAATGGCTGGTATGGTAGCCTCACCGAGAAGCAGCAGTTGCGCGTTCAGGTCAACAACGATTTCCTGAAAATGCAAAGGCGGCGTTTCCTGACCCATGGGACCACCTGTCCGTAACGCCATCGGCCCACACAAGGGGCTGCTGTTTATGGCACCTTGGACAAGGGGACAAAGCCTTTGATCCCAAATCCGGCATTTGATCTTGGTCTGGATTCGCCGAGTCTCTTGTAGACTGCGGCGATGACCGGATTGGTTTGGCCGAAATTTACGAGGCGCCGACGCGCTCCCGTATCAGATTCTTGTTATCAATCGAATCATCACACAAAACGGAGCGCGGCGGGGCCTTGTTCATGAAATGGTCGGGTTAGATATGTATTTGCGCAGTTTCGTTGTGGATAGCCCGCAGGACCGAGTAGGCGGTAAGGCTCGACGTCTTGGGATTTTCCGACAATGGCCTGCCTTCGAGGCTGATCGTCAGCCGACCAAATGCACCAACTGCCTCAATCTCGTGGATGTTTCCGGACGCGCCAGGATCTGCCATGACCTGCACGGCAGTCTGCTCAAATCCTATGCCAGCCAAGGCGATGGTGGCCGCAACATTTGCGTTCTTCGGATAGGTCCGGGCGGCCAGATCGGCCGGACCTTCGAAAAGCACGAAAGCTTCCGTCAAAGCATCCAGATCACATAACGCCTCTCCCGGCGTTCCTTTCCACGCGCCAGGCGGCTTGCGCGAAGTATACCTCACCCAATCCAGGCCGCCTTGGCGCGCGGCAGCCAAGGCGTCAACCCCGCCTATGGCGCCCGGCGCGATCATCGCAACCCCGTCGCCGTATTTCGCCGCCGCAGTCAACGCCGTTCGCAGGGTGTCGTCGGCCAATGCTCCTACAGAGACGACAAGCAGGCGATAGCCGGCTCGCAATGCCGTGCATCCATGGTCCTGCAGCCCGCTATGGCTTGAAACCTCCACAACCAGATCTGGCCGTTCTGTCAATCCATCAATCGCATCGGTTACCTGAACGGCAGAGCCCAAGCGTTCGGCGACCTCCTTCACCTTGGCGGGACGCACGATTACCGAACTGATCCGGCACTGCGGATCTTCGCGCAAGGCGTTATCGACATACTGGCCGATGGCGCCGTAGCCAATCAAGGCGATGCGGAGTGATCTTTCGTCGGTCATCAAGGGCTGTCGACCATATTGACGGGTATCTTGCGGACTGGTGGACCGGCGAAGGCATGCGCGAACGGACCAATGGCCGTCATGTCGGTTTCAAGGACGATGGGTCCGTCGCCAACGAATGCCTCCGGGAGGTTTTGTTCAAAATCCGAGACGCTGGTCGCCCGCAAGTGCCGGACGCCCATGCCGACACACAAGGCACCGAAGTCAGGTGTCAACAAATTGCTATAATACTGGCGCCCTTGGAAATGGGCCTCTTGGATATTGCGAATGACCCCGTAGCCGCCATCGTTCATCAGCAGAATTGTCACCGGCGCCTTTTCCTGAGCGGC
>JAPOST010000033.1:4373-20679 GCA_026709535.1 Rhodospirillaceae bacterium
ATCGTGGCGTTTGCGGTGGATGTAGCTGATCTGGAAGGGCGACGGCCGCGCCCTGTACATCAACCGGAATTTCGACACTGACTGGTCCGGTTGGCGGAGTGAGCGCGGCCTGTGTCGCTTGCTGCAGTACGCCAATTGCTTCCTCGGGCGCTGATATGCGGAAAAAAGCTTTCGACACAGCTTTCAGCATGGCTGGCTGATCAGGGGCTTCATGGACGTAGCCCCAGCCCCGATCCAACCAGTCACGCTCAATCTGGCCCGTCAGATGCAAAACCGGCGATCCCGCGGTGAGCGCCTCAACCAAGCTGCCGGCGGCATTGCCGGCAGCGACGCCGGTTGATGTGACCCCGACACCGAGTCCGCCGGATGCCCGGGCAAAGGCATCTGCCATGTTCAGGGCGCCAGCCTCGCCTCGCGCTGGAACAAAACGCATATCATCCCCGCGGGCAAAAGCATCCAGGATTGGCATGTTGTGAATGGAAATGACACCGAATGCGGTCGTGACGCCGCACGCCTTGAGCCAGAATGCAACGAGATCGCCAACAGTTGCCTCAGGCTCAGGCAAGGCGAGACGCTCCGCCAGAAACCTCAAGCGATGCACCGGTCACGAAAGCGGCAGCAGGCGACGCCAGATAGACCACAGCTCTGGCGGCCTCTTCCGGTTTGCCCAGACGCCCGAGTGGAATCTGCTTTTCAGCCGCCAGGGCAGCTATCCAGTCCTCGCGACATTGGGACAGGTCGGTCCGTGCCTCATAGCGGCGCTGCCACTGCCCCGAGTCTACCAGACCCAGCAGAATCGCGTTCACCCGCACCTGGTCGACGGCGAATTCGATACTCATCGACTTGACCAGATTCTGAATGCCGGCACGCAGGGCGGCGGTACAGACCATGTGTGGTTCGGGCTGCCGCGCCAGCAGGGAATTGACCACCACAATGCTTCCGGCAGCACTTTGTTTCAGTGCCGGCAGAAACGCGCGCGTGGGCCGGATGACCGAAAAGAATTTCAGGTCGAATTCATCGCGCCAAGCCGAATCGTCCGTATCGGCAAATGTGCTGATGCGGCCCTGACCGGCATTGTTGACAAGGATATCGAGGCCGCCGAATGCGCCGAGGACGATATCTCGCATGGACCGGACGGCAGCGTCCTCGCGCACATCGCAGACGATCGGAAGAACAGCCTCGCCAAAACGGTCTTCAAGCGGTTTGGTCGCGGCGTCCAGCCGTTCGGCATTGCGGCCGCACAGGGCGACTCGGACCCCATCAGCCAATAGCAATCGCACAGTCGCCAGTCCGATGCCGGATGAGCCACCCGTGACTAGCGCCGTCTTTCCAGCCAGTCCCAGATCCATTTCAGCCACCTACCAGCAGGGTATCGATAAAATCTGTCAGCAGGATATTGAAGGATTCCGGCGTTTCGATATAGGGTAGATGTCCCGCGCCATCAATCAGCGTAAAGGAGGCCTGAGGCCGGCTTGCGGCAATCGCGCGATTGCTGTCTGGCGGGGTCACTCGGTCGTCAGCCCCGCAGACGACCGTCATCGGCCCATCATAACCGGCCAGATCCCCGATCAGGTCGCCCGTCGACAACGCGTGAGCCGCCTTGCGATAGGCCACAGGTTCAATTTCTGCAGTGATCCCGGCAACCGTTTCTTTCAACGATCCCCGCGCATTCGTGGAAAGCAGGGTGCCTGACCGCTCCTTTGCCATGCGCGCCATGCCTTTCGTCTCGAGCAGCTCAAGGCGGGCGCTTAAGTTCGCCAGACGCTTCTCTTCCGGGAGTCGGGCGTGACCCTGTGCGGCATCGGACAGAAACAGCCCTAGTACCCGGTCCGGAGCAAGCCGTGCAAAGGCACCTGAAAACAGTGCGCCGAGGGAATTTCCACAGAGAACCGCGCGGTCGATCTCCAGGGCATCAAACACGCGCAACAGCACGCCTGCATAGTCCTGCGCGATCGGCACTGCGCGATCGATATCACTGGATTGCCCGTAACCCGGCGCATTCCAGGCGATGACGCGAAGGCTGTCACGGAAGGCTGGAAACTGGTGGATCCATGCCCGAGAGGTCGAGCCGATGCCATGCAGCAGGAACAGGACTGCGCCCGCGCCCGCTTGGCGTATCTCCACCTGGCGGGTGCCCAAGTCGACCAGTTCGGTATCCGGAACTGTCATGATCAATTGAATACAAACCCCCCATTGACCGGCAGCACCTGCCCTGTGACGAACGCTGCGCCATCCGACAACAGATACATCACCGCGCCGACAACATCGTCAGCATGTTGTTCCCGCTGCATTGAACGCCCCGAAACATACAGATCTTTTCTTTCCTGTGGCACGGATTCCGTTGCCTCAACCAAAGTCAGACCCGGCGCGACGGCGTTTACGGCGATATTGTCCGGTCCCAACTCGCGCGACAGTGATCGCGTCATCGCGATGATGGCGCCCTTGCTGGATACATAATGGAGCAGTCGCGGTGCGCCCCAAAGGGCAGTATCGGAGGCGATATTGACGATACGTGCACCATCCGGCGCTTTGCGCAGAAGCGGCGCAAGGGCCCGGATTGCCAGCCATGCGCCCCGAACGTTTACCGCCATGACCCGGTCCCAGGTATCTATGTCGATTTCTTCGAACGTCTTGCCGCCGATGTCGGTTGCAATGGCCCCGTTGTTCACCAAGCCGTCCAGATGGCCATAGCGATCGACAAGAGTTTTGCCCATTGCGGCAACGCTGTCGACATCACCCAAATCGACTTGAACAAAGGGCGCATCGTGGCCGCGATCGGTCAGCGCGGCGGCCGTTTCGCATCCAAGATCCTCAACCAGTTCAGCGATGATGACCGTCTTGGCACCTGCCGCGGCCGCCGCTTCCGCAAAGGCGCGGCCCAGCCCTCTGCCAGCGCCGGTAATGGCGATGATCTTGTTGTTCAGGGTGCCCATCAGGAGTGCAGCATACCTTGATCAACGACCATTTCCGCGCGGCGACACGGACGGTATTTTCAGGTGCTTGAGGATGAGGCCCATCAGGATAACGATGCTGGCAACCTGTCAGTTGTCGCCGACACGGTTTCGAATGACGACATCTGTCGCAAGGCATCCACTGCCGCCGACAGCGATATCCGGCCCTGTACCCGTGAAAGGCTATTCGGCTGCAACCTGCAACGAATCCCTTGATCTGAGATGATCCCGCGCCCGCTTCCGCAGCAGGCGGCGCAAATGGGTCACGCCGATGTCGTGTTGGTAGAGCATTTCGGAATCGGGTTCTTCCATCTGTTCAATGACCACTCGGTCCTGCTCCAGAACGTTCCAGTGTCGCTTTTCCAAGCGGCTTTTGTACATGAAGCGCCATAAATCACGCTGCCAACCTTCTATATGCCGAAGCCTCCAGAAAAACACCTGACAAGCCTTGTCATCGATAGGTGTGACGTAGCCCAGAATCCGGAACATGCCGCCCGGACCAGCTCCCGATGGGTAGGGCAGGTCCAGGCGAACCCAGTCAGCGCCGGTAAAGGAATACTCTGTCCAATCGAAATTGACGCCAGCCTGCCGGGTGCGGCGGACGATGAAACCGTCATCCGTCTTGACGGTTTCCATTTCGTCCTCTCCAGAGCCGTAAGCCAGCGTGTAGCTCTTGGCATGGAGATAGGTGCCGTGCATGGGATCGACTAGATTATCCATCGCGTGCAGGTGACTGCCGCCCCAAGTGGCGGTACACAGAAAATGCGACCATTCGGGATTGTTGAATTCTTCCGGGAACGTGATCGGCGTCGGATCGTCGGCGCCCATCCAGGCGAAGACGCAGTCGGCCTTCTCGACTGCTCGATAGCACTGGACGCCCTGCATCCCTTCCAGTTTGCAGCCCGGATAAGCCGGCACCTTCATGATCGTGCCGTTGCCATCGAACTGGAGTCCGTGATACGGGCAGGTCAACAAGCCGTCAATGACATGGCCTTGGCTCAGTTTTGCGCCTCGATGGGGGCATCGGTCGTAATGCACCTGGATGGTCCCATCGCCGTCCCGCCAGACAACCAGGCGCTTGCCCAGTCGCCTGATGCCAACGGGAACGTCGGTTACCCACCTGGCCGGCATCAGGGCATACCATTGATCGGGTATGCCCGCCCTGAGAACGGTTTCGATATTCGCGCCGGTGGCCATCATCTCTTCCTCCGCTGGGATACGGGCGGATACCACCTAGTGGCGTCTCACCGATGCCAATGGATGATCATCCGGATAGGTCGGGAGTTGCGGCTTCCGTGCGCCCAACATGACACACATCAAGGCTTCCTCATCCCACTCATTGACCAGACCGCGATAAACGCCTGCCGGAACCGAGATCAGATCGCGTTCACCGATGACTGTCTCCCAGGTTTCCCCATTATCCTCGAAAAACAGACGTACCCTGCCTCGCAGCATGAAGAACACCTCTTCCACGTCGTCGTGGACGTGCATTGGTCCTTCGCATCCCGGCGGCAAAACCATTGTCGAAAAGGTGAAGTGCTCGGACGGAACTGTATTGTTGTCGCTCTTCACGCCGGTACCTCCGGTACCGACATAGCGCATCTGGGCCCGGCGGTATTTGGGGTCGAAATCGGCCTGGAACTTGAGTGCACCCCAATCGTAGGTGCGGGTTTCGTACCGGGCGATCCGGTTCTCCAAGCGTTCCTGCAGTGTGCCGCTTTCCGTGTCAGCGGGGATATGACCGGAATCGAGCATCTTACTCTACTCCCTGTTGTGTGGCATCAAACGCCGATGTCATCGGCTGACCGCTGTGGGGCGTAGCGCAGAACCATCCGCTCGGCAAGGATGACCAAAACATATGCTAGGATGCCGATCAGCGTAAGCAGAATGATTGTCACGAAGACAGCCGCCGTATTGGCTTGGCCTTCCGATTCGGCCAGGACCGCACCCAGCCCCACGTTGCCTCCCACCAGTTCCGCAACTGTAACGCCGATGACGGCCAGTGTCGCGCCGATGCGCAGGCCGCTGAACAACGCCGGCATCGACCAAGGGAACTCAATTTTCCAGAAGATCTGGGCGCGCGATGCCCGGAACAGCCGGGCCAGATCAATCATCGCCGGGTCCACACTGCGGACCGCTGTCAGGACATTGATCAGCACCGGAAAAAACACAATCAGGACCGCTGTCAGGATCCGCGGCGTGATGTTGTAGCCGAACCACATGACGAAGAGCGGGGCGAACGCGACCTTGGGCGCGATCTGCAGCGCCAAGATATAAGGCGAAGCAACAGCCTCCAGAAGGCGCGACATTCCTAGCGCATAGCCTATTATCGCACCCATGGCGCACCCTAGGGCAAAGCCGATGATCACCTCCATGCAGGTGATCATGGTGTGGCGCAGCAGGTCGCCGTGGGCCCACATGTGCAGCCCCTCCGACCAGACGGCAGACATCTGCGGAATGTTGTAGGGTGCGATGCCGAGCAGAGGAGGGCCCCACTCCCAGCTTGCCAGGAACGCTGCCAGCGCCAGGATACTGAGCCACACTTCTTGTCGATGCAGGAAGGAAACGAGGTTGACCCTCCGACGGACAGGCCCGGCGTGATCCGGCGTCAGCGCTGCATCTTGAATCACTGCCATCAGACCAGTTCTTCGGAACTGCCGATGTCCAGAAGACCCATCAACTGTGCGATCATGGGTCCGATGCGTTCATGCTGCCGTCGCTCCATCGGATTGTCGCGGTCAGGGATATCCACCTGAATTTCCTTGATGATCCGGCCAGGGCGGCGGGACATCACCAGGACGCGGTCGCTCAGGGCAAGTGCTTCGACCAGATCGTGGGTAATCAGGAAGGCGGTCTTTCTTTCGTCGGCGAGCGTCCCCGCCAGATCTTGTTGCAGAACCATCTTGGTTTGTGCATCCAGCGCCGAGAAGGGCTCGTCCAGCAACAGGACATCCGGGTTCATCATCATGGTTCGGGCCAAGGCCGCCCTCTGCCGCATGCCGCCTGACAGTTCGTGCGGATAATGGTCAGCGAAGCCGTCAAGATGGAACCGCTTGAGGAACATTTCGGCGCGCTGGCGGCGCTTGTCCGGCTCGAGCTTGCGGATTTCCTGTCCGAACTCGATGTTCCTGCGGACGGTCCGCCAAGGAAGAAGCAGATCCTTCTGTAGCATGAAGGCGACATGCTCGTTGGGACCACTTACAGGCGCCCCATCGACAAACACCTCACCCTTCGATGGTCGGTCCAATCCACTTGCCAGATTGAGCAGGGTACTTTTACCGCAACCGCTCGGCCCAATAAGCGAGACAACCTCGCCATCACCAACCTCGACGTTCACGTCGTCGACAGCCAGCACACCTTCCGATTCCGACCGTCCGCGCTTGGGCGGGAAGTGGCGAGATACGCCCTTGAACTGTAGTCTCAGCACCAGCAATCAGCCATTGTCAAGCGCCGAGTCGCGCCATCTCGGCTTGGAACAGGTCCACGTTCCAAGTCCCGCCTTCTGGCGGCTTGACCTTGGCTTCGTTCAAGCCGACGACGATACCGTCAAGATCATGAATCTCGCGATCAAAAAGTTCCTCCAGCGCGTCGCCGAGGGCCTTGGTATAGGGTGTTTCCTCCCAATCGCGGCATTGATGCTGGTAATCGATTCCATCTAGCGGGTGGATCATGCGAGGACTGGTCATGCGTATGCCGTCAATGGTTGTTCCTGCGTAGCCTGACCGACCATAACCAGCAGCCCTATGCAGGTCAAAAGCTTTGAGGTAGCGTGTATGGTAGGTGTTCGCGCAGAGCCTGACACCCGCTATTCAAACGTTAATCCTGCTTTAACGGATGTATTTCGCCAGCCATAGCGCCATTGCCCCGTTTCATCTGCATGAACCGACCTCATCGGCCGAAGCGGTCGGCCTGCTGGAATGCCTGCCCGAAGTCGCTTTGCTGGCTGGCGGTGTGGATCTGATCCCGGCCCTGCGCGCCGGACGCCGGACGGATAATCTGGTCAGCCTTGCCAAGGCCAATGATCTGAAGGCTCTGGAAGCAGATACATCGGGACTACGGATCGGCGGCGGCGTGACCCTGGACCAGCTGGCGCGCTGGGCACCGCTGGAAGCACAAGCGCCGGATATCGCCCGCGCCGCGCGCGATATCGCCAACATTCGCGTCCGCTGCGCTGCCACACTGGGTGGCAACCTGGCCGCCGCCAATCCGGGTTACGACCTGTTGCCGCTGTTGATCGCGGCCGGCGCCGAAATCAGGGTAAATGCGGGCGGTCGTGACTCGCAATGGTCGTTCGATGGCGGCCCGGTCGGTTGGGCGCCCGCTGGCGTGATATCAGGAATACGCGTTCCCGTCCGGAACCGTCAGCGACTGCGCGCTGAACGGCGTTACAAGCCGGTTGCGTCCGTCTTTACGGGACTTTGGCAGACTGCAGAGGGGCTGGAGGGGGTGGTGGCTGTCGGGTGTGCCTACGATCAGCTCTGGATGGCGCGCCTCCCCGCCGGAACCGCAAATCCTGCGCAACTGGTCACCGATGCCGGCGATCTGGCGCAACGGATGACCATCGATCTGCCGACGCCTCCCGATAGCACTGTCGCCGGTGACGCTTACCGAACTCGCCTTATCCGTGCCGTCCTGCGCCAGCAACTGGAAAGCATGGCGACATGAGCGGCGACACGGTCCGAACCATCCGCTTTGCGCTGAACGGTCGCGCGGTTGCTCCAACTGTGTCAACCAACCTGGTCGCTGCGGACCTGTTGCGGGATCAGGAGAGCATGAAGGGACTGAAGATCGGCTGTGACCAAGCTGTTTGCGGGGCTTGTACGATTTTGGTGGATGGCTCGCCGACCGCGGCATGCGCGACCTTCTCGTTCATGCTTGATGGGACCGATGTCCGGACGATCGAAGGTCTGTCGGATCAGGGCGCCCTTCACCCTGTGCAGCAGGCCTTCAGGAACAACAGCGCATTTCAGTGCGGTTACTGCACGCCTGGTATGATCATGCTGGCCGTTGCTCTGCTTGAGCGCCATCCCAATCCCAGCCGCGCAGAAATCATCGAATGGATGAGCGCGAATATCTGCCGTTGCACGGGCTACAAGATGATCATTGAGGCGGTAGAGGCCGCCGCGCAGGCCGTCGGGGAACTATCGTGAGCGTGGCGACACCGCTGCGGGTTATCGGATCCGCCGCGCCGCGCACCGACGCTGACGCCAAAATCACTGGGGCTGCGCGCTATACCGTCGATATCGATTTGCCGCGCATGCTGCACGCGCGAACGCTGCGCAGCCCCCATCCACACGCCCGCCTGACCTCAGTCAATGCGAGCAGGGCCCGTCAGTATCCTGGGGTGCACGCGGTAGTGACCCGGAACCATCTGGAAGGTCTCAACCCGACTTACGGCTACTTCATCAAAGATCAGCCGATCGTCGCGATCGACAAGGTGCGATATATCGGCGACCCGGTTGCGGCCGTGGCGGCGGAGACAGAGCGCGCCGCGGTGGAGGCGCTGGCGCTGATCGACGTCAAGTACGAAGTGCTACCGACGGTCGGAACCATTGCAGAAGCGATGGATAAACAGGCGCCAGACCTGTTCGAGAGCGAGCCGATGGGAATCGTACCGGCCTACGGCCAAGGAGCGAGTGCCGAGAAGTTTCCCGCCAAGAATAATTTCTACCAATTCCGATACCGGACCGGCGATGCTGCAACCTTCGCAGAGGCCGATCATGTTTTCGAGGACGAATTTCACTTCTCCCGCCTTCAGCACTACCATCTGGAACCCTTTGTTGCCGTGGCGGCTTGGGACCACGACAGTCTGGAAGTCTGGTCCAGTTGCCAGAACCCTTTCCCGCTCCGGAAGGAGCTGGCGCGGGTCTTCAACCACCCGGAACAGAATATCCGGGTTCACGTCCCGTTGATTGGCGCCGGATATGGCGCCAAGAACAACTGCAAGGCGGAGCCCATAGCCGTTCTGCTGGCGAGGCTCAGCGGTCGGCCAGTCCGCCATTGCATGACTCATGAAGAGAATTTCCTGACCCAAAGTCAGCACGCCGCGATTCTGCGCCTGAAAACCGGCGTCAAGGCGGACGGCACGTTCGTCGCTCGACAAAGCCACATCCTGCTCGACAGCGGCGCTTATTCCGATGCCTCTCCCCTCGTTGCCGAGAAAGCCGGTTACCGGATTCCAGGCCCATACCGATGGCGGCATATCGATACGGTATGCGACTGCATCATGACGAATACGACGCCTGCCGGTCCGTTCCGCGGATTCGGCGGAACGCAAACAAGCTGGGCTTCCGAGAGCCAGATCGACATGATTGCAAGGCGCCTCGACATCAATCCCTACGATATCCGCAAGCAGAACTTCCTGGCGCTGGGGGAGCCATTCGTGCCGGGCGAGAGCGGTATGGACAGCGATCTGCACGTCGGCCTGGATATCGTTGCCGAGGAGATCGGCTACCACAAGTCCAACCGGGCTGAAGGACGCGGGATTGGCCTCGCGGTCGGCTTCAAGGACTCCGGCGGCGTCAACAAGCCGGCGACTGTCCAGGTAAAGGCCACCACAACAGGGGGCCTCATCATCAACTGCGGGACCACAGAGATCGGCCAGGGGGTGACCACTGCTTTCACCCGCATCGTGGCCGAAATTTTCAATTGTCCGGTCGAGCGGGTGCGCTATGCACCGATTGACACCGACATCACGCCATTTGACCAAGGAACCAATGCCAGTTCCGCCCTTGTCGTGATGGGGCAAGCCTTGGAGATTGCGTCACGCGAATGTCTGGATCAAGTGATGGTCTTTGCATCAGAACAATTGGATTGCCCGGTTGCTGATCTCGTATTGGATGACTGGGTCATCAAAAGGGGCGACGAGATCCACCCTCTGCAACTCCTCATCATGGGCTACTATGGCGGCACGGGGTTCGAGTTCGTTGGTCGCGGCTTCTTCAAGCCATCCACCGATCACCGGGCGCCACTGGAGTCCCAGTGCGTCTCGTGGGAGATCGGATGGGGCGCCGCAGAGGTCGAAGTCGATCCCGAAACCGGCCGGGTAGACCTGTTGAAGCTGGTCGTAAGCGGCGATGCTGGTCGCGCCATTCATCCCGATGTTTGCCGTGGACAGGACGAAGGGGCGGCCGTCATGGCGATCGGCCAGAGCCTGTTCGAAGGCATGCGCTATCGTGGGGCCGTGCTCGAAAATATCCGTGCGGTCGACTACCGTGTACCACTGGCCCGTGACCTTCCCATCCAATTCACTTCCATTACCCAGGAACAAGGCCATGGTCCCGGCCCCTTCGGCTCCAAGGGTATGGGCGAAGCGGGGATACTTCCAGTCGCCAGCGCCATCGCCAACGCAATCGAAGATGCCTGCGGCGCCCGAATTACCAGCTTGCCAATCACACCGGAGAAAGTGCTTTCCGCTCTTGATAACCTGAAGGGTCCCGACGAAACCTGAGCGGAAAACCCAGGTTATCTGCCGGCCGCGTTTCCCAACCTAGTGGTCAGTCAGAAACAAGGGATTCCCTTCTTTTCCGGACCACAGCCTGATCCTGCCGCCGCCATCCCGCGGCGCGTCCGGAAGCACGTCTGGCGGGCCCGTATCGTCCTGGCACTCGGCTCCGGCTGCGGGCTGATGGAGACCCTGCAGCGGACCGGGATGTCGAAGCCGACGGTGGGACCGCTTCCTCGCCGCCGGCGTCGACGGGTTGCTCCGGGACGCCACGCGCCCTCCGGGGAAGAAGCCGGTCCCCGAGGGCCAGGTGAAGGCCCTGATCGCCCTGGCGATGTCGCCCCCGCCGGCGCATGCCCGGGTGCGGGCGCCGGCGGGGAAGCCGGGGATGGTCTGCTCCACGGTCCCTGCCATCCTGAAGGAGGACCTTCAAGGTGTCCCGCGACCCGCGGTTTGCGATCAAGGTCGTCGGCCTCTGTGTCGACCCGCCCGACCATGCCGTCGTCCTCTCGGTGGACGAGAGTGAGCATGTGAACGCCACCGGTCCGAGTGAGCGTGCGAACCAGATCCAAGCGCTCGGGCGGACGCAGAAACCCCTGCCCATGACCTTTCACTGTAACATAGTTGGCTTAGTGTTTGGGTAGTCTCTCATGACCCTGTGATGTTCGACGAAGAGTGCCAGTATCCGGTATCCTTCCCGGAGTTTTCCGGTTCCCGGAGTGGGCTGGCGCTTTGCCGGGATGAATCCGGCGAGGCGCGCGGTGTTCACCACGAACTCCGCGATCGTCCGGTTGGGGTTGGGCGGGCCGCGCTGTCTGCGGTGGTCGGGTTTGTCCATGTGGATGGCGAGGACATGGAGTTCGTCGGGGTGGACGATGTCCTGCGCGCGCGTTTCCGGGGCGCTGCGGGCGAGACGTTCGATCGACATGACGGTGCAGGCGGTGGTGGCGTCGAAGGCGAGGCACCTTTGCAGGTCGTCGGCAGCGTCGAGCCTGCGGTCCCTGATCCGCGTTCCGACCTTCAGGGCCGCGAACCATTCCTCGATCAGCCCTCGTTTCTCGTACCATGTGGCGATGCGGCGCGCGTTCTCCGCGTCGGGCTCCAGCACGCGCACGGCGAGCATGCGCAGGGGCAGGCCGAGCGCCAAGGACAGCTTCGGAAGGACAGCCCGGGCCGAGGCCAGGCACGGCGCGCCCTTCGCGTTGCGCCAGTCCTCCTGCACACACAGCTCGCGGGCCAGGAAGGTCCGTGTGCAGTCCCCGGCAGCGAGCCGCGCCTGCAGCCAGTCAACCGTCTCGCAGGCGTAGTGTCGGAGGCCGATTTGCATGGCAGCGCAAATCGCACGGAAATGGAGACCTTGATTAACGCGGTTTTTGGTGGTTTGCGGAAGTGAGTTTGATCGGCGGACACGCGTTATGGGTGGATTTCGGCCCGGATCAGGGTTTATGGGTGCTTTTCCACCCTGATCGAGACCGCACAAGCGGGTTTTTCCGGATTCTGGACGGAGTCAGGCGGTGGCCTGTCGTCGCTCATGGAAGATGAGGCGGTGGAAGTTGCAGTTCAGATTTGCCAGGGTCATCCGCCCCGCCGCGCGGGTCTGCCCAATGGAGCGGATCGTGAGCGCCCTTGGTCCCTTCTCGTAGCCGAACACAGGCACGGATAGCGGACCGGGTCGCGTTGCCGCGCGCCATGGGCCTGCCGCGCGGCTTCCTGAGATGGATAGGGGAGCGGTAGCCTTGCGCCTTCAGCCAGGCGTCGTTCCTGGTCGATCGATAGCCGGTATCGGCCCAGACCGCCCTGGCGCTGTTCGCGTCATCGAGAACCGAGGCCGGTTCATGTCCGTCATGACGCGCGGCGTCCGTGCAGGTCTCGCCTCGGACAAACCGCTATTCACGATCAATGCTGACGGGGTTCTTGTCGCCAAAGTGCGGCACCGAGATATCGACCAGCCCTGCGTCTTTCTCGCCATCTTGGCCTTGGAATACTTGACCGTCCAACGCGCGTTGGTGTCTTTCTGCGCCGCCTTGGCAGGATCGTCAGGCCAGACGTTCGCAGCACTTTCGCCCGCCCTGGCGCGCGCCCTCTCTTCCCTGCTCATCCGCTGGCGTGGCGCGGACACCAGGGTGGCATCCACGATCTGCCCGCCAGCAGGCCTGTCGCCACGCGCCTCAAGCGGATCCACCGTCGCCGACAACCGCTCCAGATGATCCGCAAGACCAGACAATCCAGCTGTGTGCATCCCCATCACCTCCAGAAAACAGGAAATCAGATCACGCACCAAAATCCACGGCTTCTAGAGGCTTCCAGTTCACCTCGGAGCCAAGTGTGTATCGTTGAGAGGGCCCGGAGCCGGGCACCAAGACGATACGGGTGCTTCCGGGGGTGCTGCGGGGTGTCGGCGACGTTCGCGAGACGCGCGCGCCGCGTCACGGCGGCGGCAGGATCATGTCACGATCCGGGAATGAAGGAAAACTTGGGGAATTATGACTGAACACTAGACGAGGGAACTCTCCAAGCACCGTTTGACGTCCTTGGCCAAACGGCGACATCGCCCCATCCACCGCGATGGACCACTCCACAATCCAGGCCGGCCCATAGCCTATGCGAACAGCTATGACGGTCTGCCCGATGATTTTGGATCATAGCGATAATGCGGAGTCCATCCTTCTTGAGCCTGTTCAGCTTGGAAAAATAGGCGGTCATGCATTTTTGAGTTGCGGACTATTTGTGAACGTTGTAAACATTCGCTGTGAACAACGATCACAGAGATCACTTTGCCCACTGAAGATGACTTGGTCGGTATCAACGAGATCGCTCAACTCGCGGCAGTATCGCGCCAAGCTGTGGCCAACTGGCGCTCTCGGTTTCCCGACTTCCCCGACCCCGTTGCCAATCTTCGGGCGGGTCCTGTCTTTCGGGCGAGGCAAGTCCGAGCGTGGCTTAGACGAAGAAAGGTTCCAATGGCACGTGTAATTTCTCTTATCAATCTCAAGGGCGGAGTAGCGAAGACAACCACGACTGTTGCTCTTGCAGAAACCTTGGCTGCACAGTTCGGCAAGCGCATTTTGGTTGTCGATCTGGACCCGCAGACCAACGCGACGATCATGCTGATTGGCGAGGAACGTTGGAAAGCGATTAACGAGAAGGAGCAAACGCTGGCGCGGCTCTTCAAGGATGCCTTGGAGCCTCAGAACAGCAGCTTCGATATTGACAAGAGTCTTCAACGCCAAGTGTCAGATGTCCAAGGCGCTGAAAAAATCGATCTGCTTCCTTCCAGCCTTGATCTGATTGATGTGCAAGACCATCTCTCCAAAGCGCCGGCAGGCCAATTCCATGCGGTAACTCCGATTGATCTGCTTCGGCTAGCCGTGAAATCTAACCTCGACGACTATGATTTCGTCCTGATCGATTGTCCGCCCAACTTGGGTATCATTACGCTTAACGGCTTACGGATATCCGAAGGGTATATCATACCCACCGTTCCTGACGTCTTGTCAACGTATGGCATCCCGCAAATCATAAAACACGTCAGCGGTTTTTCTCTTCAAATTGCCGAGAATGTTGAGCCGCTCGGTATCGTGATAACAAAATACCAAGAGAACTCGATCACTCACAAGAATGTTTCCCGGAACCTTAAGAATGACGGAGATGCACCAGTTTTCGATACCGTGATCAGACAAGCAAATCAGATCGCGGCTGCAGCCGAATTCCAGAACAGTAGACGGACGCTAAAGCAAAAGTACGGTTACGGCGACTTGGCAGAGCGTTACATCGACCTGGCAAAGGAGCTTCTGGACAAGTTGGACATAGATACATGACCATCAGACGAACACTTTTAGCCATCGCGCGGGTAGTTGCGGATGAAGCTGAGCGTAATGAGGACTTTAGAGAATGCATGGAAAAGGCGCTTTCTCTCAAGCCTGCTCGACCGGCAGGGAAGTCCAACGTCAACGTGGTACCGCGAAAAGGAGGGCGGCGCAAGCCAGCCGTCTTCGACCCTGTGGAATTGGCACGCAAAGATGAGGATATTTTGCAGTCCCGTCTCATGACACTCAGATTGGACCAATTGCTCGACATTGTCGCACAGTATGGAATGGACCCTGGAAAGCTGGTGATGAAATGGAAAAAGCCTGGTCGGATTATAGACCGGATTGTGGAGATTTCCCTGTCACGGGCAAAGAAAGGTGACGCGTTCCGCGGCGATTGACCGTGCTTTGCCAAGAGTTTGTTCCTGTAGTCTCGGGTGACTTCAAGATTTGATCCTCTCTCCGAAGTAGACTCCGAGATGTGATCTGGCCCATGCTGTCACCGGGTTGCCCGTGGCGCCTCATTCCGCCTTGTGATCCGCCGTTTTCCATGATTCAGAATTCCTTTGACGTCTGGTGCAGACGCAGGCGGACCTTCGGGGTAAGATGCGGGCAAGAAGATCAATGGGCTGAAGCGGCCCATCGCGGTGGATTGGGAAGCATCCCTGTTTTGGGTTAAGTGTCTGAAGCATAAGCCCTTGATATAATCATGTTTTCATGAATCAATGACTGATCCCTCCCGCGACCCTGCGCATCAGGAAGCGGCAGACGGCGAGTTGCACCCTGGCCAGGATGCTCTCCAGGCTCCGCTCGAAGTCCTTGACCAGCCGTCGGCATCGTCACATCCGGCGTACCTTGAACGTCGGCCGGGTGAACCCGAACCGCGATCGGGCTCCCGTCCCCCTCGACGGCGATCGGCCGCTTCAGCCCATTGATCTTCTTGCCCGCATCGAACACCCGTCGAGGGTCCGTCGCCGCGCCACCAGATCAAGCGCGGTCTGCGCTGGGGATTGTCTTCTCATGTCGCCTTGCGGGACGCTTGACCGGCAGGATAAGAACGGAACGGTTCGGCCGACCCTGAGGGGAAGTGCGGAATGAACAGGATGAAAAAAGGCATGGCGGCCGTCGTGGCCATCGCGCTGACGGTTCTTGCCGTCCCGGCGCTGGCGTCTGATCTCTCCGACCTGAAACGCCGGGCGCAACAGGGCGACGCCAAGGCACAGTTCAAGCTCGGGCTCATGTACAACTTGGGTCGAGGCGTGCCGAAGGACATGGCCAAGGCCGCCTACTGGACCCGCAAGGCCGCCCAACAGGGACACGCCAAGGCACAGTTCAACCTCGGGGTGCTGCACGAAGGGGGCCGAGGCGTGCGGAAGGACTTCGCCAAGGCCGCCTACTGGTATCGCAAGGCTGCCGAGCAGGGTGACGCCTCAGCGCAGTTCCTCCTCGGGAGCATGTACTACAAGGGCGAGGGCGTGCCGAAGAACGCCGCCAAGGCCGTCTACTGGTGGCAGAAGGCCGCAGAACAGGGCCACGCCTCACCGCAGTTCCTCCTCGGAGACATGTACTTCAGAGGTGAGGGCGTGCCAAAGGACTTCGCCAAGGCCGCCTACTGGTATCGCAAGGCTGCCGAGCAGGGTGACGCCTCAGCGCAGTTCCTCCTCGGGTTCATGTACGACGAAGGCGAGGGCGTGCCGAAGGACTTCGCCAAGGCTGTCCACTGGACCCGCAAGGCCGCCGAACAGGGCCACGCCAAGGCGCAGCACAACCTAGGGTTTATGTACTACAAGGGCCAGGGCGTGCTGAAGGATGTTGTTCTGGCGCACATGTGGTTCAACATCGCCAGCGCCAACGGTCGTGAACGTGCTGGCAAGGCGCGGAATTTGCTGGAGGGCCTCATGTCCAGGGCCGGTATCGAACGCGCAAACGCGCTGGCGCGGAAGTGCATGGCGTCAAAATACAAGACCTGCGGACAGTAGAAGCCTGCAAGGAGGCAGGGTGGCACGGCCTCCGTTCGATGCTCACACCGGGACCGGCTTTGATCAGGCAGGGCCTGATCCCGGATCGGGATCCGGTAAACACCAGGCAGGCCGAGGCTGCAACCA
>JAPOST010000186.1 GCA_026709535.1 Rhodospirillaceae bacterium
CGACGAGCGCATCATGGGTCGCCTGGTCGACGATGAAGGCGTCGTTGAAGCCAGTCTTGATTCCATAGTAAATGGATGTAGCAGGAAAGCTGGATGGTCTACTTCCCCCTTCTTGCATGGGGGACAACGTATGAACCACTTAAAAAACCTGCCAATCGTGGGAACACCCTTTTCCGCGGCTGCTTTCCGTGACGCCGCTCAATCAGAGAACACGCGGATAGCATATGAGAAAGCCTGGAGGTGCTTCACCGCTTGGTGTCGGAGTGTGGAGTTGGTGCCGCAAATGGCCAAGCCTGAGGATGTCGTTAGCTTTCTGGTAGCGATGGCGAACGAGGGCTCCGGTGGCGGTAGCGGCCCGCTGGCGCTGAATACGCTTCGGCTCTACCGTAGCGGCCTGAACGACCATTGGCGTCGTATGGGGACCTCATCACCGGCCTCCACGAGTATTGTAGATGAAGTGCTGCAAGGACTAGCAAGGGTCCTCGGCGATACACCACGCCGGGTAAAGGCCTTCAGGGAATACCAGATTCTCGCGATGTTGAAGTCCTGCGGCGGAGGTCTGCACGGACTTCGTGACACAGCAGTATTGTCGCTGGGTTTTGCAGCAGCATTACGCCGATCTGAGTTGTGCCACCTGCGAATGGACGACCTCGAACGCAAGGGAACTGATGGTATGATCCTCCACATACGGAAATCAAAGACAGACCCGCAAGGGGTCGGTCAGCGGGTAGCGGTCATGCACGGCAGAGCTATCAAGCCGATCGGGCATGTCGAGCGCTGGCTGAGTGCATCAAATATTAGCGAGGGGTTTGTATTTCAAACCCTGCTACGCGGTGGCGTCGCCTCGGGCCGTCCGCTTGATCCAGGCGATGTTGCGCGGATCGTAAAGCGCCACGCACGAATGATCGGACTCGACCCACGAGAATATTCAGGCCACTCCTTGCGTGCCGGATTCGTTACCTGCGCGGCGGCACATCACGCGAGGATCGATAAGATCATGGAGGTAACCCGACACAAGAATGCTGAAACCTTGCTGAAATACATTCGCGACGAGGACTCGTTCATCGACCATGCTGGATCTGCATTTCTTTGACCGTTGATTTTTTGGGGGTAAACGGACACACGATTTTGGCTGATTTATGACACATGCCATCAAACTGCGTCACTGCCACAGGCCCGCTTCCTCACTTTGAATTGGCGGGCACCGAGTGGAGCAGAGTGAGCGATGTCAAATCAGCAACGCTTGAAGACCGGTAGGCTGGTGTTTCGGTTCTGCTTGTCGACGAAACCACCGAGCTTCTCGGCCTCTACATCCCGCTATCCCGCTCTACGGCGAATGCGGCTACACGACCGCTGAAATTCGTAGCCGGGATATGTCCTCTCGCCTTGCAGGCCGATGGTTACGGTGGCGCTCGGGAGAATACACTCGGGATCCAATTGTCCGAAAACGGTCCTACAAGCCCAGATCACGGTCGATTTGTTTCGGGGCGCGCGCTGTGATCACGGCGCATCGCTCAATCAGAGCATCGAATGTCTCGTTCTCGTCGAGCTAGCATGCCGCTAGCCAGCAGTCGTCGGCGAGCATTTCGTGCGCGGCACCGGAGGGAACAATTTGGAGACCGCCAGTGACCGCTGCCTTATAGTCGATCCATTCGCCGCGGGCGTCGTTCTCGACAAAGAATACCGCCTTGTGGCGCGCGACGGAAAGGGCAAGGACACGATCAGTAAGGGCGTTCGTTGCAATGCCGGCTTCATCCAGGCGCGCAAGATCGTGCCAGTGCCTTGACAGGCGCTCGCCGCGGCGTCGTTCCTGGCGGCAGGAGACGTAGACGGCGGTCGCCTTTTCCCAAAAGGTTCGCTCCGCCAGCATGACAGTAGGGTGCGCTTCGGGGAATGTGACATCGGGAAGATATGCGGCCGCATCGCACACGACGGGCCGAGTTGCGTGCGGCTCACCCGTTGATCGCGCGCCGAACTCAACTATGACCTCCGGGCAGAGAAAGTCACCAGCCTCTGAATATCGGTTCGTAAGCGACGCAGAGACGGTCTCCTTCCACCCGGCATTTCGCCACGA
>JAPOST010000117.1 GCA_026709535.1 Rhodospirillaceae bacterium
CTAGTGTTTTGCTTCATTCATTTGATGCCCTTTCGTGAAGCTTGTGGTGTCCTCTCTTCCCCGCCTCGACGCGGTCCTCGGGCTTCCTGCTCCAGCGGAACGGACGGGCGTGGTGGGCATGATGGCGCCCTCGATGGCCGCGAGACCCGCGTCGAGCGGGTCGAAGACCGCATTCTTCAGCCTTTGCCCGGAAGAACCCCTCGACGGCGTTCCTCCAGGACGCCGAGGTCGGGGTGACGTGGAACGGGATGGCTCTTCAGCCATCGGTGAACCGCGGCCGACCTGTGCGAGGAGACGTTGTCGAGGATGACGTGCACCGGGCATCCGGGTGCTATCCCCTCGGCGACATGATCGAGGAAGGCGAGGAACTCCTGCGAGCGGTGCCGGTGGCGATGTCGAGGGCCGCGAGCAGGCATGGTCAAGCGTCATGGGAAGCGACCTCTGCGTCCCCGGCTTCCTCCCCGGAGGGCGCATGGCGTCCCGGAGCAGCCCGTCGACGCCCGCGGCGAGGAAGCGGGCCCGCCAGACGTGCTTCCGGACGCGCCGCGGGTTGTTGGCGACGTGTTCGAGACGCGCGCGCCGCGTCCGAAAGCCTGATCTCCTGCCCATCGGTCCGTCCCCCGCGTGTCATGCGCCGCGGGATGGCGGCAGGAGAAAGCCATGATCCGGAAAAGAGGGGAAACCCTTGTTTCTGACTGAGGACTAGAATTGCGGCTTTGGACGATCGCCACCCCCATCCCTTGGCAAGCAGCTTACAGATCGAGTCATGCGCTGAAGCGTTATAACAAACCTGGCACCCAGCACCTTTCCACCCTCGTCGATGATGTTTTCGGCGCGGATTCCGCCGCCGACCGCCTCGACAATCTGCTTACTGATGCTCAACCCCAAGCCAGAGTGCTGGCCAAACGCCTCCGCCGCCGGCCTCTCAGAATAGAACCGCTTGAAGATGTCCTCTTCCTTGCCGGCCGGAATACCAGGTCCCTGATCATCGACGGTGATGGAAATAACACTCTTTTCTAACTTCGCGGAGATCAGGATTTTCCCGCCGGGGGGGCTGAAAGACACTGCATTGGCTATCAGATTCTGTACGACCTGCAAGAGTCGGTCTTCGATCGCCCGTGCGATCAGGTCACCCTGACTAGGGATATCAAGCAATACTTCTGGCATTGCGTCCTTGGCAGTCGCACGAAATACATCGCCCAAGGCTACCAGAATGCGTCGCACGTCGACCGGCATCGGAGCGGTTCGTGCCAACTCGGCATCGACCCTTGAGGCGGTAGCGATGTCAGTAATCAGACGGTGCAGCCGTCCAACATCCTGCTCAATCACCGCCATAAGGCGTTTTTGCTTTTCGGGATCATCTATCCTGACCGCAGTTTCCACCGCGCTGCGCAGAGACGACAAAGGGTTTTTCAACTCATGCGAGACGTCAGCGGCAAACCGTTCAATCGCATCCATTCGGTTGAACAACTCATTGGTCAGATCATTCAGCGCCGCAGAAAGGTCGCCGATCTCGTCCTGCCGATCCGGAAAGGTAGGAATTTGTACCGACCGACTGCGCATCCGGCGCATGTGATCTGCAGCCAGCGCCAGTCGATTAATTGGCCGAGCAATTGCTCGGGCCAAGTAGAAAGACAGCAGCAAAGACAAGACTAACACCACCCCGAAAATCTGGACGATGTTCTGACGCACATCGCGCACCGAGCGGTCAATTTCGATACTGGGCATGGACAACATCAACGCGCCATAAACATTCTTGTAGCGCTGCACTGGAATGGCGAATGAAAGGATCAGGTAACCGCGTTCAGACAGCCGCACCATGCTGCGGTCTTCACCGTCGAGGGCGCGCTGCACTTCCTCGTAGTCCGACGCGCTTTCATAGGGTTTCTCCTTGTATACAGCAGTTTGGTCGCGGCCTTTTGACAACAGGAAAAAAAACCAGTCGTAGACGTCGCGCAAATTGCGAAGTGCCCAACTTGAACTCCTAGGCGGCGCAAGTGCTTCATGCCGGATAGCGCCGCCCGGGCGCAGCAGCGATCGACTGTCAGCTATGATCTTGCCGTTTTGGTCAAACAGGCGGGCGCGGACCTGGGTCGGCCGCACCAGCCTTCGTACCACCTTACGCGCTACCCGGATGTTGATATCAGTCGTGGCTGGATTGCCTTGCGGCACAGCTGTTTCACCCAGCGCGCCTGCAATGATGCGCGCCTGGGTCCCCAACGCCAACAGCCTCGCTTCGATCAGACTGTGTTCGTAGATGCCTAGATACATCAGACCGCCAAAGATCGTCGCCAGTGGAAAAACGCTGATGGCCAGGATGCGGAGTGTCAGGCGAGAGAAGCGACGACGCAAGACGCCGTTTGACTTTCTGTTTGCCAAATCGTCAGTGACTTGCGCTCGCGGCGGCGGAGTTGTCCCGTAGACATCTGTCGAACTCAAGCGAGCATGATCCAGCATTACGTGCATTCTGCATCGGCAGTTGTGACGGCAGCCCAGGGTCGTTGTTGTCCGCCGACGTGTTCAGGTTTCTGCGTAGCGGTAGCCTATCCCATAGAGGGTTTCGATCTTGTCGAAGTTGTCGTCCGTAGCCTTGAACTTCTTCCGCAGTCGCTTGATGTGGCTGTCGACGGTACGATCGTCGACGTAGATGTTCTCGCCGTAGGCCGCGTCCATCAGCTGATCACGGCTTTTGACATGGCCAGGACGCTGTACAAGTGACTGCAGTATCAGGAACTCGGTTACTGTCAGTTGCAGCGGCTCCTCTTTCCAAGAACACAGATGGCGATCGGCATCTATGACCAGCGATCCGCGTACGATGGTATTGTCACTTGTCGGACCGGCCGTCGCTGATTCCGTCTCTGTCCGGCGCAGGATTGCGCGAATGCGTTCGATTAGAAGGCTTTGAGAAAAGGGTTTGGTGATGTAATCGTCCGCTCCCATTCGCAAGCCCAGGATCTCGTCTATTTCATCGTCTCTCGAGGTAAGGAAGATGACGGGCAGGCGGGACTGTGTACGGATGCGATTCAGCAATTCCATACCATCCATGCGAGGCATCTTGATATCCAAGATTGCAAGATCCGGCGGGAGAGACGTAATGCCGTTCAGGGCCGATGCGCCATCCTTGTAGATACGGACGTCAAAACCCTCTGCCTCAAGGGCGATGGAGACGGAGGTGAGAATGTTCTGATCGTCATCAACCAGCGCGATTGTATGCTTCATGGCTGTAAATACTCGAGTAGCCCCTTCGATTCCACTGTCACACACTTCGCCAAAACTGCGAATTGTCTGGAAATTTCAGCTAAACGGGGCGATTTTGCGGCAGCCTAGGTATTCATGCTATCGAAGAATTCGTCGTTTGTTTTCGTATCTTTCAGTTTCCCAACCAGAAATTCCATCGCGTCGGTGATACCCATGGGCAAAAGGATTCGGCGGAGGACCCACATCTTGGCCAAAGTTGCCTGATCAACCAGCAACTCTTCCTTCCGGGTGCCAGACTTGCCAATGTCGATTGCCGGCCAGACACGCTTGTCGGACAGCTTGCGGTCCAGATTTACTTCACTGTTGCCAGTTCCCTTGAACTCTTCAAAAATTACCTCGTCCATCCGGCTACCTGTATCGATCAGGGCGGTTGCTATGATGGAAAGAGAGCCTCCTTCCTCGATATTTCGGGCAGCGCCGAAAAATCGTTTCGGACGCTGTAATGCGTTAGCATCGACGCCGCCAGTCAGCACCTTGCCGGAGGAAGGAACTACCGTATTGTAAGCCCGCGCGAGACGAGTGATCGAGTCCAGAAGGATTACCACATCGTGTTTATGCTCAACTAGCCTCTTGGCTTTCTCGATCACCATTTCGGCAACTTGCACATGTCGAGACGCTGGTTCATCAAAAGTCGAACTGATGACTTCGCCGTTAACCGTACGCTGCATGTCGGTGACCTCTTCTGGCCGTTCGTCGATCAGCAGAACAAGCAGATATACTTCTGGATGATTTGACGAGATGGCATGCGCAATATTCTGCAGCATCATTGTCTTGCCGGTACGCGGCGGCGCCACGATCAGGGCGCGTTGCCCCTTGCCAATTGGCGTTACTATGTCGATCACGCGACTAGTCAGGTCCTTGGCCGTAGGATCCTTCGGCTCCATGGTGAGCCGTTCTTCGGGATACAATGGCGTCAAATTATCAAAGTTGATCCGATGGCGGACCTTGTCGGGCTCCTCAAAATTGGTCTGATCGACCTGCAATAGTGCAAAATAGCGCTCTCCGTCCTTTGGGCCACGAATAGGGCCCTGGACAGTATCGCCAGAGCGAAGCGAGAATTTTCGCACTTGGTTGGGTGATACGTAGATATCATCCGGTCCAGGCAGGTAGTTAGCTTCAAATGAGCGTAGAAAACCAAAACCATCGGGCAGTACTTCTAGGGTGCCTTGTCCGATAATTGTGGTTTCTTGGACAGCCAGTTCCTTCAAAATGGCGAACATCAGTTCCTGCTTGCGCAGGGTACTTGCCGCTTCGATTTCCAGTTTCTCGGCATAGGCCAAGAGGTCACCGGGTGATTTTGCTTTCAGGTCCTGAAGATCTACAGAGGACATGACAGGGTACTCGTTTGATAAACTCTGCCGAATGGTAAAAGGCGGCAAGTTTTTGTGGAAAGAGCGGACGTACCAGACTTGGAAATCCAGACGGATATCAGCCTATTCTCTGGGTCTGCATCGTCATTCAACAGGAATGGTGGATGTTTAACGGCTGATGTGACACGCACGTCCGGCGAGTCTGCGATCAATCGACGATGATGACGAGAAAGGCAGAAGTGTAGTTCAGCGTTTACTCGTATAGCAGGTTATAACATGGTTTTGAAGGCGCGATAAACTGTCACCGTCTAAAATGGCTTCACGACCACCATCACGATGATCAGTATCAGGAAGATAACCGGTACTTCGTTCCAGATACGATAGAATACCGCGGGCCGGGTATTCTGATCCCGCTCGAAATCCTTACGCCACCGGGCATAAAGGCCGTGCAGTGTGGATAGCCCTATGATGCCAAACCACTTAGCGTGCATCCAGCCCTCAGTCCAGTACTCGAGCTTTATGAACATGATTACACCACAAATCCAAGCAACGATCATCGACGGATTGAGAATTCCGCGTAGCAGCCGCCGCTCCATGATCTTGAATGTCTCAGATTTATCGGATCCGACCTCAGCACCAGCGTGATAGACGTACAACCTTGGCAGATACAGCATACCAGCCATCCATGCGATGACAGTAAAGACGTGAAGCGCCTTGACCCAAGATAGCCAGTCCATGTCACTTACCTGACATATTTCTGCGAATTTGCCTGTTGTGGACATTGAGACCAGTGCAACGAGCAGTTCCTGTCGCCTTGATCGGAACACAGACCTCCATCGCGCAAAGCGGCTTCCACCAAATCTGCCAATCCGCCAATAAACGCTGGATGGGTTCCGACTGTTCGCGCGCGCAAATAAACGGGCACGCCGACAGCCTCCGCTAAGAGCCGGTATTCGATATCCAGTTCGACAAGTGTTTCAGAATGCTCAGATACGAAGGCGACGGGAACAACCAGCACCGGCGTCTTGTCAGCGCCGGCGCGTTTGATTTCGTCTTCAGTCGACGGACCAATCCATTTCAAAGGGCCAACACGACTCTGATAACAGACCACATGATCAGCGGCAATGTCTCCCAGCTCAGCCGCCAGCGCAGCTGATGTCCGCTCGACTTGCCATTGATAAGGATCACCGGAATCAATCACTTTCGTTGGTAAGCCGTGTGCGGAAAACAACAGCCTTGGGGCGAGTCCTTCATGAACTGCAAGCGTCTCTCGAATTCGGTCGGCCGCTGCCTTGACGAAGCCATACATCACTGGATAACAGCAAATACCACCCCAAGCCGGACCTATTCCTGTCGATGCGGCAACGTCTGACCACTCCTTTATCGAAGACAGGGATGTCGTCGTTGAAAACTGCGGGTAAAGCGGCAAAAACAGCGTTTTTTTCTTGCCGTTCTTTGCTAATTCTCGCGCAACGTCTTGGGCTCGATGCCCCCAATATCGCATGGCGACATGAACGCTTGGCGCTGCATCCCGACCAAGACGCTCTTCCAGGATTTTGGCTAACGCAACGGCCTGCGCCTGAGTTTCCTCATGGATCGGCGACTTCCCCCCCATCAACGCGTAGATTTCCTGGGCCACAGGGTTCCGACGGCTCGAAATCAACATGGCCAGAAACCACCGGACAGGCTTTGGCAAATTGATAATCGCCTTGTCGTTGAAGAGATTGAACAGGAAGGGTTTAACCGTCTCCGGCGAAGTTGGCCCCCCCAGATTGAACAAAATCACGGCACTGCCGCTCATCCCGATGATACCTGCGCGGTTTCCCGTACCATTGTAATCAGTGCAGCCACATGATCAGGCGGTGTTTGCGGTACGATACCGTGGCCAAGATTGAAGATAAACGGACCACTCGCCAATATCCCGATAAGATCTTCGACCCTTTGGCGTAGTGCTGTCCCGCCACTGACCAAGAGAAGGGGATCGAGATTACCTTGAATCGGCAACTTGCGCTGTAAGGCCAAAGCCTGCGCCATTGGAACACCAGTATCCAGACCAACAGCAGAAACCTTAGTTTCGGAAACGTAGGTTTCGATCATGTGACCAGCAGCACGAGGAAATCCGATGATCGGCAAATTTGCGTGTCGAAAACGCAAGCCATCTACAATCCGCCGCGTCGGATCGACAACGTAACATTGAAATTCCGGTTCTGGAAGAACCCCCGCCCAGCTCTCGAATAACTGAACACAATCTGCGCCGGCTTCAACTTGTCGGGACAGGTGTTCGATGGTGGCTTCGACAAGAACATCAATTAGAGCACGAAATCCTGGGGGATCGCGCCACATCCATGCCTTGATTTCCCCGAACCCCTTGCTGCTACCACCCTCTACGGCATATGCCGCAACGGTCCAGGGTCCCCCGGCAAACCCGATCAAAGTCTTCGTGTTCGACAGACCTGCTCTGATCTTGGCCACCGCTTCATACACCGGGGCGCAGCGACTTCTGACAGCTTCTGTATCCAAGCGTTTAACAGCCTCATGATCTCGGACCGGGTCCAAGATTGGACCGCGGCCTTCTTCAAAGCGCACAGGAATACCGAGGCCATCAGGAATCACTAATATGTCGGAAAAAAGGATTGCAGCATCCAGGTCGAAACGACGAATCGGCTGCATAGTCACTTCAGCTGCCAGATCGGGATTGTAGCACAGATCCAGAAATGATCCGGCTTCTTGGCGAATCTTGCGGTACTCTGGCAAGTATCGACCAGCTTGGCGCATCAACCAGATGGGAGGGGGGGATACGAGGGCTCCATCCAGCACACAGGTCATGGATTGGTCAGTCATGGAATTTCTCTTAACCGAAATCTTGTTACCGTTGTTCTGCGAACCAAGGTTTTAGACAGAACCCCTCGCAGGCTGGATTGGCTGGTCTTCGAAAATCTCTCTTTAGTCTTATAAAATAAGTAGTTGTAGTGATTGTGACTGGAGTCACGGGGATAACGTCTTCTTCCCAATGTTTCCCAATCTATGCGGCGTAAGATCAGTCATATGGCTCATCGTCTGTGAAAAATGATTATAACATGCCAAGCCCATGAATTTCCAAAATAAAATAGCAATTGATGATGTCTGGAACGGTGTGGACGCTCTGGATATAGTGACGGAGTGAGTCATGATGGCACCCTGTTTTCCGGATGAGTGAACTGATTATCAGGCTAAGGATAGAAGCTTGACAATGAACATCTGCCAGCGAGGAGAGAATTTCAGGTCGCAACTTCTAGCGACGGAGCGGTATAACTGAAGTAGTTTCGAGACTGTCTAGCCCAGATTTTCCACACTCTTATTCATGTAGCCACCAGTGAATCGCCACCACCTCTACCTAATCTCGGATTCGACTGGCGAGACGGTCCAGAACATCAGCCGTGCTTGCACTGTTCAGTTTGAGAATGTTGAGATTGTCGAGCATTTGTGGCCGATGGTGCGTAGCCAACGGGCTTTGGAAATCGTTCTTGAAGATGTCGAAGTTGATCCCGGGCTTGTACTCTACACGCTGGTTGACCACGGGCTTGCCAGCGTCTTGGAGGACTTTTGCACGCGCCGGAGTCTGACCTGCATTTCGGTGATCGACCCCTTCATCAAGATCATGGCCAACTATTTCGGTACCACCAGTCGTGATCTTCCTGGCCGCCAGCATGAGCTGGATGAGGAGTATTTCGAGCGAATCGAGGCAATAAACTACGTGATGCAGCACGATGACGGCCAACAGGCGACGAACCTTGAAGAAGCCGATGTCGTGCTGGTTGGCGTCTCGCGAACCTCAAAGACTCCGACATCCATTTATTTGGCAAACCGGGGCATAAAGGCTTCGAATATCCCAATAGTGCCAGGACAGAAGTTGCCTGATTCGCTGTTTGCCTCAGATTGTCCCCTCATTGTTGGCCTTACCGAAGATCCTCGCCGCTTGGTAGATATTCGCCGTTCGCGCATGCGCCAGTCGCTGGGTGACACGGAAACTGCCTACACCGATATCGAAGAGGTGAAGAAGGAGGTCAAGAACGCCCGCCGACTGTTTGGAAAGCATGACTGGCCGGTGATCGACGTTACGCGCCGCTCTATCGAAGAAACGGCTGCTGCCATCATTAGGCTGGTTCATGAACGCGAACGGCGATACGGTGTGGGTTCGGATAGGCAAACCGTGCGTTCCACGCAGCAGAACGTTCATGTTGTTGATCCACCTGCCCTTACTCGGTCGGGGGCACCGCCTCTGATCTTGGCGTCAGGAAGTGGGACCCGGGCAGCAATGCTGAAACAGGCCGGTCTGACCTTTGAAACCATGCCAGCTGCCGTTGACGAGGCAGCTGTAAAAGATAGCCTCCGCAGCGAGGGCGCTACGCCGGAACAGATCGCGGACACTCTGGCCGAGATGAAGGCTCTGAGAATAGCACACAAAACGGCGTCGGTCTATCCCGGCGCCTTGGTCCTCGGCGCCGATCAGGTGTTGGATATTGACGGCGAAATCCTAGATAAACCCGTTGACAGGAACACCGCCGCTGCGCATCTGCGTCGATTATCCGGCTCACGTCATGACTTGGTTTCCGCTGCTGTTATCCTTAAGAATGGCGAGCGCATATGGGGCCGGTCCGACTGCGCCAGCTTGGTAGCGCGCCCGTTGTCCGATAAGTTCATTGATACCTATCTCGAAACGATTGGCGACCGAGCGCTGAATTCTGTCGGAGCTTATCAACTTGAAGGTCTCGGTAGTCATCTGTTTTCTGGAGTTTATGGTGACTTCTTCACCATCTTGGGTCTCCCGCTGCTTCCGCTGCTGGATTTCCTGCGCAGTCATGGCACTATCATGTCATGAACGCACCACCTTCGGGACAGGCGGTCGTCGCTGGGGTTGTTGGCTGGCCTGTCAAGCATTCGCGCTCTCCCTTTCTGCATGGCTACTGGCTGCAGCAGCATGCCATAGATGGAATATACGCGCCTTTTCCTGTTCGGCCGCATGACTTCAATACAGTCATCCGTGGTTTGGCAGCAGCCGGCCTAGCTGGCCTTAATATCACACTGCCGCACAAGAGGACGGCCTTCGACCTATGCGATTCCGCTGACGACACGGCGCAAATGCTTGGTGCCGCAAACACCCTGGTCTTTACGATTGACGGACTGATTCATGGGAAGAATACGGATGTCTTTGGCTTCCTTGAGAATCTTCGAGGAGCAGATGACTTTGCCACGAATGATCCGGCCGTCATTCTTGGTAGCGGCGGTGCCGCCCGCGCCGTCATTCTCGGTTTGCGGCGCCATGGTTTCCAGACTATCCGGTTGACGAGCCGAACACGCGCCAAGGCAGAAGCGGCGCATGAAGCGCTGGGTGGAGCAATGGAGATTGTTGACTGGTCGGATCGTCACGCCATGCTGGCTGGCGCCGGGCTGGTCGTCAACACTACGGTGCTTGGCATGAGTGGCCAGCCGCCCCTCGACCTGAAGCTTGATGACTTGCCGGCAGGAGCGCTGGTGAACGATATCGTTTACACCCCACTGGAAACGCCATTGCTTGCTGCTGCTCGGGCGCGGGGCAATCCAGCACTGGATGGGCTGGGCATGTTGTTGCACCAAGGCCGCCCGGCCTTTGAAGCGTGGTTCGGTATCGATCCTGTGGTGGGCGATGAAGTGCGACAGGCAGTGGCAGAAAATCTGTCGGGGGTGGCGTGATGCGCATCATCGGACTGACCGGCTCCATCGGGATGGGCAAGTCTGCGGCTGCCCGCTACCTGCGCTTCTTGGGTATTCCTGTATATGACTCTGATGCAACCGTTCACAGCGTTTATGCACGTGGTGGCGCAGCGGTTGGACCCGTGGGGGCCTTGTGGCCTATCGCGGTCCGAGACGGTGCGGTCGATCGGGAGGCGCTTGATACACTCATCAACGCTGATAATTCCGTCCTGCCACAACTGGAAAAGACTGTTCACCCTATTGTTCATATGGCGCAACAAAGATTTTTGCTGTCAAACGCCCTTCGACGCCAACCCGTGATTGCATTGGATATTCCACTGCTATTTGAAACAGGAGGTGAGAACCGGTGTGATGCAGTTTTCGTGGTTTCGGCGCCCGCCTTCATTCAACGGGCCCGAGTGCTTGCGCGCTCGAGAATGACTCCGGAGAAATTTGACTTCATCCTCGCTCGACAGACGCCGGATGATGTAAAACGCGAGCGGGCCGATGTTGTGGTGCCGTCTCACCAAGGTTGGCTAACGATGCTGAATATCCTGCGTGATGCGGTTGGGACTGTTCTTACTCGCCCCGCTCGCCACTGGCCACCAGACCCCGCAACATTCACGCGGCGCGCTTCATGCCGTGAAATGCCATCGAGATTTTCCTGATGCGAGAAATCGTTCTTGATACCGAGACCACGGGCTTGGATCCGGCGGCAGGTCACCGGATCGTCGAAATCGGCGCTGTGGAGTTGAGCCATCATATCCCGACCGGGGCAGAATATCATGTCTATCTCAACCCGGAGCGGGATATGCCACCCGAAGCGTTCAAGCTTCATGGTCTGACCACCGAGTTTTTGAGTGAACATAAGAAATTCGAAGAAGTTGTCGATGATTTCCTGACTTTCATTGGGACGGCGCCGCTGGTGATACACAACGCGGTGTTCGACCTTAATTTTCTGAATGCCGAGTTAGCGCTGGTCGGCCGCGCCGGGATCGATGACCGACGAGCTATCGATACCTTGCTGATGGCGCGCCATAATTTTCCCGGTGCAAGGGCCAGTCTTGATGCTCTTTGCCAACGGTTCTCGATTGATCTCACCACTCGAGACAAGCATGGCGCGCTGATCGACGCACACCTCTTGGCGGCGGTCTACTTGGAACTGGTTGGCGGACGGCAGCCCGGTCTTGATCTCCAGAAGGATGACTCGCCGGTCATGCCCAATGCCGTCGACAGACGGTATCGCGAGCCGCGCCCAGATTTGCCCGGTGGGCAACCGACGAACGCCGAGCGAGCCGCGCACCGCGCGTTTCTCGAAAAACTCAAAGACATGAGCGACGGATCGGGCCCACCAATCTGGCTGGCTGACTGAGTTGTGATAAACAGTCTAGGCGTTGCCGCTGCCTTGAGTCATTTGCGCCGCCACAATGGCGTTAAAATCGATCGGTTGCAGCATTAGTGGCGGCATCCCGCTTTCTTTGGTCGCCGACGCGATGATGTTACGTGCAAACGGAAACAACATACGCGGGCACTCCACCAACACGATGGAGCCGACATACTCTCCCGGGACACTACTATCCAGTTCGAAAAGACCTGCATATTCTAACTCCACGATAAATGCAATTTCGTCCCGTATTGATGCCTTGGCTTCAATAATCAGGACAACTTCATAGTTATTGTCTCCCAGTTCGTCAGGCTGGACGTTGATTTGAACTTCTATGTCTGGCTCTGTGTCCAGCTTCTCGAAAATAGCCGGCGCGCCCGGCATTTCGAACGAGAAATCCTTTATGTATTGTGCTTTCACGATAAGCGGTGCGGCATTCATCATTTCCAAACCTGCGCCATTGTCTTCTGCCGCCATGGTGGTGCCTCCGTATTTCAAATCAGATTGGGGGCCGGCTTCCCGAAGTGAGTTGGGCTGTCGGCATGATCAGGCTTGCCTGTAACGGACTCTCCGCTGCGTCTTGTCTATGGCAAGCTAATGTTTCTGAAGCCACGGGCGATTTTTGTCGCCCCGTTTGGAGAAGTCGTTGTCACTATCAGAATCGACATGCTCAAAGTCGCCGTCAATGACACCATCGCCACCTTTGCTTGATCCAGGTCTACCGGATCCCCTGTGATGCAGATTACTTCGCAGGTTAATTTGCATCCAGATTCTGGTCGCCAGGGTGGCTCGAACCGGGGGCAACAACATGGAAAAGCCCAGGATATCGGTAAGAAAACCCGGCGTTAGCAACAAGGCTCCTGCCAGCAATATGCCGATTCCGTCCAGTATGTCGGTCACCGGTGGTTCATTGCGTTCTATTTTATCCCGGGCTCGGGCCAGTGCCGTTCGTCCTTGCGCCCGCAGCATGATTGAGCCGGCAATTGCAGTCAGGATCACCAGGGCGATGGTAGGCCACGCGCCAATCGACCCCCCAACCTTGACAAAGAGGTAAATTTCGATCAGCGGCACACCGATCAGCAGTGCGAACAATATCCAGCCCATATGGCGTCCGGCACCTCTTCAGCTGCGATCCGGCAATACCGCCCGCGTTCTTGTTATCCGAGTGTTCAAGCCCTATGTAGGAGTTACAGGGGTCGGCTGCCACCGTATCTTGCCGGTCACATGATGATCGGTGCATCTCATGCGTCGAAATATTGTGATCGGCATGTCACATTCTAGGCTGATTCAGGTATAAAACTGACGATGGGCAGCAGGCAGCCACCCAACCAGATCTACAGTTAATGCGCGGATGATAGCGCTGATCCGATGAATAACGACTTGATCCTGACCCTGATTTTTGCGGCGGTCGCAGCCTTTGTGCTTTTCAAACTGCGTTCCGTTCTGGGCCGGCGAGAAGGCCATGAACAGCAGCAACCGGACTATTTTGCCGAGGCTGAGCGGTCGACCAAAGCAGCAGAAGAAAAAGGCAGCGATAACGTCGTACAAATGCCGACCAGCGCCGACCGAGACCAATTGGAAATCGTATCTGATTCGCCAGCGATAGATGGCGTACTCGAAATTCAGGCGATAGATGGTGGCTTTGATCCTGCCCGGTTCTTGGACGGCGCCAAGGCGGCGTTCGAGATGATTGTCGGCGCTTTTGCCAACGGCGATCGTGATATTTTGCAACCCCTGCTGGCGCCCGATGTCTATCGCAGCTTTGAACAGGCAATCGCTGATCGCGAACAGGCCGGGGAGTCGCTGGAGACGACCTTCATCGGCTTCAAGTCGGCTGATATGACCGCTGCGGCCATGCAGGGTCACGACGCCCGTGTCACGGTCACGTTCGTGTCCGAACAGTCGAACGCAGTGAGGGACGCAGAAGGAAATTTGGTCGATGGCGATCCGACATCAATCGAAAGAATTACCGATGTTTGGACCTTTGCGCGGGATACCCGCTCTAGCAACCCCAATTGGCAGCTTGTAGAGACCGGAGGCATGTGACTGTCTGACGTTCATTGGCGTCGAATTCCCACGTTCGAGGCTTCGTGCGGTACAATCTGCTTGCGGCGGTACCCACATTTCCAGCGTTCGACAAAGACCGCCCTGCCTTTCAAGTATTGAAGTCACGGGTGATGATGTCCGCCAAAGAACTGGCCACGGAGTTGCGTCACTCCGCATTGAACAGGTTTTGGCCTCAGATATCTCGGAAGCAGACCCCGGGATACTGATAACTCGGTGAGTGACGACATAGTCCGCGGTGGAATCTCGCTGTTAACGAGGCTGTTTCCGCATCTGAGTTCGTGACAAAGGCAGCCATTCCCGGGACTGGGCGAGTACTGTAAGGTTCCGAGACTCCAGAACTGGCTTCCCCTGATGTCTGCTGAACGCCCCACTGTCGCCCTCTTCGTCACCTGCCTTGTTGATTTGTTTCGACCATCAGTTGGCTTTGCGGCTGTCAAGCTACTGGAACAGGCAGGCTGTAAGGTGAAGGTTCCGGCTTCGCAGACCTGCTGTGGTCAGCCTGGTTACAACAGCGGCGACAGGTGTGCAGCGCAAGCCGTCGCTCGAGAGGTGATTAAGGCCTTCGAGGATTTTGATGCTGTCGTCACCCCATCCGGATCGTGCGGCGGCATGATTGCAAAGCACTATCCCGAACTTTTTTCCGATGATCCTGCTTGGTCAGACAGGGCTGGGAGGCTGGCCGCCAAAACCCATGAATTGGTAGGCTATCTGGTGGACGTTCGTGGCCTTGCAGGCGTTGATGTTCGACTGGAAAGGATTGCAACCTATCATGATTCCTGTTCGAGTCTGCGTGAGATGCAAGTGAAGACACAGCCGCGTGGTCTCCTCGCGTCGGTTGACCGCCTTGCCCTGCGCGAGCTTGAGACGCCGGAGACCTGCTGCGGTTTCGGTGGCACTTTCTGCGTCAAATATCCTGACGTCTCCAACGCCATGGTTGAAGACAAGGTTGCCGACGTCATCCAGACCGGCGCCGATACGGTGTTGGCAGGCGACATGGGCTGCCTATTGAATATTGCCGGCAAGCTAAGCCGAGAGGGGTCCGCTATCCAAGCCTACCATGTGGCGGAAGTTCTGGCAGGAATAGATGCGCCACCCATTGCTTGGTCTGGCGGCTCGGAAGGAGAGGCGTAATGACCGAGTCCTCTCCTCGGCGGTTCAACGAACAAGCCGCTGACGCTCTTCAGAATGTCGAGCTTCAGCAGGCTCTCAATCATATGCGTGCTGGCTTCGTCCAGCGGCGGCGTGAGGCCATCGACCGTTTGCCGGAGTTCGAAGGTCTGCGTGATGAGAGTCAAGCGATCAAGAACCATACACTGGACCATCTGGATCTGTATCTGGAGGCCTTCGAGAAAAAAGTAACCGAGCAGGGAGGTCGGGTGCATTGGGCCAAGAATGCCGAAGAGGCCCGCCGGATCGTTCTGGAGATATGCCGGGCCGTGGATGCAAGGACCGTCACCAAAGGCAAATCGATGATTGGGGAGGAAATACACCTCAACGCATTTCTGGAAAGAAACGACATTAAACCAATAGAAACGGATCTCGGTGAATACATCATCCAGCTTCGCAACGAGATGCCCAGCCATATCATCGCGCCGGCCATCCACGTGAACAAGAAACGGGTGGCTGAGTCATTCCGAGAGCATCATACGAAATTGCCAGCCGACCGGACTCTGGAAAGTCGCGTCGATATCTTGGCCGAGGCTCGATCAGAACTGCGCGGCCGATTCGTCGCCGCCGAGGTCGGGATCACGGGCGCCAATTTTCTGATTGCGGAAACCGGTACGTCGGTGATCGTCACCAACGAAGGCAACGGCGATCTGACGCAAACATTGCCACAAGTGCATGTTGTGCTGGCTAGCCTGGAGAAGGTGGTGCCGACTCTGGAAGACGCAACCACTCTGTTGCGCGTCCTGGCTCGGTCCGCAACGGGGCAGGAAATGTCTGTGTACACAACCTTCTCCAGCGGCCCGCGCCGACCCGACGATCCAGATGGGCCGGAAGAGTACCATGTTGTTCTGTTAGATAATGGTCGCAGCGCGCTGTATGGGACCGATTTTCAGGAAATTTTCCGCTGCATACGGTGCGGTGCATGCCTCAATCATTGTCCGGTATACGGAGCCATCGGCGGCCATGCCTATGGCTCGGTCTATCCTGGGCCAATTGGAAAGGTACTTTCCCCGGCCCTGATGGGTATTGACAATGCCGGCAACCTGCCAAACGCCTCAAGCTTTTGCGGTCGGTGCCAGGAAGTTTGCCCAATGCGGATCCCGTTGCCCAAGATGATGCGTCACTGGCGGGAGGTAGAATTTGATCGTAAGCTCAATACTGTCCGGGCTCGCTGGACATTGGGTCTGTGGGCTTTTTTCGTCCGACGGCCGGGACTGTATAGGATTGCGACTCGACTGGCCGTTGGGCTGCTTTCTAGGTGCGCGCGCCGGCGGGGCCATTTCCGTACCCTCCCTGCTGCCGGCGACTGGACCCGCCATCGAAATCTGCCGGCGCCGCAGGGCGGCACCTTTCAGGATAGGTGGCGCAAGAAACGACTAGACAGGTGAACAGCCGCGAAGCCATTCTGGGTGCCTTGCGCACCAACCTGCGCCGCGCGGCAGATGGAGGGGAGGGCGCGAAAACCGTGATGAAGCGCCTCACCACACATGCGCAAAACCTGATCCCTATGCGCGGTCAGCGGGATCTTTCAGCCCGCGTCGCTCTTTTTGAAGACTATGCTGTCGATGCCGCTTCGACCGTTGCCCGCGTTGCCTCGACCGAGGATGTGCCGGCAGCGGTAGCCAAGTTTCTGAGAGCTCACAACCTACCGACAAAACTGGTGCGCGCCCCCGATCCGCGTCTGGATGCAATTCCTTGGCGTCGACAGCGGATATTGACGCTGGAAGCCCGCCCTGCGACGGAAAATGACGCCGTCGCGGTGACTGGCGCTTTCGGCGCCGTGGCTGAGACCGGGACACTGGTCCTGACCTCTGGCAATACGTCCCCGACCACTCTCAACTTCCTGCCGGAAACACATATCGTCATTCTTTGGGCTGACCAGATTGATCCTGACTACGAAAGTCAATGGACCCGCTTGCGTGCCCGATATGGTGAAGGAATGATGCCACGGACAGTCAACCTTGTCACCGGCCCGTCGCGCAGCGCCGATATCGAACAAACCCTGCAGCTCGGTGCTCATGGGCCACGTCGTCTCCACATCGTGATCGTTGATGTCTAGCCGCAAGTCGAACAGCGATGACGACGATGTCCGGCTATGGGAAAGCGTCACCCGATCGGTCAAACCTATTGCCAGACGCGGGATCATTTCGTCTCAGCGCCCTGAGACGTCAGCGCTGCCAAAGAAGACAGGGGGGTCTTCGACCAAAAACCGGCAGACCAATATCGACGATCGGCGTGAGGCCCGCGGCGGCGGGGAAGCTTCTGACACACGATCGCATACGCGAAACGTCGCCGACCTTTCTCATGGATCGGCACCGGGTCTTGACCGCCGCACCGCGAAACGCTTCCGCCGCGGCCTGATGCCGATTGAGGCAACCTTGGACCTCCATGGCCACAACCGCGCCAGTGGGCGACAGGTCTTGAAATCCTTTCTGACGAATCATCAGGCAGCCGGCCGACGCTGCGTTCTGATCATCACCGGCAGGGGCTTGAAAGATGATTGGTCGGTTGGTGTGCTTCGTCAGGCTGTTCCCCGGTGGCTGAACACAGAAGAATTTCGTAAGCTTGTCCTTGCGTTCGCATATGCACGGCCTAATCACGGCGGTCGCGGCGCCCTCTATATCTTGCTGCGCCGAAACCGACAGAAAGCAAAGCCGATGTCCTGTACCTCGGTTAATCCGGCCGGCGGTTCCACTGCCAAGTCTTCCACCAGTGAGCAGCCTTGAGCAGGCGATCGTGACCCGCAACTGTATCATGCGCGCCAGAAACCGGCGGAACCGTTCAGTTCCGGAATTTTGATCGGACTATCTTCTCCCACGGCTGCGGCGCAACGAAAAGGGACAAGGGAGTTTCTTGTGAGGAACAGGATGGCTCGTCCCGCATCCCTTGTGGCGCCGGAGAGGTCTACAGGATGAACTTGCTAAGGTCTGCGTCTTTGGCGAGTTCTTCAACCTGATCCTTCACATACTTGGCATCTATGGTGATGGCCTCGCCACCGCGCTCGGTTGCTGTGAAGCTGATATCTTCCAACAGGCGTTCCATTACCGTATGCAGGCGGCGGGCACCAATATTCTCTACAGAGCTATTTACCTCGGCCGAATAGCGGGCGATTTCCTGAATGGCGTCGTTAGCGAATTCCAGTGTCACGTCTTCGGTTTTCATCAGAGCCCTGTACTGCAACGGCAGGCTGTTTTCAGTCTCGCTCAGTATCCTGACGAAGTCATCGGTATCAAGCGCATTAAGCTCTACACGGATCGGCAGGCGGCCTTGCAACTCTGGTAACATGTCTGAGGGCTTGGACAGGTGAAATGCGCCGGAGGCGATAAACAGGATATGATCGCTGCGTACCGGCCCGTGTTTCGTTGCTACGGTCGTACCTTCAATCAGCGGCAGCAGGTCTCGCTGTACGCCTTCCCGGCTGACATCCGCACCGCTCATTCGTTCTGACCGACCGGTAATCTTGTCGATTTCATCAAGAAAGACGATGCCGTTCTGCTCAACCAGATCGATGGCGCTGGATACCACCTGGTCCTCGTCCAGCAACTTGTCGCTCTCTTCCGCCATCAGCAGTTCATAGCTTTCGCCGACGGCAAGATTCCGGGTTCTGGTCTGGTTGCCGAAGGCTTTTCCTAACATGTCGTTTAGATTGATCATTCCCATTTGAGCACCGGGCATGCCTGGAATATCGAATGTCGGCATGCCACCGCCGCCGCTGTCGCGCAGCTCCAGTTCAATTTCCTTGTCGTCCAGCAGGCCTTCGCGAAGCTTCTTGCGGAAACTTTCTCGAGTTTCCGAACGGGCTTTCTCGCCGACCAGCGCATCCAGCACGCGCTCTTCGGCAGCAATTTCCGCTTTTGCAGTCACCGATTTGCGTAACCGTTCACGGGTCATTCCAATAGCAATCTCCACCAGATCGCGAACGATCTGCTCGACATCACGGCCGACATAGCCGACTTCGGTAAACTTGGTAGCCTCCACTTTCAGGAAGGGGGCATCAGCCAGCTTGGCCAGACGGCGTGCGATCTCGGTCTTTCCGCAACCGGTTGGACCGATCATCAGAATATTCTTGGGTAGCACCTCCTCCTTCATCGCATCGTCCAACTGCTGCCGTCGCCACCGATTGCGAAGCGCTACCGCGACGGCCTTTTTGGCGTCTTTCTGACCGACGATGAAGCGATCAAGTTCCGAAACAATTTCGCGAGGACTAAAGGCCGTCGGGGTGTAGCCGGTCATGCGTGTTCAACTACAATTTGGTCGTTCGTATAAATACAGATGTCCGCCGCGATCGCCATAGCTCGGCGGGCAATGTCCTCTGCGGACATGCTGGTCTCCTTCGCCAGTGCCCGGGCGGCCGCTAAGGCAAAGGGGCCGCCACTGCCAATCCCGATAATGCCGTCCTCCGGCTCCAGCACGTCACCGATTCCGGTCAGCACGAGCGAGACGTCCTTGTCGGCTACCGCCATCATGGCTTCCAGCCTGCGCAGATAGCGGTCGGTCCGCCAGTCTTTTGCCATTTCCACACAGGCGCGGGTCAATTGGCCGGGATGCTGCTCCAGCTTGCCTTCCAATCGTTCGAACAGAGCAAAGGCATCGGCCGTTGCGCCGGCGAATCCGACCACGACCTTACCACTCGCCAGCCGGCGTACCTTTCGTGCACCTCCCTTGAGAACAGTGTTTCCAAAAGTCACCTGTCCGTCGCCAGCAATGACGACATCGTCGTCTCGCCGCACCGACAGAATTGTTGTGCCGTGGAGTTCCAAGGGGCTGGAATTGCTCATCGCCCCGATGTATGCGGCGCGGCTGTGCACCAGGTCAAGCTGCAAAGCGGTCAATTTGGAAACGATTCTTGGGATACGGAAGCAATCTGAATATCTATATTGGTTCAAGACGATATGCCTACTTCTTTCGGATAGCAACCTTACGAGTGCAACCTGTCGCCAACAAGCGCTCTGTCGGGTCTCGTCGGTCCTCTGAAAGGGGGCGCGATGAGACGGGCAGACGTGTAGCAGGAGGTTCGGAGCAGGCTGCGAAGATGCTCGACCTCTCGGTGCGCACCCTGCGCCGCCGGGAAGAGCGTGATGCGGCAGCGGGGGCGGAAGGTCTCTCATGGATCGCCGCCCGGGCAAGCTGGTGGCCCACCACGGCTTGACACAAGGCGACAACAGGGTGCGGCTCACGCCAACACCCGGATCCATTCGGCCTTCCCTGTACCGGAGGAAGGCACCCTGTGCCGCTTCACGGGGATCGCCGAGGTGATCGGGGGCACACGCCTGACGCCGGCGGCACGGTCGACAAGGAGAACCCGACCTGGGAGGCGCGGGCGGTGCAGCCGCGCGGCGCCGCTTGCCGCGTTGACGCGGATCCCCCAACCGCTGCGCCACCGCGGCCGTCAGATCGAGCCGGCGATCCGCCTGGCGCAGCGGCCGCACACCGCCACAACCCCCCGTCGAAACCTGCCATCACCCGGCGTCCTCGACAGGCTGGAAATGAGAGAAAATCCGAGGGATAATCCGTCACCGCTGTGCGCTCGTGTCAGATTCGTATTA
>JAPOST010000016.1 GCA_026709535.1 Rhodospirillaceae bacterium
TACGCGATCACGAGTAGAAAAGTAACCCGTTCACCAACTGAATTTGCACGTATCGTCGAGGCCTTTGATGCCAAGGAGATCGCATTCGTTTCTATAACTTAGCAGTTCAATCCGACGCCATTCGGCGTCGCTTGGCCAAAACAGGAAACGTGCGATCTAAACCTCCTTTCATCTTCGGAAAGCTTGAAACACAAATTCGCAAGAACGGAAATCCCCCAATTAGTACAGACCCTAGGAGATTCAGTGGTTTCACTGGCCCTATGCACCGTCCCAGGGCAGTGATCGATAAAAGGTTGCTACACGCTCGTAGCAAACCTCGAATTCCGGTAGATCGTCGAGCTCCAGATCCATGGTATTCCAATCCCTGCTTGCTCTGTTCTTGATCTCCGCATTGTCGAGAGACCGATGGTTCGGCTCGATATGCCGTGCGGAGCACTTCTCCAGGAGAGCGTCCAGAATATTCGCCGGAGAAATTTCCTCCGAATGAATTCCAGGAAGGAGAATATCGAGATCGTAGACATCCTGGCGTCGATAGCGATTACGTGGAATCTGCTGGAGCAAGGCACGGTACTTCTCTGCCACAAGATCGATCACTCCATAAGCGTAGAGTTCTTGGCCGCCCGTTAATTCCAGGACCTGCACATGGTTCAGCGGTTCGTTGAATGAGATATCGACATTGATCACGGTGGAGGCGGTTCCCTCGTTTAGTGCTCTCTCCTCGTTCGTGCCGCGGCGTGCGTAGGCGATCGTGAGCTTCAAGGCTGGAAATTCGGCTTCTGGGAATATGTGGTTCGGGCGGCCTTTCGCGGACTGCGTGCGGAGAACAAGGTCCGCATAGCCAAGACTGGCCGCGGTGCGGGGGAAGGCGGAATTCAGCAACGTCCCGATCCTGTCGTCTATGTCACCATCGGCGGTGGATCCGGCGGTCAGATCGATATCCGTGGTCTGCCTCGGGCTTCCGTAGGCGAGACCCAGCAGAATGCCGCCTTTGAGGAATAATTCGGTATTGAGCGGCCCTGTCATGGCGATGGCGTTGAGGATGATTTCCACTGCCTGGCGCTGTCGATGCGCGACGGGATCTTGCGCGGCGCGCGCGACCCAGGCGGCAACGTCGACCGGGTGCGGAGGCTCAGACATTCAGTGAGATCATCCAGGTTTCCGAAAATTCGGGAGCGAAGTCACGGGTAGGGTCCAGCTTTCGGCTGCCTCCCCGTTGCCCGAAAGCCTTCCAGCGTTCGATGCATGGATGATGGAGGCCCAAACGCTCTTCGAGTATGTAGCCGGCCCTGCTCTTAATAAGCGCCTTGGGTGTCTGGTCTATCGTCGAGGCGATTTCGTCGAGGAACTTGGATGCATGTTCTTCCCAGACATCCAGGACATGGGACATGCCTCCGCACAAGTCCGGCCTCTGGAGCATGTCGAGAAAGGTCTGGCCCACCGTCGACAGCCGGATATCGGTTCCCTGGTTGGTCATGAACGCGCCTGCCGTCTTGCTCTCGTACATGGTGACGTCGCGACGCCTGACCCGATGGGGGTGTTGCACCAGCGTGAGCGGGTACGGATTGTTTTCTGCCTTATGCGTCGCTTCGTTCATGTGGGCACGAAGAGCGGCAATGGCAGTCTTGCGGTCAGGGCGCGTAAGCGCCAGGGCGCGAGGGGTCCGATCGGTAAGCCCCCAGCGCTGCATGGCGGATAGGTGGGAGACGTAGCAGGTTGGGTCGACTAGGCAGACAATGTCTTCGGCCAACTGGTCGGAAACGGACAGCACGCGAATGACACGGGAACCGTAATCCCGATCACTGGTTATCGCACCGGCGGTCTTCAGGATTGATCGGAAACGGACGATATCGTCACGGTCGGGGGTTTTGCGGCGGAGGTACAGCTTCTTGCCGGAGGACTCGCGGTACATTGCCAGGACAATCTGGAAGAACTCGAACTGAGAGAGGACGGGCTTGTCTTTGGTTTCTAACCGGTCAGCCAAATGGGCCGCTGCCCGGGTGAGTTTGGGACTACGAATTCGTTGTGTTGGGGAGTTCAAACTTCTCACCCTGTATATGAGTCCTTA
>JAPOST010000164.1 GCA_026709535.1 Rhodospirillaceae bacterium
ATCGTGGGCCAGTCGAAGGAAACCGCGGGTTTCACGGTCATCCCCCGTCGCCGGGACGTGGCGCGGAGCCTGGAGAGTTCCCTGGCCCGGGTACAGCGCGCCGCCTGCCGCTTCCTGATGCGCAGGGTCGCCCGAGGGACAAGGGCTTGACCCACAAGAACATCGTCATGGCAAGGACTGGTGATTCAGACTGTGAAAGGAAATGATATTTGGGATTTTCAATACCCGATTTCTTGCAGAAACTCGGCAGCTTCGGAAACGCCGCTTTCGACGCCATTCGGCGCGCTGCGACGCTGCTTTATCTCGTAGGCGAGGTCATGAAGGAGATGTTGGACAGTTCAATGCGTTTGGAAATCATGCCTGCTTTTTTGGGGACCACCTCACAGTAAACATGCTGAATTCAGTACAAGTTCGTTTTCTCAAAAACACCACCTCTAAAGTTCACCATCAAAGCGTGCCTGAAAGGACGTCGCGGTCAGCAAGACATGCGCGTCGAGCGGCGGGTGCAGTTCAAAGGCTTGCGGTTCTCGCGAGAAGTTCCAGAGTCGTAACAGGCGCCAGTCCGAACGCCGCCTGTCTGCCATCGCAAGTTCGTTGCGCGAAATATCGAATGGCGTTCGTTCCCAGCCGTTAGTCGTCTTTACTTCGATCAGGCGCGGCCGGCCATCTGGTTCAAAGCTCTCGATATCGTAGCCTGCGCCGTCACCGTCCTCGTCCGACACCCAGCGTACCCTGCGCGCCAAGTCATCGCGCCCCACGAAGCGTAGTGATACCTGCTCATGCACCAGCACGCGTTCCTCGCCGGCGCGGCCGAGCGCGCGATTGCGCTCATCCCGGCCTGCCACGTCAAATTTTCGGGCGATGGAAAGCATCTGCTCCAGTTCCTGCGGTGGAGGATGGTTTGATAGTGTGGGCGGCGGTCTGATCTGGAGTTGGGCTGCCTCGCGTATCCCGCGGGCAGCGCGCTCACCGGGCCCTCGGTCGAGCCAGGCGCGATTGGAAGCCAACCAGCGACCAACCGCGTCGACCAGCGTGCTCTGGAAGTTGAACGCGGGCCTGTATCCAAGGATCCAGTCCTCGCCAAGGCCTTTCAGGACCGCACTGATGTTCTGGTGCTTGAACTCGATCGACCCTTCGGATCGCTGGTTCAGCAGCGGCCGGAGCGCCCGGCGATGCCCGGCCTTGTTGTAGGGTTTCTCGGCGATGTCGTCGGCCAGCATCGCGAAGTAATCCGCGACGATCAGGTCGTTCTCTTCGTCTGTCCATGGCCCGTTCGACATGTCGCCAGGCTATGAGGGAAAAGTCCGTTTGTCATCAAGGACTTTACCGGATTCGTGCGCAACACGAACGACCATATCGCCTTCGTGTGTCTCTGTTCGTATCGCGGGCTGCAATGCGATGACACGGTTAACCCGACTTCGCGCGGGACACCGAGACAGCCTGTTTTGCCATCCAGTCGATTGTTTCCTGCAAGATGTGATCTGACACCTCATGGTGCGGGTCATGGCCAACGCCTTTCGGGAACAGACTTTGGGATGGGCCAGCAACGCTTGCGCAGATCTTCTTGACCTGATCCTGTGTGCCATACGCGTCTTCGGAACCCTGGATGGCCAGAACAGGACAGGTGATGCGCTCCAGATCATGAATCATGTGCCAGTCTTGCCGCCGGGCATGTCGCCACCAGTCAAGCCAGCCCGTCAGCAACATCTCGGCATTGTCGCCATGGTGTTCGATCAGCTTCTTCCGCAACACACCATGCGCCCATTGACCGGTCGCGCGTTGGGCTCCCGCCAGCATCATATCGTCTTGGAAGACATGTGCTGCCTCGCTGATGATGCCGCGTACCGGATGATGGGCTGCGTGGATCAGCGCTATGGTCGCGCCGTCGGAATGGCCGAACAGAAACGGCTCTTCGATCCCTTGGGCGGCCAGCACGGCTGGCAGTACAGCCAGCGCTTCGTGGCGCATCCAATCCTTGGGCCGAGGCAAGCGGGGCCGGCCCGAACCGCCGTGACCTTGCCGATCGTAGGCGAAGACCGCCATCCCCGAAGCCTTCGCCAGTGCGGCCGGAAAGTCCGCCCACATCGAAACCGACCCCAGACCCTCGTGGAGCAGGACAATTTCGGGGCTCGTGGCCACTGTGCGAGACCCGAACCATGCGCCGGCAAGTTGTTGGTCGTCTGCCTTGATCGTGAGCGGTCGTCTGGCGATCGTCATTTGCCTTTACCGACATCGGCCGTGCCGGCCTCGCGCCGGACGGGCGTTGCGAGGCCTTGCCTGACCATCTTCCTGTATCGTTTCTTGCCGACGCGATGGACGAAGATCAAGGTGCAAACGACGATCACAAAGACACCGAGCATGACATAGCCAAAATTCCTGCTGATATCGCCAATCAAATGCTCGAACGCTTTCGCCAGAAAAAAGCCGCCCCAAGCGAAACAGTTCGCCCAGACGAAAGCAGCAATGAAGTTGAAAAAGGCAAACCGGCGCCATGGATACCCATTCATCCCCAAAGCCGGCGACGCCACGTTCCGGACGCCGTAAATGAAGCGAAAGCACAAGATGAACAGCACATCATATTTCTGAACCATGTTCATCGTGACGGACACGCCGCCCTCCAGCTTGGGAAACCTGCTCAAGATTCGTCCGCCGAAGTGTTTTCCCAGCAGGAACCAGCATTGATCGCCGCAGAAACTGCCTAGCCATGCCGCCAGGATCAGCAGGAAGATGTTGAGGTCACCCTTGAAGGCTGCCGCGCCGGCGAAAATGACAAAGCTTTCACCTTCGATGAATGCCCATCCGAAAGTGACGAAATAGAAAAGATTCTGATATTCGCGGATAAGCTCGGCGACGTCCGGCAAGGCACTTCCTTTTCATCGGCGCGCCGCTCGCCGGCGCGTTCTCAACAGACAGAGACCTAAACACCTGATAGAGGAAACCTGCAAGCCGCTCCGGCTCTCACGCTCTGACGCAGAAGGATGACGAGAACATGGCCTACTCTACCCTTACCTATGTCTGCGATGGCCGCATTGCCAGAATCACTCTGGACCGCCCACAACGGTTGAACGCCATCACCACCGAGACGCCCGGCGACCTCGAGGCCGCTATTCGCGCAGCGAATGCCGATGAAAGGGTCCATGTGATTGTGCTCTCCGGGAACGGCGCCGCCTTCTGCTCAGGCTATGATCTGAAGGACTTCGCAGAGTCGGAAAACCGGATCATCCAGACCGAAATGCCCTGGGATCCGATGAAGGATTATGCCTTGATGAAGGGTTTCACCGAACAGTTCATGAGCATCTTTCGGTCCTATAAACCAGTTGTTTGCAAGGTGCATGGCTATGCCCTCGCAGGCGGTTCCGATATTGCGCTTTGCTCGGACATCATCGTCATGGCGGAAGATGCGCGAATCGGCTATCCGCCCGCCCGGGTCTGGGGATGTCCCACCACGGCGATGTGGGTCTATCGGCTGGGAGCCGAAGGAGCGAAGCGGATGCTGCTTACCGGCGATCTGATCACCGGTATCGAAGCCAAGGCCATGGGACTGGTGACCGATGCCGTACCGGCTGAAAAACTGGATCAGCGTGTGGAAGAATTGGCTGATCGCATGGCGGGTATCCCGAAGAACCAGTTGATGATGCAGAAGCTGATGATCAATCAGGCTCTGACCAACATGGGCCTCGAATCGACCCAGATGATCGCGACGATTTTTGACGGCATCACCCGCCATTCTCCGGAAGGAATGGCCTTCAAGCGCCGCGCCGAAGATGTCGGATTCAAACAGGCGGTCACGGAACGCGACAGCGGTGCTTGCCTGGAGGAAATCTGGGACGTCATGACCGGTCCGGTACAGTACGACTAGAGGTGGCATCGGGAGAACGCCGTGCATCGTCCCCAACACGTTGCAGGAAGCGCTGCCCTTCCGTCCGCTCCGGATCGCCCAAGCTGTCGAACAGGCAAATTCTGACACCTCCGACCATGGGCAAGGGCCACCGCCAGTTTCCCGCGCTTCGCCGACATGCAGACCGGACGGGCTTGCCGGTAACCGGACGCGGCAGGCGGCTTGCTCTTGCCATGGAATTCTGAAATCACGGCAAGCACTCTTGTCCACGGAGCAGTTTCCCGCTTAAACAGAGATAAATACCTGCAGAGAGAGGCCCATGCGAGTTCTGATGCTGGGGACCGGCGCGGCGTTGATTGATCCGGACCGGAACCATTCCTCGATCCTGCTTACCGTTCGCGGCGAAAATTACCTGTTTGACTGCGGCCACAACGCGACGCGGCAAATGGTGGCCAACGGCGTCGACCCCACAACGGTGAAGGCAATCTTCCTGTCCCACTTGCACTTTGATCATATTGCCGATTTTTCGTACCACATGATCTCGACATGGATGGCTGGTCGCCAGGCACCGCCGACCGTGGTGGGGCCGCGGGATACCCAGGAATTTGTGGATCACTCGCTGATCGACGGCGCCTACGCCAAGGATATCGAAGCGCGGGTGCAATACCGCCAGCGTCAGGACAACTATGACGTCCTTCGTCCACCCGTCATCGAAGCCGAGCCGGGATTGGTCTATGAAGATGATCTGGTCCGCGTGACTGCTTGCCATGTGGAGCACATCCCGGAGGAAATCTCGCCCTGCTTCGGCTTGCGAATGGATACAGCAGACGGAGAAAGCGTTGTTTTCAGCGGGGATACGGCGCCCTGCGACCGCTTGGTTGACCTGGCGCAGGATTGCGACTTGCTGATCCACGAATGCACGTTCCCGCAGACTGCAATCGATTTCCGCAGCAAGGCAGGCATTGGCACCTGGGCGCATACAAGTCCCCTGGAGTTTGGCCGGATTGCCGCGGAAAGCGGTACAAAGGCGGCTGTGGCAACTCATTTCGGCCACTTTGACACGTGCAATCCTGTCCTCCGAAAACTGATGGCCAAGCATATGCCTGTCGAAATGGTGGGCCCGGAAATGATGGAGGAAGTTCTTGGCGACATTCGCCGGAATTACAGGAAAACTCTCTATCTGGCGAAAGACGGCATGCGAATAGATGTGTAACTCGTGACGGAAATATCGCTATAAATGGATCAGAAGCACAGAACGAGACGGTTCCTGGAGGGAAAACATGAAATCTCTATTTCTCGCAGCGGCGGCGACGATGATTGCCCTGCCGGCCTTGGCCCAGACCTACAGCATCGGCACCAATCCCCAAGGCTCGTCCGCCTATGCTACCGGCGCAGCGGTTGCCAAGGTCGCCAAGGATGTCCTGAACCTGCGCGCCCGTGTCGTACCTCAGGGCGGCCCGGTCGTGACGTTGCCGCTGGTCGACAAGGGCCGTCTGGATTTCTCGATCGCGGTCAGCGTCGTGACCGCCTTCGCTCACAGGGGTGCCGCCATGTTCAAGGGCAAGCCCCAGAAGGATGTCCGTGTTGTCGCCGTGTTGCGGACGCTGCGCCTCGGGATCTTCGTCGCGAAGGATTCCGGGATCGACAGCGTTGCCGATCTGAAGGGCGTTCGGCTGTCTTCCGGTTTTGCCAAGCAGCGGATACAGGGTCTGTTCTGGCGTGCCCTGCTGAACATGGCCGATCTGACGTTCAAGGATGTCAAGGGCGTGCCAGCGCCGAACGGGGTGCGCGGTGTCGACGACTTCATGGGCGGCAAGGTCGATGCCGCCATGTTCTCGATTACATCGGGCAAGATGCGGCAGGCTCTGGCTTCCCGCGGCTTCCGCTATATCTCGCTGCCGGATGATCCGGCAGCGGTGAAGAAGCTGCAGGCAATCGCACCGGGCTCGGTGGTCGAGAAGATCAGCCCGTCTCCGGCTTTCGCCGGAGTGACCGGCCCCACAAACATCATGGCAGCGCCGTTCATCATCACGGCTAATGCCAAGGTATCCGACGGCCTCGTCTACGATCTGGTCAAGGCGATGGCCGCCAACAAGAAAATGATGGTCGCCGCGTTCAAAGGCATGAGCGGCTTCAATCCCGACAAGATGTATGTCGACATCGGCGTGCCATATCACCCCGGCGCCATGAGGTATTATCGGGAGACGGGCCAGACGAAGTAGCGCTTCTGGTTTGGACACCCTGGCGTGACGGACAAGGCGGCAAAGGCTCAATCCTTCGCCGAAGAGGTTGAAGCAGAGGCGGCGGCGCCGGTCGGAAGCCCGCTGGTCAAGTGGGTTGGCGGCGGTCTTTGCGCGATGTTGACCATGGGCGCCCTCCTCTGGGCGGCCGACCTGTATCGCGCCTTCGGCCTTGTCTTCATGAACGAACAGTTCTATGCCGCCATGCTCGCCATCGGGTTGGCGGGATTGTATATCGTCGTTCCGGTTCGAAAGGGCATGCCGCGGACCTCGGTGCCGTGGCATGACATGATCGCCGCCGCCGTCAGCGGCGCAGCAGCGCTCTATGTCATGGTCGTGTATCCGACCATTCTCGACAACTTTGCGGACAATCCCGTTGATGCGGTCGTCGCGGCCGGTATCTTGCTGGCAGCAATCGTGGAGGGACTCCGCCGGACAGCTGGGAACGTTCTGTTCGCCTTTCTTTTGTTCTTCCTCGTCTTCGCCCTTGTCGGGCATCTGATTCCTGGCAGGCTCCAGGGCGAGGACGTACCGATTGATCGTCTCGCCATCTATGTCGTGCTGGATGCCAACGGCATGTTCGGCTTTCCGATGAAGGTGTCCACCACCATCGTCATCGCCTTCATGTTCTTTGGCTTCCTGCTCGAACCGGCGGGTGGCGCCCGTTTCTTTACCGACGTTTCGGCCGGTTTGATGGGTCGGTACCGCGGCGGGTCATCAAAGATCGCCATCGTCGGATCAAGCCTGTTCGGCTCGATATCCGGCAGCGCGGTTTCGAATGTCGTTTCGACCGGCGTCATCACCATTCCGCTGATGCAGAAAGGCGGTTATCCGAAACATTCTGCCGCCGCGATCGAAGCGGTGGCCTCGACCGGCGGCCAGCTCATGCCGCCGATGATGGGGGTGGCAGCCTTCGTGATGGCTGAACTTCTTCAGATCGGCTATGCCGAGGTGGTGATTGCCGCTCTGATTCCGGCGATTCTTTACTATGTTGCCTTGTTCATCCAGGTGGATCTTCAGGCAGCGCGAGATGGTATCCTGCCGATCGACAAATCCACGATTCCAAGCGTATTGCCTGTTCTGGGACGCGGCGGCATATTCGTGGTCCCCTTTGTGGTAATCATCCTGTGCCTGTTTCGCTGGGCGATGCAACCGGAGACGGCAGCCCTGTACGCCGCGCTGACGCTGGTGCCCATCGGCTTTCTGCTGGGATATGGCGGTGACCGACTGACCATCGGCTCGCTGGTCGCCAGCTTCGTCAAGACGGGCAAGGCGGGCCTCGAACTTCTGATGATCGGCGGCGCCGCAGGCGCCATCATCGGCGTGCTGAACATATCAGCCTTGGGATTTGCCCTGACCAGCGAACTTGTGGGTATCGCTGGCGGCAGTCTGGTCATCCTGCTGATCCTTGCCGCGATCGTGTGCATCATTCTGGGCATGGGGATGCCGACGCTTGGCGTATACATCTTGCTGGCAACGCTGGTTGCCCCTGCGATTATCGAACTTGGGGTGCCGGACCTGTCCGCCCATCTGTTCGTCATGTATTTCGGCATGATGTCGATGATCACGCCGCCTGTCGCCATCGCGGCATTTGCTGCTGCCACCCTGGCCGGCGCGCCGATGATGAAGACCGGCTGGCAGGCGGTAAAATATGGCTGGTCAGCTTATCTCATTCCGTTCGTGTTCATCATGTCGCCGACCTTGTTGCTGCAGGGCAGCGCCATGAGTGTGGGTCTGAGCATAACGACTGCGCTTTTTGGCGTATTCCTTGTCTCCATCGCAGTGATCGGTTTTCTGTTGGCTCCCGTCGCCGGTCCGCTGCGTATCTCGTATGCGATTGCCGGTCTGGCTCTCATCATTCCGATCGACGCGTTTTCCGCGGCGCCGTGGGTCAATCTCATCGGTGGGGCCGTCGGCGCCGTGCTGGTCGCGACGGAGGTCATCAGGCGACGAACAAGGACTGCCGTTGCTGCATCAGCCGGAGAATAAGATGACCGAGTCGGCATCAGCGCTCAGACGACCGAATTTCCTGATGATCATCACGGATCAGCACCGAGCGGACTATCTCGGTTGCGCTGGTCACCCGATCCTGAAGACTCCGCATATCGACAGCATTGCTGCCAGGGGGGTGCGTTTTGACCAGTTCTTTGTCGCCAATCCGGTCTGCATGCCAAACCGCGCAACGCTTGTCACCGGTCGTATGCCATCGCTGCATGGGGTTCGGAACAATGGAATTCCACTATCGCTTCAAGCGAACACCTTCGTGGATCTGATGCGCCACGAAGGCTATCGCACGGGGTTGATGGGGAAAAGTCACTTGCAAAACATGACCGCGAACCCGGCTCTGGCGACCCGCTGCTTCGAACCACGTGCCGATGATTTCGCGGAAGCACACAAACCCGAACAGGTCGCAGCCGGCGCTTACGACCAGGAACGTCCGTGGTCTTGGGAGGATCCGGGATATGCCATGACGATGCCGTTCTATGGATTTGAGGACGTATCGCTGGCGACAATGCATGGAGACGAAGTGGGTGCCGACTACATTTACTGGATCAGGACTCGGGGCGGCGATCCGAAGACCATGGCCGGTCCGGAAAACAGTCTGCCGCATAGTTACGTGACGCCGCAGAGCTGGCGCACGACCGTACCGGAAGAACTTTATCCAACGACCTATGTCGCGGAAAAGACTGTCAACTGGCTGGAAGCCTATACGAAGAGTGGTACGGACCGGCCTTTCTTTCTGACGGCTTCCTTTCCCGATCCACATCACCCCTTCACACCGCCCGGCAAATATTGGGACAGATATGATCCCGCGGATTTCGAAATGCCGGACAGTTTTCACCACCTGAGTGATCAAGCGCCGCCAACGTTGCAATGGGTGTGGAAAGCTCGGGGTCCGGGTAACGACAACCGTAATCACGGCCAGGTTGCCTTCGGCGTGAGCGAACAGGAAGCGCGTGAAGCGATGGCGTTGACCTGCGGTATGATCGCAATGATCGATGATGCAGTGGGGCGAATTCTGGAAAAACTCGAAGAGTTGGGTTTGGCCAGGAACACGATTGTCATCTTCACTTCGGATCATGGCGATTTTTTGGGTGATCACCGGATCATGTTAAAGGGGCCCATGCATTATCAGGGCCTGGTCAAGGTACCCTTCATCTGGGCCGAGCCAGATCGTCGGAATTCCGGCAAAACCTGTTCCGCGCCATCCGGGACGGTGGATATCGCTCGGACCATGCTGTCCCGAGCCGACATCACACCCTATAACGGAATCCAGGGCCGTAACCTGATGCCCGAAATCGACACGCTGGACGATCATGGTTCCGGCGGCGCGTTCATCGAAGATGATCAGCAACGCCCCATTATGGGTTTCAGGGAATCCTTCCGCGTCCACTCAATGGTGACCGTTCGGTGGCGCATGTCGCTGTACAGTGGAATTCCAGCCGGTCATGGCGAACTTTACGACCTGATCAACGATCCTCACGAACTGGTCAATCTTTATGATGATCCGGCTGCGTCGGGCGCAAAGACGGAGATGCTGGAACGACTGGCCCGCGCGGAAATGGAAACCGTCGATCGGAGCCCGTTTCCGACGGCCATTGCCTGAACGCCTTCCGAAGATAATTGATTAGTATGGCGGCATGAACTTCAACCGGAATACACCTTGGGACCGCCGTCAGGCTGGCCGAAGAACAGAGGCCACCTCAATGTGGTTAGAGGGCAGGTTTCGCGCGTGGTTCTCGACCGGGTTGCGTTTCGGCGACAGGGCGGGAGATTGGTGTTGCCGGGAACCTCGTTATGCCATCTGGTCCGATCGCGCAGGCCGCCGCGGGCGATTTTTCGAGATGGGCATTCAGCGCGTGCGTGTTGACGTAGGGTATGATGAGGTCTGACGGGTCTGGTTTGATATCTTGCGCGATTTGTTGCCAAAATAAGGTTGGAAGACCAGTGTCGGCCGCTAACTGTTCATTCCTTAAACTTTGAAATGGTGTGCTGGTGAGGCACAGACGCAGGTTTTCTGGCTCGGAGACAGAAACCGTGAACAGCGAAACCGCAGGAACAGGTCTGTGAGCCGGCTGGCTTTGTCCTTCAAGGAGGAACCCGCACTTTCACCGATATCACCACGGCGCGAACTGGGTGCATACGAGGCGCTTTTCCTTGAAGAGGGTGCGACTTTCAAGAAACTGGCGGACCGGTTCAAGAAGGACAGCGAAGCCCTCCCGTCAGATTTCGTTGCTCCTGAACACGCGGATCGGTGTGCCCAGGCCGCAATCGAAGAATTGCTGAAATCCGGCATCCAAAAATTCGGGGTCAGGATCAACAGAGCGGCAGACTATCCCAAGGGTTTGCGCGATGCTCGCAATCCGGTCGAACTCCTGTATTACCAAGGAACTTGGGAACTGAGCGAGATGCCCAGCCTCGCCATTGTCGGTAGCAGGAAAGCCTCAAAAGAGGGCTTGCAGCGCACTGCAAGGCTGGCTCGCGAGCTCGTGCAACGAGACTATGCTGTCGTTTCTGGTCTGGCGACCGGAGTGGATACCACAGCGCACAAGGCGGCCTTGGATGCAGGTGGAACGACAATTGCAGTCATTGGGACTCCCTTAGGCAAATATTACCCACCGGGAAACAAATGGCTTCAGGATCGTATCGCGCGTGATCATCTCCTGATCTCGCAGATACCGGTGCTGAGGTATGCCCAACAACCCTTCCAGCAGAAACGCCAATACTTCCCCGAGCGGAATGCCACGATGAGTGCTTTGACTCTGGGAACCATCATCGTCGAAGCAGGCGAGACCTCCGGGACACTGACCCAAGCGAGGGCCGCGCTGTTTCAAGGGCGCAAGTTGTTTATCCTCGATAGCTGTTTCCGCAATACGAGCATAACTTGGCCGAAACGTTTTGAAGAACAGGGCGCCGTCCGCGTACGAGGGTCGAAGGACATCTGGGGCGCCCTTGGTGAGTAGTATCCGCCTGTCAAAAATCGATGAAACGCTTCGGCCCTGTCATGCCCGGATCAGAGAGGAGGATGAGTGCTTTTTCCTGTGTGAATACACGGCGAAAAAAGGCTTTGCGTTCAGCGAAACAAACAGCTTGATTTCCAATCTCAAGAAGAAACCAGGCGAGAGCAACAAGCCAGGGTATCAGTACAAGGCTCGCTGGATTGGCCAAGCTGCACGGATGTTTGCGGCGACATTTAACCCCGCTTGGCTTGAGATCGCCACGCTTGTGCCAATTCCGGGATCCAAAACCCATGATAATCCAGACCATGATGACAGGATGGAGCGCATCTGTCACGAAATTGGCCAGAACCTGGATATACGCACTCTGGTCAAAAAGAGCACTTCGACACGAGCTTCGCACGAAGCGGGAGCCCGAAAGCGCGTAACACTGGAAGAGCTTCTCGACGTTCTCTATGTCGACGAAGAATTAGCCGAACCTGAACCCGTTAACATTGGTGTTTTTGATGATGTCCTGACCAATGGAACCCATTTTCGAGCGATCCACACGATCCTCTTGCAGCGTTTTCCGGATGCGCTTGTTTCGGGGTTCTTCATCGTCAGAACAGTTTATCCAAGTCCCTTTGAAGATTTCGACCAGGATCTGCAGGAGCTTCGCCAGCGCGAACACTGGCTGTGAACCATAGCCCGATGCTGTCAACCTCTTTCCTGCTTGTCCTTGCTCCCTTCAATTTATCCATCATTCACAGTGTCCACTTTCCCTGATTGGACCCAGCTATCACCAGGCGCGATGCCTCGATTGTGAATCGATCGGGGTGCCTTGGTTGGCTTGGTCTGCTTTCTTCTAGGCATTGACGTCGATCACCGTCCGTCCACGAACACCGCCCATCAGAATCTTTTCGCTGGCGGCAAATGTCTGGTCCAGCGAGATCACTTCCGTCATCGCCTCAAGCTTGTCGACCGGAAGATCGCTTGCCAACCTTCGCCACGCCGTTTGCCGCGGTGCGGTCGGATACATTACTGAATCGATGCCAAGCAAGTTCACCCCGCGCAGGATCAGCGGTAATACGGTGGCATTCAGGTCGTTGCCGCCAGCGTTACCACATACAGCAATCGACGCATGCGGGTGCATCTGGGTGAGGGCTGAAACCAGTGTCGTGCCGCCGACCGTGTCAACGCAGCCAGCCCATTGGCCCTTGTCCAACGGTCGACCTGAGGATTCCAGGCGGCCCATAACATTGCTGGCGCCCATGGCGCTCAGATAGTCGTGTTCGCCCTCCTTGCCCGTCGAGGCCGTCACATCGTAGCCGAGATGGGCCAGAATGGCGACAGCGACACTGCCGACACCACCGGAAGCGCCTGTGACCAATACCGGGCCACCACTTTTCTCCAGTCCGGCTTCTTCCAGGGCCATCACGGAGATCATGGCCGTGAAGCCCGCGGTTCCAATCGACATTGCTTGTCGGTTGGAAAGGCCTTCAGGCGCATTTACCAGCCAGCCGGATTTGACACGTGCTACCTGGCTGAATCCGCCCCAGTGCCGCTCGCCCAGACCCCATCCGGTCAGGAGGACCCGATCGCCCGGAGAGAAGTCCGCGGACTCGGAAGCCTGAACGATTCCCGATAAATCAATCCCTGGAATATGCGGATAGGTGCGTACCAGACGCGCTAGCCCCTTCAGAATCAGTCCATCCTTGTAGTTCAGGCTGGAATAGTCGACTCGCACTGTGACGTCACCATCGGGCAGACAGTCATCCGGCAATTCAGTAACGGACCCAGTGACTTTGCCTTCTGATTCTTCAAGCAGGATGGCGTGGAATGACATGCTGGCCTCGCAGGATCGTGGTAGGTGTCTTGCTCCCAACCCGGTTTCGCCGGATGGGCAGTTCAGTGGTGCTCTCGGGGATTTGTCAAATCAGGTCTGAAGTCATAGTGCAAGCAGACAGTCGTGATATCTTGAGGAAAGATGACATCTGATCAAGATCAAGACGGCTCGGCTCGGTCTACGGTGCCGGTCCACAAGTTGAACCATGACGGACGCGGCGCCGAACTCGTCTTGATTTTCCTTGTCAACCTTGCGCTGACGATCCTGACGCTCGGCATCTATCGCTTCTGGGCCAAGACCCGGATACGGCAATATGTCTGGCGCCATACCAGTCTGCTGGATGAACGGCTGGAATACACCGGCCGGGGTCTTGAGATGTTCATCGGCTTCCTCTTCGCCCTGGTTCTTTTCTACGGCCCGATCATCGGCGTTTATGTGTGGCTCTTCTCTGTCACGCCAAGTCCCGGCGACACCCCTGCTGAGGCCCAGATCCAAACGTTGCTGATCCTGAACATCTTTGTGTTGGTAATCATCTTTGGCGCTGCCCTGTTGTATTATGTGGCGCTGTTTGCCGCCTACCGCTATCGAGCCAGCCGCACATCCTGGTTCGGGATCAGGGGTGGCATGGAAGGGTCCGCGTGGACGTACGGGTTCCTGGGGCTGGGATTGGGGCTCCTGAATGTCATGTCATTGTTCTGGACCAAACCCTGGGCCGATTCGGTAGTATTCAAATATCGACTCAGCCGCTCCTGGTTTGGCAGCAAGAAGTTCGAATCGACCCTTGATTCCAGAGGGTTGTGGAGCTCTTACGCCTTGGCGTGGGTCATTACCGCCATTGCTTCTGCTTCGGCGCTCTGGATTTTTCTCGTCGTCGCCTTTCCGGTCATTCAGCAGATGGCGACGGGCAGCAGGCCTCCCTCGCCTCAGATTTTCTTCCAGTTTCAGATCATGATAATCGCTCTTTTTCTCGTTCCGATCATCGCCTATCAGTTGGGGGTATGCTGGTACAAGGCTGCACTCGTGCGCAACATCGCCCGCAATCTGTCCTATGATTCTGTCCGCTTCAGGACAGAGGTTTCGGGCGGCGAGGTCTTTGCCCTGCGAATTCCGAATTTCCTGCTGATGATGTTCACCCTGGGATTGGCCTATCCCTATGTCGTTCTTCGCGTCGCCCGGTTCATAGAGCGCCATGTGGAATTTCACGGCGACATCCAAACAGCAGCCATTGAGCAAAACGCCATTGATGCGCCGTGGTACGGTGAAGGCCTGATGGAATTTCTTGGCGTCGGCATGATCTGATCCATGAACGCTTTGAACCCCACGACGGACGGAGCATTTACCGATGGCAAATTGGCGCGACGTCATGCTGTTCGGGTAAGTGTGGAGACCGAAGGTCTCAGGATCGTTTCCGATGATGGCGCGATCATGGAGACGTGGCGTTTCGAAGACATCCGACTGGTTGATGAAGTTTATTCGGATCGTCCGATCCGCCTCAAGCGACGGTCTGGACCGCAACGTCTGACGATCGCCAACACGGACTTTCTTGATCAGTTGCGCCCGAGATCGCGCCATCTTGGTCGCCAAGACCTCAGGGGCCGCAACATCTGGTTGCAGGGTGCCGGGTGGATCGGTGCAACATTCGCTATTCTGCTGGGCTTCTGGTTTGTCCTGCCGCTGGCGGCAACTCCTGTGGCTTCGATCATCCCTTTATCTTGGGAGGAGGGCCTTGGCGAAGCTGTTACGGGACAAGCGATTACCCTGATTGCCCCCAAGTCCGACGCATGTCTTGATGAGGGAGGTCAACGCGCCATCGAAAGGTTGGTAAATCGCTTTGCGGCAGCCATGCCGTCGCGATACCGCTTTCGGGTGACAGTCGTCGATTCACCCATGGAGAATGCCTTCGCTGCACCCGGCGGCTATGTCGTGATCTTCCGTGGCCTGATCGACAATGCGCCAGACGCAAACGCTGTCGCTGGCGTACTGGCGCACGAAATGGGTCATGTGATCAGACGCCACGGCATGAACCAGTTGGTGAAGTCGCTGGGTTTCAGCCTCGTGATCGGAGCATTGATTGGCGATACCTCATCCTTTGGCGGAATCGCTGCAGGCGTCGCTGAACAGCTGGCAGCCAGCAAGTTCAGTCGTGATGCCGAAAGGGAAGCTGACGAGATTGCTGTGGACATGCTGAACCGCACGAATATTTCCGGCCGCGGCCTTCAAGCGTTATTCCAGAAATTCGCGCGTCGAGCCGACGATGAAGGCGAAAATGTCGGTCGTTATTTTGCATCGCATCCGGCGACCGGCGCGCGTGCAAAATTCGTTCAGTCCCGTGCCAAGGGTCTGGGAAATGCAATGAGTATCAAGGAATGGCAGGCCGTCAAGGGGATGTGCAAGTGACAGGCTTCCGGCAGGCATTTTGGCGCCCGTCTGGCCCAGGCTCGATTTGACAACCGGGATGGCTTCGCCTGTCGGGGGGACGGCAACGGCGTTCGACGACTCGACGATTTGCGATCATGGCCTGACCCGTTCGATCTAAAACAATCCCTGTACCCGACCGTTTTTGTCGAGGCGGATGGCCTCGGCGGCGGGTGCCCGTGGAAGGCCCGGCATCGTCATGATGTCGCCGGCGATTGCCACGATGAAGCCCGCGCCGGCGGAAAGGCGTACCTCGCGAATATTGACCACGTGGTCCTCTGGCGCGCCCTTGAGTGACGGATCGGTCGAGAAGCTGTACTGCGTCTTGGCCATGCAAACCGGGAATTCGCCATAGCCTTGATCCTCCCAGTCATTCAACTGGTTATGGACCTTGCTGTCGGCAGTGACTCCGCTGGCACGATAGATCTCCCTGGCCACGATCTCGATTTTGCCGAACAGCGACAAGTTCCTGGCATAGAGCGGCTGGAAGTTGCTGTCGCCTCTGTCACAGATATTCACGATCTCTTCGGCGAGTTCGATGGCGCCGCCGCCGCCGGTGGCCCAATGCGAGGCGACAATGGCCCTGGCGCCAAAGCTGGCTGCTGTTTCGCACACGGCATCAAGTTCGGCTTCCGTATCCGCGCTGAACTGGTTGATGGCGACGACGGGCTGGATTCCGAATTTCTTGATGTTTTCGATATGACGCGCAAGGTTGGAGCAGCCCTTTTTCACGGCATCCAGGTTTTCGCGATCCAAGCCTTCCTTGGTTGTGCCGCCGTGCATCTTTAACGCCCGCACTGTCGCAACCAGCACTACGGCATCCGGCGTCAGTCCGGCCTGGCGGCACTTGATGTTGAAGAATTTCTCGGCGCCGAGATCCGCACCAAATCCAGCCTCGGTCACCACGTAATCCGCCATCTTCAGGGCAGTTGTCGTTGCTATCACACTGTTGCAGCCATGCGCAATGTTGGCAAACGGTCCGCCGTGAACAAAAGCCGGGTTGTTCTCCAAGGTCTGCACGATGTTCGGCATCAGCGCGTCTTTCAGCAACACCGCCATGGCCGGTGCTGCCTTCAACTCTTCCGCGCGGACCGGCTTTCTTTCCCGCGTATAGCCGACAACGATGTTGCCGATCCGCGCAGCGAGATCGTCCAGATCTGTCGCAAGGCAAAAGATTGCCATGATCTCCGAAGCAACAGTGATATCGAAGCCGTCCTCTCTGGGGAACCCGTTGGCGACGCCGCCCAGTGAACTGGTAATCTGTCGCAATGCGCGGTCATTCATGTCGACAACGCGACGGAAAGCGATGCGCCTCGTGTCGAGACCCCTGCAGTTGCCCCAGTAGATGTGATTGTCGATCATCGCCGCCAGCAAGTTGTGCGCTATACCGATGGCGTGGAAATCCCCGGTGAAGTGGAGATTGATGTCTTCCATGGGGACGATTTGGGCGTACCCGCCGCCCGCCGCGCCGCCTTTCATGCCGAAACATGGCCCGAGCGAAGGCTCGCGTAAGCACACGGCCGCCCGCTTGCCGATCTTGTTCAGGCCGTCGCCCAGCCCTACCGTCGTGGTTGTCTTTCCCTCGCCGGCCGGTGTAGGCGTGATGGCCGTGACCAGGATCAGCTTGCCGTCCGGCCGATTCTCCACCGACTTGATATAGTCATAGGACAGCTTGGCCTTGTGTGGACCATACTGGAGAAGCTGGTCCGGTGGAATGTCCAGCCGGGCGCCGATGTCGGTGATCGGCTGCAACATTGCTTCGCGTGCAATTTCGATATCGGATTTGACGGCCATGGACCCAATTCCTTCGATACCAGGAGTGCCGTGGACAGCATAGTTGCTGTACAGGCTGGCGAGTTGCTCAAGATGCCGGGTCTCTAGGACTTCCCGTTGTCGATGTACAGCCCCGGCACCAACAAATTTGCAGACAACGATAAGCTTGTGCCTTGTGGCGCTTTCGCCGACGCAATACCCTGCTCGCCGATCCCAGTGTGCTCAGGCCGGGCATCCCGAGACGGGAACGTGCCGCCCACCCCGCGGCTGCTGACGCAATGCCCGACGCGTTCGAGTAAATTGCCGCGAAGATGAGCGGCCGCAGGTCCAAGCCAGCGAACGGCGGCGGTTTTGCGCCGCTAACAGAGCGGTGCCGTGCAAACGAGACGTCTCGACCGCTCGTTCTCCTTGAGGAAGGATCTCTCCAGCAAGTTTGATCACTGTCCCCAATGCGTCGAGTTGTAGAATTTGCGTGCAGCCCAATCGGCATTGCTGTTGTTCATCGTCAGGGTGTCCATCTGAGATGGGTTGTGATCGGATGGCGGCACAGGACGGAAGCGTTGAAACAACGGAGTAGTTGGAAATATCCACTTCGTCTCGTCTATGTACCGAAGGATGTGCAGTCCGCCTTAAGGCCGGTGACTAGACGATCGATCAGATCGAGTGTGTCGCGGACCGTCGGTTGTCGAACAACGGTCCTCTGGCCAAGACGGTATTGGGTATCGCCGCTCTTGCTGATAGTCCTGGTCAACGATGCCTTGTGTGTGAGCAAGGAGATGGCGTTGCTGGAAGGATCGGTTCAGTCGGTTCAACTCGTCTTCCGAGAGATGGTCTCTATAGGCCTTGCCCGTCGCGGCCAGCCAAAGCCGGCTACCCTCAGCGAGGTTCTGAAAAGCGTTCCGTCTGGCGGTTGGGGCTGAGGAAATGTTGGAAAACATGGCTTCGACGCAGCGTTGGAAAGCCGTAACCGCGTTCTGGAGGCCGTTCTCGACGATCAGACGGGTCACGCTTTCCGCCGTGTCACGATTCCAGCGATCAGCGTCACGCCTGAGAGCGTTGCCCATACTCGATCGCAAATGTTCGATTGCCGCTTGCTTTAGTTGCTCGATTTGTTCTTCGGTATTCCATTCGGTGGAATCCGCCGTATGTCCGCAAAAGGGACAGAACACTTCTTCATCGCGGACTTTGGCCTTCCAGTCCCCCATGAGGACCTTGAATTGAAATTTGCATTCCTCTGACGGGCACTCTCGGTCGAAGTAACCATCCCCGTCACAGGAAATCGTTACCGGAATGCTGGTTGTTCCTTCGAGCTGCCGCAAGGCTCGTTTCGTTTCTTTAAACACGTCCATGCCTTCTCTCTTTATCGATTCCCTCCTCCCGGTATTTCTCGGGTCTACGGCTCCGAGCCAACGCGTTGCAACTGCGCGTTGGCAAACACCTCGCAGCGAGATCAAAACTGGCCATCTTCGCCGATTTCGCGTTTCTCATAGACGGTTTCAACCTTCTTGCCGTTCCATACGTAGCAGAGGTGCCGCTCCTGGCGGGCGTTGGAGAGAAGGGGAGGCCGGAATACGGCGACACATTCGCCCGGTGTATGCCGGACGCTGTCATAGGTAATCCCGTTCGACCCGGCCTCACGCAGTGTTCTCGCCAGATGCTGGCCCGCGGCGTAGTTGTCATTGTGGTAGATAAGCGGTTGGTCGGCCTTCTGGCCGCGCAGGTCATGCAGATCCCCGTCGAGATCGACTTGATAGACCCGCATGTCCAGTTCCATGCGAGCCTGGGCCGTGGCGCTCAGGAACTGCTCGCGATGGTGTTTTGTCTCGGCAATGGCCGTGTCAAGATCGTTCGCGGCATAGAAGACGCCGTAAGTGCCATCCGAGAACCGGCTGCCGTTCGGGTTCAGATGGGTGAAGGCTGCCATGATGACGGTGGTCCCGGGCCCACTTATGCGATCTTCGGGCGGCACGATGTCAATATCGCCTGCCTCGTTTCGAAGCCTGGGATTCGTGAGTGCGTCCAACTCGAAGACCGCTTCAAGGTCGTCGGGATCGGTCACACGCTCGAAGAGCTGAACCGGCGGAAACCGGCTGGGGATGATTCGCCAGCACGGCTTCCATTCGATGCGCGCGACCGGCAACGTCATGCCCAGCCACCCCGCTGTGCGTCGAGGTATTGCCGTATGACGAAGAGGTCCGCCACCTGGCCGGAGAGCATCCGGTCGAGAGCCGACCGACCGGCGAACAGCGGCGCCGCGTTCGGACGCCTCACCCATTCGTCGGCCGCCTTTTCGTCGGGGAGCAGAAGCTGAAGTGCCTTGTAGCTTCCCAGAATGTAGGAAATGCGCTCCAACGTATCCTTCGGCAGAACGGTGTTCGTATCCTTCTTCCACTTGAAAAAGGTCGATCGGGCAGTCAGCCCGAGCAAGGTCATCTGTTCCTCGACCGAGAGGTTCCAGAGAGCTGCGATGCGAAAGAAGGTGCGCAACGCCGGGCCGGAGAGTCCCTTCCGGTCAAACGAGGTTGCCGGACATGCTTGTTCAGCCATGATAAATCCATAAATGTTTTATGATAGAAATATGATCCATTTATGTACTATTTGCAAGGCCGGAGTGAAGGAGTTGAAGGAGCCCTCATATGGGAGGCACGAAACGCTGGCACGTTCGTAGACTGGGGAAGTAGCGCTGAGGTCAGGTTGATTCTCTCCTAGGTGCCAGCGTGTATCTTCCGTTCCGAAACTTAGGTATTTCAAAGGGTTGCAACCTATCAGACCGGGAATTCGATCAAATGTCGGTCTCGGTGGTTGCGAGCCCCCGCAACCAAATATCTCTCATCAATTCAATGAGTTGTGCGCGTCTTTCTTCCGCGGAACGCCGATGCCCTGCCGCGACGGCAAACGATTGGCAAACATCCGGATTCAATCCCCGGACCCCCAATGACCATCTTGATGCAGGGAACGCGCCGGTTCGCCCCTCCGCTGACAGCCGACGCACGGATCCCGATTTTCCGGACGGCGCAACCGGTTTTGGGGCGGGACGCGCGCCATTTCGCTCACTCCCGAGTGCCTTGCCTTGGGCAGCCCGCCGCCATCCGCCCCGGTTGACGCGCTTTCGGGGTCCGAATCATGGAAGCACTCCCGTTCGGGCGCATGGGCCGGCCGCGGCTTCCATCGCCGGCACCGGGTCGCCGTGCCCGTTCTCCTCCGGCAACGGGCGGGACAGGCGCCGCCTGGACACCTTGTTCCCGAGGATCTCGACGATCACGTCATGGAGCTTTCCGGCCGTTGAATCTGGCTGCGGGCCAAGTCCCGAAAGGCCGGGAGATTCCCGGTTTC
>JAPOST010000158.1 GCA_026709535.1 Rhodospirillaceae bacterium
CATCCGGGAGACCTGGCGAGGCAGACTGCGGGATCCCGCTCAGTGCCACCCTCACCTCGGCTTCCCTGCACGACTCCCGGGTCGCGAACCTCTACGACCTCATGGACGGTGCCTGTGATGCGCGCGAGATACACACGGTCAGCCAACGTCCCGATCATCGCCACCAACCCCCGCCGCGACAAGGCCCTCAGGCAAGCCCTGAACCGCAAGGCCCGGGCTCGGCCCATCCCGACGCCCGAACCCTCCGATACCGCATCCGCCCTGTCGTCGAGAGGACCAATGCCAGGCTCAAGGACGCGTTCGGCGCCCGTCATGTCCGGTTGCGGGGCCCCACGAAAGTCGCCGGCCATCTGATGGTCGGTCTGCGCGCACTCACGGCCGACCAGGTCAACCGATCCCGCGCTGTGCCCCCCAACGGGCGCGGCAGCAAAACGCGCGTCTCAAAACGCGCCAAAGACCCCGCGCAGGCAACGCCTGGTCCCGCTGCTGACCGAAAGACGCTCCCCAAAAAGTCCTCCGGCGGCCCAACCGATCCGAAAAATGAGGCCGCTATCACTCAGGCTGGCAATTCTCCAAGAGGCTCGTAGGTAACGGCCAAAGGCGCTGGGCACAACAAGCGACCTGCTGTTCTTCTTCGAACAGCCCATGCGGCCTGCTGGCAGTAATCGGTATTGCCTGAAGCCTGACTGTGTTCCTGATTCGAGCCTGTTATCGGCGATCAGCGCCTTGCAGGTGAACTGCTCCCCTGTCGTGGCGCACACTAACCCGGTCATCTGATCAGGCGTGTTCGGTGTTCTGAAGTTGTGACGGCCCGAGAAGTCGATCACGTACCGTTGCAGATGTCTGACGCTGAACTTGATCTTTACGGATCGCCACCGATGCCTCTTCCATCGCCACTGTGGATTTGGGGTATAATGTCCTGCTTTTTCACTTTGGCTGGAATATGGTCGCTGCTACGATGAACTTCTGCCGTTTCTGCAGACGTGCGACAGCAGACGGCCTTAAATGTGCTCGGTCTGTTTGACGGTGGACGGCAACCTGATCATGCTCCTGGCTTTCGTCCTAGTTGTGGGCGTAAAATCGGCTTCTTCCAAACCTGAAATGCCTCGTTGATGATCGGACTGCCCTTCTCGATTGTTGCCGCCGACACCCCTGACGCTCGGGACGCCATGGCCGATTTGACTGCCCGGTATCCAGGAAGCGTGGTCGACGATGCGGATCGGATCGTCGCATTGGGCGGCGACGGCCTCATGCTGGAAACCTTGCGCACAACGCTGCATCGGGATGTGAGCGTCTATGGTATGAATCGGGGCAGTATCGGGTTCCTGATGAACGAGTATGACCCCGACTCCCTGGACAAGCGTCTGGCAGCGGCCGAACGCGTCGACATCCATCCCTTGATGATGGAGGCCTGGACCGTCGATGGCGAGATGGTGGAGGCCGTGGCCATCAACGAAGTCTCGTTGCTGCGCGAAACTCGGCAGACCGCAAAGCTGCGCATTCTGATCGACGGCGTGGAGCGGCTGGCCAACTTGTCCTGCGATGGCGTCCTGGTCGCGACGCCGGCAGGCAGCACCGCCTACAACCTGTCAGCCCAAGGGCCCATCATTCCCATCGGGGCCAGGCTTCTTGCGCTCACTCCCATCAGTGCGTTCCGGCCGCGGCGTTGGCGCGGCGCGCTGCTGCCGGATGCCGCGGCCGTGACCTTTGAGGTCTTGGAGCCATTAAAACGACCCGTCAGCGCGGTGGCCGACTCGACCGAGGTGCGCAAGGTGGCGACTGTAAAGGTTCGGCAGACAACCGACATGATGTTGTCGCTGCTGTTCGACCCCGAACACAATCTCGAAGAGCGGATCCTGCGCGAACAGTTCCTGTCGTGACCGGATCGGCCCGGCCCGCATCGGATCCAACGGCGCAGAATACGCCCGTGACGACCCTGACCCTGCGCGCAAGGTTTGTGCGATTGATCCTGACGCTCGTGATCGGCGCTGCGGGCGGTTGGCTTTTCGATCAAGGTGATCTTCCGCTGGCCTGGATGATCGGAG
>JAPOST010000015.1 GCA_026709535.1 Rhodospirillaceae bacterium
GGGCACCGTGGAGCGCATCGGCAACCGCTCCACCCGCATTCGCCGGATCGACGGGGTGCATCTCATGGTGCCGAACAGCCAGCTGCTTGAGCGCACGGTGGTCAACTGGACGCTCGTTGACCGGGCGATCCGCAGCACGGTGCGGGTCGGAGTCGCCTACGGGTCGCCTATTCGGCAGGTCTCGGACCTCCTGCTCCAAGCCGTCAGGGATCAGCCCGAGGTCAAGCCGGAGCCCGCCCCCAGCGTGGTTTTCGAGGATTTCGGCGACAGTGCGCTGGTGTTCGATGCCTACCTTTGGTGCGATCTAACCGACGGCAAACCCTTGTTCGAGGTGCGCAGCGAAATCCGCCTGCGCATCGCCGATCTGTTCGAGGCGCATGGCATCGTCGTTGCCTTTCCCCAGCGTGACGTCCATCTGGACGCCAGTGCTCCGCTCCAAGTTCAGATCCAACCGCCATGAAACCGATCGGAGATTCAACCGGGAATCATCTCGGATCAGTTATTGGGCAAGCCAACCAGCCGAACTCAGCCTTAATCGGGGAGCCCCCATGTACGATCTGGTGATAACGCAAGGACAGGTTTTCGACGGCAGCGGCGCTGACGGGCAGGTGTCTGATTTGGCGGTCGTGGATGGCATGATCGCTGCCATTGGCAATCTGCAAGGTGCGCCGAGCAGAGCGGAACTCGATGCCCGAGGGTTGTTGGTCACTCCCGGCTTCATCGACGTACACTCGCATCTGGATGGCAATGTCACTTGGGAGCAGCAGCTTAAACCCAACTCGGGACATGGCATCACCACCACGGTAATGGGCAACTGCGGTGTGGGCTTTGCGCCTTGCAAGCCGGAGCATCGGGAATTCGTGGTGGCCTTGATGGAAGGCGTCGAGGACATTCCAGCGGAACAGTTGAACGCGGGTCTGCCATGGACCTGGGAGTCGTTCCCGGAGTATCTGGAGGTATTGCGCGGCCGTCGTTTCGACATGAACGTGGCCAGCCTGATCCCGCATTCCTGTTTGCGGGTATTCGTCATGGGCGAGCGCGCCATCCCTGGCGGGATGGCCACGGCGGACGACATAGAGGCCATGGCGCGCATCACGGATGAGGCGTTGGCAGCCGGTGCGGTCGGTCTCGGTTCCACCAGGTTGCACGGGCAAAAAACCACGTCTGGCATTCCAGCGCCCAGCCAGCATGCCAATCTCGATGAGTACCGGGCACTGGGCGAGGCGGTGGCCGCACACGGACGCATTCTGCAAATCGCGCCGGAGTTCAACCAGTATCCGCTGGCGGACGAGGAAATCGCCATGGCCATAGAAGTTGCGCGGGCCACTGGCTGCACCCTGACCTATTCGCTCAAGCAGACCAACGAAGACCCGCACGGCTGGCGTGGGCTGCTGGCGCGGACCCGACAGGCGGCAGCGGAGGGCATCAAGGTGTTTCCGCAGGTCCTGGGCCGCCCCACCGGCGCCATCATCACTTGGGAAGCCGTGGTTCATCCCTTTTCCAGATGCCCGAGCTATCGGGAAATCGCCGATCTGCCCATCACGAAGCGGCTTGCGGAACTGCTGAATCGGCGGGAAAGGATAGTTGCGGAAGCGGAGGGGAACCCCGGTGGCTTCGGTCGTTTGTATTCCCGGCTGTTTGCCATGGCCGAGCGCATGGACTACGAACCGCCGTCATCCGATTCGGTTGGCCCATCCGCGCAGCGGGCTGGACAATCCACCGCCAGCTACATATTTGATGCGCTGATGCGCAATGAGGGCCGTGGCGTGCTGCTGCTCGCCAGCGGCAATTACGCGGATTATTCGCTTGAGCCGATGCTGGAAATGATGCGCTATGAAGGCTCCATCCTCGGTCTGGGCGACGCCGGGGCGCACAGCTCGGTCATTTGCGATGCCAGCGCCACAACCACGACCCTGGCCTATTGGACGCGGGACCGCTCACTGGGTGAGCGAATGTCCGTGCCGGAAGTGATTAGGAAGCTCACATCGGAGCCGGCTTCGCTGTACGGGTTTGAAGGCCGAGGCAAGTTG
>JAPOST010000184.1 GCA_026709535.1 Rhodospirillaceae bacterium
TCAACAGTCCGTAGACAATCAGGTTGATCGACGGCGGAATGAGAATACCGAGCGTGCCACCGGCCGCCAGCGTACCCAGGAAGAGACGTTCGTTGTAGCCGCGTCTGTCGACCTCCGGCAGCGCCACAGTGCTCACGGTTGCGGCCGTAGCCACGCTGGAGCCGGATGTCGCGGAGAACAGCGCGCACGCACCGATATTGGAATGCATCAACCCGCCGGGCAACCACGACAGCCACTTCGCCAGCGCATCGTACATGCGCTGGGCAATGCCGGAGCGCAGCAGAATTTCACCCAGCAGGATGAACATCGGGATGGCGATCAGGATGAACTCGCGGCCAGTCTGCCAAAGATTTTCGGCGATCGCCCGGACCAGCGGCATGGGCGAATAGACCTCGCCGACGAAGATCGCGAGCACGCCGATCGCGGCGGCGACCGGCACGCTGGTGGCCAACAGGACAAGCAGCAGGAAAAGGGTGTTTGTTGCCATGTCACTCGCCCCTGCGACCGTCGGAGCGGGCCCCGTTGCCGCTCTCATCCAGAAAAGCGGTCTCGCTGGCGATCTCTTCCGCGCTGCTGCGGCTGCCGATCAGGCCAGTGACGCGGTCGTGCCGCCACACGACCAGAGCGGCGATGGCAAGTACGAACAGGATCGCGCCGGTCAGCAAGAACAGGGCCATGCCGAGGATCCACAGACCTTGCCAGATCCACACCTTGGCCTGAAGCGGCGTGATCGACCGGGTGTCGTTGGCCCGGTTCTCCAGGAACAGGTTCACCGAGTGCCAGAACACGACAGCGACAAAGCCGACGAGGAGGACTAGGCCGAAAACGTCCAGGAAAGATCGCAGCCAGACCGGCAGCCGCAAGTAAACGACATCGACGCGGACATTCGCGCGGTTCAGCAGCGCGAACGGCAGCGCCCACATGGTGCTGACCGCGAAGATGTAGCCCGAAACTTCATCTGCGCCGCCGAGGCTCATGCTGAAAAACTTGCGGACCGTGATTTCGACGGTCACAAGCCCAGCCGAGAACAGAATTCCGGCGCCCCCGATCCAGATGGCAGACCGGGAAATCCAGATCAGCAGCCGGACAATCCCTGCGCCCGGGACACGGTCGCCGGGCACGGGGTCCAGACCGCTGCCGGGTGAGGCGACAGAAGACAAGGCCTTCCGGGCACGCCGGGAAACGGGCCGGCGGCTGTGGGAGTGCCGGCGCCGGTTACCCGATTGCGATCAGCGTGCCTGGCTGGCGATGGTGATATTGAGGGCCTTGCCGATCGTGGCGTTCCAGTCCTTCACGCAATTCGGCCTCTTCTTCAGGCAGCGTTCACCCCAGCGCTTCAGCACATGACTCTGCAGGATTTCGGTCCGCTTGGCGAGATCGGCCTTGCTCGGTATCACGAGTTTCATCCCGCCCGGCTTGCCCATCGTACACTCGCCGCCGGTATTGCAGGACAGGCCCATGGCATCTTCGGCGCCCGTCATCTTCCACATGCGGTCTTCCAGCATCCGGAATTGCGCGGTGAAGAAAGCCTTGGTGGCGGCGTCGAGCTTGTTCCAGCGCTTCAGGTTGAAGGCGCCGAAGGAGATGCCCCAGCCCACCCGCATGGCATAGGCATGCGTCGCAACCTGGTGCCATTTGGCATTGTAGGCCGGCGTCGTGCCGGTGATGCCGCAGTCGGCGAGCTTCTTTTCCAGCGCCTGCACCACTTCCCCGAACGCGATGGTGGTGGAGATGCCGCCGACGCCTTCCACGAAGTCGCCCAAGGTGGCGCTGTAGACGCGGATCTTCTTGCCCTTCAGGTCTTCGATTTTCCTGATTTCGGCATTACACCAGAACATCTGGCTCGGAAACGGGTAGAGGACCATGAGCTTGGCTTCGAAAACTTCCTCGAACGCCTTCTCCATGATCGGACGGTAGGCATTCACGATGGCGCGCGCCGTGCCGATGTCCTGGGCGACAGCCGACAGGTCCGGCCCCTCGAAGACCGGATCTTCGCCGGCCACATAGCCGATGACGCCAAACGCCATATCGAATACGCCCAGCTTCAGGAGCCGGGTCATCTCAAAACCTTTCAGGCCGACCTCGGTAATCGGCTGGATCTTGGCCGTGATCTTGCCGCCCGATGCCTTCGGTATGACATCGCGCCAGAACGGGCCTTCATGTTTCTTGAAGTTGTTCAGATTGCCCCAGGTGCCGACGGCATTGAACGTCTGGGGCTTCAGGTCCTGTGCGTGTGCGGCGGTGACCGCCATGGCGCTGGCGATCAATGCAGCGCCGGCTGCCAGGCGCACCCCCTTGGTCATCATTCTCGGCATGATAATCTCCCCTAGATTCTCGACAGGAAACCCGGTTGGGAGAGTCGGCTGGCGCCTGCGCCCAAACTGGATCTTTTGCTGCCGCCTGAAAGTCAAGCGTACGTGCAGTACGAAAATCAGTCAAATTGATTTTTCATTGTGTTCGGCGTCCGGCGACAAATGCATCCTGCATCAGGCCAAGTATGCCAGCCCGGCTTTCAACACCTTCGTCAAGACTTCTCTAGTCGGCGCGACGGCCTGCTCAATGACTTCATCAGCAATTCCCAAGCTCAAACAGAAACGTATGGCGCAAGTCGACCACGCGATCGGACCACGGAACCCGCGCCGACCGCCCGCTCTTTCAATCCTCGTTCTGTCTGGATACGTTCGTATCGCTAGATATCAGATCCGCCCTTGGACCTGGAAAACGCGCTTGCCTTCTTCTCGTCGCCTGCCCAACGGCCGAAGACACGAATTTTCGGTCTCGGGTCCGGGCCCCGATCACCTCACGACTTTCGAGCAGTCATGCCGCAAAGCGGGTGCCATGGGGTCGCTGTTGCCGAAGCCCGACACGCGGTAATCGCGGTGAAGCATGGCCGCACCCGGGTCTCCGCTGCCTCCGACTTCAGCCGGTTCGCCGGAATTCGACGGCGTCACCCGATGCGCCCGGAGGGTACCCAGGTACGGCGGCCTGGAAGACAGGCAGCAATCACTGCTCGACTGCCCCGCAACCCATGCGGCCGCTTGCCTTCTGGTGGCAAGGCGTCTGTGCATCTGCTTCGACGAATGAAAGCAGCGAGAACGGTTCTCGCAGAGAGGTGCGGTCCGGCCGGCAACCTGCACAGCTCACCCGACAGGCTGCGAAGTCCGGCAATCATGTGCCGCGTCTTCGACGACGGAGGGCGCGAACGACACTACGGGCAATCGCCACCAGCAACAGCCCTGCTCCAAGTATCTGGTAGATTGTACCAATCCAGCCCTTCGCCGCCGTGAAAGCCGACGCCCAGGCCACCTGCGTGGCGCCTATATCTGGATACTGAACCAACATGGCCATGATCTGAGCGTTCTCTGCCAGATCGCAGAGTCCCGCGACAACCGGAATGAACGCCAGCCACCAAGTTCCCTCGGTCAGTCGGAAGCGGTAGATCAGACCGGCGAAGAACGTCACATATGCGATCGGGAACAGCGTGTCCAGCAGGGCGCTCGACCAAATGTACGTAGTCCTTCCTTCCGGCCCGTACTGTTCCAGCGATGCCAGGGCCTCATCGTACGTGTAGCCCGATCTCGAGTCGAGCGACTGGCCGTCGATCGGAATATTCGGGAACACCAAGATCAGGAACACCGCCGTGGCGGCAAAGGTCACAGCCAGCGTAGGGGTTCGACCAGCGAAGGAAAAATACGTTCGCACGGGAGCGTCTCCTGAAGGTGGTCTCCGGTATCGCGAAAATAGATGCTAACGGGATGTCAAGCAACGAAACCGTTGCATGATGATCGCAACGTCTTCGATCAAGGCCGAAAATGCGAAGATCCCGCACCGGGAACACCCACGCGATCGCAGGCGTGCGTTCGGGTGGCCAACCGGACGAAATCCACGTCGGCACCTCTCGTCCGGGCCGGACCTGGAGCAGGCAGCCCCCAGGCTGGACAATCTGTGCCCGATCACCGGGGAGACGCTGCTGCTGGTGCTGAAGGATCAGGTCAAGGAGGCTCGCGACACGCACCCTGAGGAAGTCCCAGAGGGTGTCCGCGGTCTTGAGGGGGAGACAAAGGCTACATGCTTGTCGGCGAGGCCTTCTGCCGCACCTGCGCGGCCGGCAGGCTGTGGCGCGCCGTGATGACCCGGACCGGCTACGCCCGCGTGCTTGACGGCATGGTTGAGCGCGGCCGGCACCGGAGGACGCCGTCCTTCGTCACGCGCGGCACAATCCGTCATCAGAGCATCGATACCAAAATCCCCAACCCAGCCTCTGCCGTGTCAACTGAGGCCACCGCCCGGAGCGGAACGACGGAAGACGGTGCGCCCATCCCTTTGCGCCGGGAGCGTTCCGGAGAAGCCGGAACCCTACTCTGCCGCCTGTTTCATTGGCTGCCGGACTTGCATCCACTTCTGAAAGATCGGTTGTTTGGGTGGCTCCAGATGGGTGTCTGCCATACAACGGGCCTTGAGATCTTCCATGGTGCCGCCGGTATCAAACAGCTTCACCTCACCGCGGTTGGTCGCCATGCGGTCGCGCAGACCCGTGGTCGCCCGTTCGTCAACGGACAGGTCTTCGTTCAGCACCACACCATAGCGTTTGGCCCCGTCCATGGTCACCAGACCGCGTTTTGTGTCCAGCGCCACCCTTTCGGCATCGCGCTTCAACGGATCACCCCAGCCGCCGCCGCCCCAAGTGTTGAAGTAAAGCGTGTCGCCCGCTTCGACTTTGATGCGGTCGCACTTGCTTTCCATCCACTCTTGCGTACCGTCGCGCCGGATCATCAACTTGTTGCTGCGCCGGCCGGGCTGACCACCGTTGACGCCCCATGGATGGGTAAGCCAGCGGTCGTCATGGATGGAAATTTCTCCAGGTTCCAGGAACTGATAGCCCATGGAGAGGCCGTTGCCGCCACGATGCAGGCCCGGGCCGCCGCTGTCGGCGATCGTCTCGTACCGGACGATCCTAAGCGGAAAATAAGCTTCCAGGAACTCATTGGGCACGTTGGTGAAGCTGGGCCACAGCGAATGGCCGTCAGGTCCGTCGCCCGCCGGCCGGCCCGGCACGCCGCCGAAGCCGATCTGGTAGAGTTGATACCACTCGCCCTCCTTGTCGTAACCCGAATACATGAAATGCGGGCTGTCCGAGAAACCGGCCGCACACAAGGCATCCGGCGATCCCTGACCGAGCAGGCCCGACATGATGTCAAAAATCCGCGCCAGCATGTGTGTCCGCGAACTCAGCGCCGCCGGACGGATCGGTTTCAGGATTGTTCCGCGCGGGATTCGGACGTCAACAAGGTCGTAGAAGCCATCGTTGAACAGGATCTGCGGATCGAAAATGTTGATGAAGAAGGAGCCCAGGAACATCTTGAACATCTCCTCGTTGAGGAGAAAGTTCACCGAACTGATGGATTGCGGGTCAGTTCCTTCAAAATCGAAAATGACCCGCTTCCCCTCGCGCCACATCGTACAGGCGATCTTGTACGGCCCCATGCCCAAGCCGTCGTCGTCGATGAAGTCCTCGAAATACTGCGGCGCTTCCGGGATCACCATCTGCAGGATTTCCTGCATTGCCCGCTTGTTGCGGTCGAGCATTTCCTGCATCGCGTTGTGCAGAACATCGACGCCGAATCGGTCCGCCATCTCGACGACACGCCGCTCTGCAAGACGCAGCGCCGCCACGATGGCGTTGAAATCCGACCGATTCCAGTCCGGCAGGCGGCAGTTGCGCAGGATGAGTTCCAGGATCTCCTCGTTCAGCTCACCGTTCCTGTAGATCTTTGTCGGCGGGATCTGGATTCCTTCCTCGAATATCTGCGCAGCATCGGTAGGCAAACTGCCCGGCACCTTGCCGCCAATATCCGTCATGTGTCCGAACATGGCGGCCCAGGCGACGATCCGGCCGTCGATATAGATCGGCATCATGGTCAGCCAGTCGTTCAGGTGACTGATGGCGCCGTTGCAAAAATAGGGATCGTTGGTGAGGAAGATGTCACCTTCCTCAATGTCGCCATCATAGCCCTGCTGGAATCCATGGAAGAACGAACCGAACTGGCCAACCACCATCTTGCCATCAGCATTCGCGATCATCGGGAACGCGTCGTGTTGTTCGCGAATGCCCGGCGACATGGCGGTTCGGAACAGGACCGCGTCCATTTCCGTCCTCGCGTTGCGCATGGCGTTCTCAATGATATCGAGGGTGATGAGGTCCAGATCGACCTTCTTGAAGGGCGTCGGATTGCTCTGGATGACGCGTGCTGGCATTGCGCTGCCCCTCCCCTAATGGCTGGCCGGCGTGATGAGGATGTTGCCCACTTCATCCACTTTGCCGATGTGATCGTTGAGAATCATGGTGGTGGAGTCCATCTCGGTAACGACAGCAGGGCCGGTGATCCGATCGCCGGCCTTCAAGGACAGGCGGTCAAAAATCTTCGCCGTATGCTCCCGGCCGTCGACATACACTCCAGTCTGCTCGTAGGCTGCACCCGAAGGATCGCCAGTGCCGTGGTCAAGCTGGTGCGCTTTCGCCGAACTCTCCCGGCCCTGGACCAGGGCGCGAAGGTTGTAGCTTTCGTGCATGGCATCAAGCCTGAAGGTGAAAAGCTGTTCGTGCATCGCATCGAAACGGCGCGAGACTTCCCGGAGGCCGCCTTGCGCAAATTCTTCCGGTGTGATGTCGACAGTCAGCTGCATGCCTTGACCGTGATAGCGCAGGTCGATCTGATACAGCGTCGTCTGCTCGTTGCGCGGCACGCCCTCTGCATTCAAAGCCTCCGCCGCCTGTCGCATCAGGCCCTCCAGCTCATCGGCCACCTCGGCATCTGACGTTTCATCGAAACGGCGTACGAATGTTCGCGAAGCCTCGTCCCGCACCCGGGTTGTCGCGTCTCCATAGGCGCACAGCACGCCCGGACCTGGCGGAATGATCACCGGCCAGGAGTTCATCAGCTTGCCCAGTGCGTTGGCGTGCAGGGGCCCGGCGCCGCCAAAGCCAATCAAGGCAAAGTCACGCGGGTCAAAGCCCTTCTCAACTGACACCAGCCTCAGGGCGCCGAACATGTTCTCGTTGACGATGTTGATGATTCCTTCAGCGGTGGCCTTTACAGGCAGATCCATTGCCTTGGCGATCCTGGACACCGCCGCTTCGGCGGCTTCGACATCCAGCTTCATGTCGCCGCCCAGGCGAGCATTGGCGGGCAGATAACCCAAGACGACGTTTGCATCCGTGACGGTCGGCTCGCCGCCTCCCTTGCCGTACGCCGCCGGGCCCGGTTCGGCACCGGCGCTCTGGGGACCGACGCGCAGGGCCCTTGTCAATTCCGGCACATAGGCAATGGAGCCGCCGCCAGCGCCTACGGTGCGAACATCGACGGAGGACGCCCGCACGGTGACATCGGCCACACGGGTCTCGCGTCGCGTCTGCGCCACGCCGTCCTGGATCAGCGCCACATCCGTCGAGGTACCGCCCATATCGAAGGTCAGCAGTTGGTCAAAGCCGGCTTGCTTGGCCATCCAGATGGCGCCGGACACACCACCGGCCGGTCCGCTCATCAGCAGGTTGACAGGCGTGGCCTTGGCTGCCTCGGCGCTCGCCAGACCGCCGTCAGAGCGGAGGATGTGAAGCTGGACGCCATTCATTCGGCGATCCAGCTCGGACTTCAGGTTTTCGATATATTTCGAGACGACCGGCCGGATATAGGAATTTACAACCGTTGTTTCCGTCCGTTCGTACTCATACATCTCCGGGACGACTTCGGAGGAGATGGATACCGGTATGCCCGGCAGCATCTCTTCGATGACCCTCCGGACCCTTTGTTCGGTGGCCCCGTTGGTATAGGCGTTCAGGAGCGAGACGGTCATCGCCTCGATGCCTTCCCCCTGCAGCTTCCGCAGGTCGCGCCGCAATGTCTCTTCGTTCAGCGGATCGACAATCTCGCCCCTTGCACCCATGCGCTCGTCGGCTTCAAGCGTCAGTTCCAGCGGCGCGAGCGGATCGGTCTTGTTGAAGATCACCCAGCCCCCCAGGCCGCCGGGCACATAGGACCGGGCGATCTGGAGGGTTTGCTTGTAGCCCTTGGTGGTCACCAGACCGACGCGCGCGCCGCTCCCTGTGAGCACGGTGTTGGTGGCGACCGTGGTGCCGTGCATTACCGATCCGATGGCCGACGGTTCAATTCCGGCGATCGCGCAAATGCGCTCGATTCCATTCAAGACACCGCGCGAAGAATCGTCGGGCGTCGACGGCACCTTGGCCGTGAAGGTCTGTCCCGTCGCCTCTTCGATCAGCAACAGATCGGTGAAGGTGCCGCCCACATCGACACCAAGCTGGTAGCCGCCTCCCAAGTCAAGACGCCGTCGGGGCGTCGCCGTCGGGGCGGGGCGACGATGCGCAGCCAGCGCCGATGCGGCGTTTCTGGCTTCGTGAACGTCGTCGGCCACAGCGCTGCCGTTGCGACCGACCTCCGAGGTTGGCGTGCCGCGGCCCGGCCGGGTCGAGGTCCGGACTGCTGGGGCTGACGTCGTCTGTACGGCCGTTGCATCAGGTTCTGCGGCTCCAGCTGCGTCGCCCTTTCCAAGCTTGTCGATCTGCTTCTGGAGATCGTCAAGCTTGCTGTCAAACCAGCTTGTCAGATCATTTTCGGAACTGGTCATCGATTCTCTCTTGCGGTTGGACGGTTAGTGCCGGTTTCGGCCGCGCCAGTGTTCCAGCCAGTCGATCACGGACTGACAATCGGTTACGTCCGCATAACGCCTCTCGATATCGCGCAGGTTGTCCCGGTGCGGGCGTTCGTGCTGGTCGCCGACGCAATCTTCCGGCACGATCGTGCGATACCCCCACTGAAAACTGTCGATGACGGAGGCGCGAATGCACCCGCTGGTGACACACCCGGTCACGATGACAGTGTCAACCCGCTCTCTGGAGAAGAATGAGACGAGCGGAGTCTGAAAAAATATCGAAGCCCCGGATTTGCAGAACGCAACGTCATAACCGGCATCGTGGATACGAGGGTCGATTTCCGTTGACGGATGACCATGAACCAACTCCTCCGTCACCGCCCTGATCTTCCAATAGGGAGTATCTCGCCCGGTCCCGGAATAAGCGGTATAGCATGTGGCGACCGGGACGTCTGCAGGCCGCGCAACATCCAGCAATCGCGCCGTATTGCGTACCGCGCGATGAATCAGAGGCGCCCCGCCGAGCGGGTATTGCGAATCGGTAAATCCGGTCTGGAAATCTACGACGATGATGCCCGGCTTGTCGCCAAAGCCGATATCAGACGCGCCGTAAGTGCGCTCGTCATAGACATGCGTCGAGGTATCAACGGTCATGATCACTCCCACAGGGCCCATCCGGGGCCGGTCAGCAGAAAACCAGATTGCGCCGGTTGAGTCCAAGCCATTTGGCAATCGCGACGGAAACCGCTAACTTTCGGCGGCCCGCTGGTCCGGGCGCTTACTTGCCAACAACCGTCTTCCGGGATTCATGGACAACAGGTCTGCAGCCTTTCTTGAAGTCATGATCGGCATCGCCGTCGTCGGTGTGCTGGCATTTGCAGTCTTTCTGCTCGCTGGCCGTATCCGCATGGCCACTTCCGCCGGAACGCGGTCTCTCAACATTCGCTGGCCGCAGATTGTTCTGGCGGTCATTCTGCTGGTTGTGGTTGTACTGGCGTTGTTGTGGCAGTTTCCGCCGCTTGATGGAAGCAGCGGCCTTGCTGCTGGCGGCAGTTGGCGCGTCGATCCGGACGCGTGGACCTATTTCACCATCATGCTGGTCGTCGCCGGCGCGGCTGTACTGATCTTTCTGGCGGCACTGATGATCCGGTCGAATCCCCGGCTGGCAAAGGACCTGGCAGAAGAAGATGCCGAGGTCGCCGTGCCGGTCGCGGTTGAAACGCCGTCGTCGGCGCGTCTGCTCGGTCTGGTGCTGCTCGTCATCGCCATCCTGTTGTTGACGTGGATCTACCTGACGCCTGATCTTCAATTCGTCCTGATGCAGCAGGTGCTGTACCCTGTGTCGCTGGCCGTGGCCGTCGTCATGCTGTTCGACAAGGCAACACGGACCTGGAGCGCCAAGAACGGCGGCGAGACGTTCCGGGAATGGCTACTGTGCGACCTCATGGTCTTTTTGCTCATCCTCGGCTTCCTGAACCTTCACGAATTGAAGGCTGGGGCAGAGTACGAAGCCTTCCTGTGGGATATGATCCACCTGATCGCGTTTTTCCTGGTGTTTTGGCTACTGGACCGCAAGCTGACGCGGGTCCGTTTCCTGATTGCATATCTGTACCTCACGCTGCTACCGGTCCTGCTCCTGATCTGGCGGGCCGCCCAAAATGTCGAGACACCTGAAGATGCCGAATGGTGGAGGACGATCTGGCCGATGTTCTTCCTCGGCGTGATCTTCTTCGTGCTCGAGTTGATCGCCGCGATCACCTCAAGCGACCGGAAAAAGCAGGCCATCCCGTCGATCAAGGACGCGCTGTATGTGATCCTGGCAGCCATTACGCTGATTGCCGCTGTGCCGACCACGGCGGCATCGTAGGCGGCAATGAGCGATTTCCCCTGGATGTCCGCCGCTGCGATGGCAGAAGCCATTCGATCAAGGCGCCTTGGCCCCGTTGAAATCACCCAAGCCTATCTCGACAGGATCGACCGGCTGAATCCGCAGTTTCATGCCTATGTGTCTGTCTATCCGGACCAGGCGCTGCAGGCCGCCCGGGTTGCGGAAGCGGCCGTGGCCCGTGGCGACAGCCTCGGGCCCCTGCACGGCGTGCCACTTGCGATCAAGGACCTTTTTCTCGTCACCGGGATGATGCGCACCTGCGGTTCGAAACTGGTTCGGGAGAAGGTCAGCCCTGTGGATGCGGCGTCGGTCGCGGCGCTGCGCGAGGCTGGCGCGATCTTTCTGGGCATGGCCAATCTGCACGAGTTTGCCTTCGGTCCCACCGGCATCAATCCGCATTTCGGTACGGCTCTGAACCCATGGGACGCCACGAAAGTATGCGGCGGATCGAGCAGTGGCTCGGGTTGCGCTGTCGCAGCCGGACTCGGAGCGGGTGCGATGGGAACCGACACGGGCGGCTCCGTGCGCCTGCCGGCGGCATTGTGCGGCATCGTTGGACTGAAACCGACCCATTTGCGGATCAGCCAGGACGGCATCTATCCCCTGGTCGGTGAATTCGACACCGGCGGCCCCATGGCGCGCTGCGTAGAAGACATTGCGGTGATGATGGCCGCCCTCGACCCGGCTGGTGGATTTGACCACTACGCTCCCGCTGTCAGCCTGGCCAAGGTCCGGATCGGCGTTCCCGAAGCACTGTTCGAATCAGACGTCCACCCGGAAATCTGCGCGGCCATGCGCGGCGCACTGGACGCGATGGAGACGCTGGGCGCCAGCGTCGAGTTCGTTACACTTGATTTTGCAGACAATGCCCTGCGCGCTTGGAACACGATTGCGTTGGGCCGGGTCTACGCCCTGCATGGCGAGCGAGCAAGCGCCGTCAACAGCAAACTGTCACCGGATGTGCGCGATCGCATCAGAGCCGGACGCCACATTACCCGCGACCAGATCAATGAGGCATTGACAGTCCGCAAGACCGTTCATGTCGAAATGACTGACGTCATGGAAATGTATGACGTGCTTGCCCTGCCCACCGTCCCGTTGCCGGCGGTCAACGCCGCCGACGGGCGCGGTGATCTGGATGGAAGAAGGATTGATGGCGCTGCCGTGCTCGGGCGCCTGACTCGTCTGGCGTCGTTCACCGGCCAGCCGGCTCTCTCGCTTCCTTGGGCTCAGACAGCGATGAGGCTGCCGATCGGCCTGCAGATGATCGGGCGATGGAACGCCGACGAACAACTTCTGGAACTTGCCGGAGCCCTTGAAGCCGCTGGCGGCTGGAAGTTCCTGCACCCGGAGATTTGATGGCGACGCTAGACGCCAAAGCGAGCTGCTGGTCCCGAAAGGGCCGTGAGCAGCTATCTCCACATCTGGATTGGCAGTTGGTCGAAAGCCGTGCGACAATACGGCGCAGCTCCGAGATCGCCCAGCCGTCACAACCGATGATCAGCGCAAGACTTCGGTCGATGCGCCGCGATTGAGTTGGTACCGGGGCGAATACTTCCCCTGAGCGCCGTGTTTTGCCTTTCTCATGGGGCGGTGCTGTGGTGGAGACTATCCAGTAGGCCCAACAGACGCTCCGGCGCGGTTCGGCAGGCAGCAGCCGAAAGCGCCGCGTTGCGTTTTCCATGCGCCTCTGCCGGTTCCATGCGGCAGCAATTCAATAATTCTCCGTGGTCGCAGTGTTTGAGCTAGGCAAGCCGGATGGATCAACAGGATGCAGGGCATGAAGTGGGCCATCAGGCTGATCGAAGCGCGATCGCCGAAGCCCCAACTCGACATCCTGGGTTGAAGTCGGGATTTTCAAATTGACCCGCTGACGAAAAATCGGCTGATTTGCCTTTTTGGGGCAGGTTCATTTAAGTACGCGCAGCGGATGGATGGCAGTCGGTCAGGATGCCGGGCTGTTTGGCAAGGGAGAGACACTAATGAGCGGTTGGGGGTGGTTTTGGACGCTCGTCGGCTTTCTGGTCTACATTGTCGTTCTCATCTTCCTTTTCTTCTACAAGCCGTTTGAAGAACTGTTTAGTTTCGTCATCAAGAATACGACTTATGACAATGTCTTGTTCTGGGCCGCGATCCTGACCGGTATTGTCGGCTTCTGCGGCTATCACTGGCGCGCCTACAGGCTGTTCATAGTCGACCAGCGCAACATGGAAGGCATGGTGCTCAGTTCGCTGCGCGGCTCCACCTTCATTGCCATCATGATAAGCGCCGGTGCCGCGCTGCAATCAGTCCAGACTCTCATCGTCTATCTGGTGCGCGAAGAGGTCGTGCTGGGGCCAGATCTGGGCAGACGTCTGGCGGCGATCCTCGCCCTGATCGTCCTGACCGGAGTTTTTGCCATTATTTTCTGGTTGCTGCGGCTGGTTCGCCTGCATGCCGAACGAAATTGATCATCGCGGCACGGAATTTCCGAAGGGCGCGGCTTTTCTATTCCCTGTGTCATTGTTGACAGCTATGGTGAGATCAGGTTGCATCGGTTGTAGCGCAGCCAAAGTTGTTTTCCGGCTCCGTCCCCGGGTCCTCACTTAGATGACCCGGCTCCAAGACGGGCCGTGGAGTGACGAAAACGAACGACGGAAACGGGAGATACCAGAGGATGACCACACTGACCAAACCTACAATGCACGAAACCAGAACTGGCTTGTCGCGACGCCGTTTCGTGCTTACCGCTGCAGGCTCGGCCGCCGCGGGCGCCACGCTGGGCGCACCGGCTATTGTATATGCTGCCGAAACCATCCGGACGATCGGCCTAGGTGTTTCGATCATCAATGAAATCCAGAGCAGGGCGTCAAAGGACACCAAGCTCCGCGTCCGCGGCCAGGCTTTGGGTTACGGCGCATTGTTCGGAAAGATGCTGAACCAGAACAGCACCTACGAGATCACCGAAGGCTACTTCAACGACATGGATGTCATGATTCCGTCAAAGGCCTGGCAACCGATCGACACCAAACGGATCAAGAATTGGGACAAGATCTCGAACCTGTGCAAGACCGGTGCCCTGACCCCAGGATCCAGCAAGGGCCAAGGCGATGCGCCGTTCCGCCACCTGTGGCTCAACAAGGACGGCTCCCGAGCAAGTGGGCCTTCCCAGTATGTGTCCATGGTCCCGACGTTCCACAACGCCGATTCCCTAGGCTACAACCCGGAGGAAACCAAACGGAAGATCGAAAGCTGGGCCGAGTTGTTCAGTGCCGATTTCAAGGGCAGGGTTGCTCTGCTGAACGTGCCGCAGATCGGCACCATGGATGCTGCCATGGGCGTCGAAGCCATGGGCCTCATGAAGTTCGGCGACAAGGGCGATATGACCAAGGCCGAGATCGACAAGCTGGTGGGCTTTCTGATCCAGAAGAAGAAGGAAGGTCACTTCCGCGCCTTCTGGGAAACCTTCGGACAGTCGGTCAACCTGATGGTCTCCGGCGAAGTCGCGCTGCAGAGCATGTGGTCGCCGGCCGTGACGGCCGTGAAGGCCGAAGGCGTGCCCTGCGTCTATGCGGCGCCAAAGGAAGGCATGCGCGGCTGGCATGGCGGGATGGCCATTTCGTCGAAAGTCACCGGCAAGAAGCTGGATGCCGCCTACGAATACATCAACTGGTGGCTGAATGGCTGGGCCGGCGCGTTTGTCGCGCGTCAGGGTTATTACATGTCCAACTTCAACGAGGTAAAACCGCACCTCTCCGGTGAGGAATGGGACTTCTGGTATGGCGGCAAGGCTGCGGCGAAAGAGTTGAGCGATCCATTCGGCACGCCGATCGTCAGGAAGGGCGAAGTTCGCGATGGCGGCTCGTACGAGCAGCGCTTCAAGAATATCGCCGTCTGGAACTCCCTCATGAAGGAAAACAATTACCTCGTGAAACGGTGGACAGAATTCCTGAGCGCCTGACCTGCGCTGGAGCCCTCTTTCGGGTCCTTACACAAAAACGAGGGCGGGGCATTGTCCCGCCCTCGTCTTTCTGGTCAATTGGTCCGGTCGAAATCCCGAGACCTGATCGCTGACGATCCAATCACGCTGACATGCTTGAAACGGCGCCACCGCATGCAAAGGAACATCAGACCGACCGATTCCATGGCGGCCTGATCGGCCGTCAGCCAACACCACCACAAGACGTCTCCAGGCTCAAGAAGTCAAAGCGGGATCAGGGCTTCCATCCCGGGTGGCTGGTTGCGCCCGCCACGACCTGGTTGATCGTATTCCTTGTGGTACCGCTGATCGGCATTGTTGTCTTCAGTTTCTGGACTCCGAAGAGCGGCGGCATGACGCCAGATTTTTCGGTGGCGAACTACGTCAACTTCTTTGCGCAGGAAGGCTTCCTGGACACCGACCACCGGAACTTCCTGAAGCCCAGTATCTTCGTGACGACCCTGTGGACAACCTTTCGCTTTACCTTCACGGTAATGATCATCTGCCTGATAATCGGGTATCCGATCGCCTACTTCCTGGCGATGCAGGTGAAGAATTTCAAATGGCAACTCGCGCTGTTCCTGCTGGCGATGGTGCCGTTCTGGACCAGCTATCTGATCCGCGCAGTCGCTTGGTTGCCCATGCTCGGGCGCCGCGGTCTGTTCAACAAAATGCTGCAGAGTCTGGGAATCATCGACAAACCCAGCAGCTTCTTCCTATATTCCGAGTTCGGCTACACAATGGCGCTGACGCAGTTGTATGTCGTACTGTGCATAGGCCCGATCTTCTTTTCGCTGGCCAAGATCGACAAGGCGATCATCGAGGCCGCGAAGGACATGGGCGCCACGAATTTCCAGGTTTTCCGCGAGATCATCCTGCCGTTGTCGCTGCCGGGCGTTGCCATCGGCATGATCTTCTTGTTTGTGATGCTGATGGGCGAATTTGCGACCGCCGTTGTCGTCTATGGCGGCAAGACATCGACCACCGGCACGGTGATCCTGAACTATTACGCCATCGCAAATTACCCGTTCTCGGCCGTGAACGCGATCATGCTGATGCTCGCCATGATGATTGGCGTCGTCTTCATTCTGCGCATCGTCGATATCCGGAAGGAGTTGTAGATGGCGCGATGGACAAGGCGGCGGGCGCAAGCCTTGGCGGTAAAGACCGGCTTCAGCTTCTATTACATCGTCTTCATCATCTTCATCTTCGGCCCGATGATCGCGATGTTCGTTCTGTCTTTCCAAGGTCGGCGCGGTGGGTCGAGCTTCCCGATGCGGGGGTTCAGTTTCTACTGGTGGGAGCGGCTGTTGCAGCCCTCGACGATCGGCGACCTTCAGGGCGCGCTCGGCCGGTCACTGATTCTGGCGCTGGTCGTGATGGCAATTACCGCTCTTTTTGCGACCATGCTCGCCATGGCCTTCCGCAGGAAATTCTGGGGCTCCAACATCCTTTTCTACACGGTCATGCTGGGCCTCATGGTGCCCGGGGTGCTCCTCAGCCTCGGCCTTGCAACCCTGATGCGCCAGCTGGGAATTCCGCCCGCCTGGTGGTCGTCCGGCCTGGGAGTGCATGTGGTTTGGACACTGCCCTTCGGCTTCCTCGTCATGATGGCGGTCTTCAACCGATTCGATTCAAGACTGGAGGAGGCGGCCCGCGATATGGGCGCCAGTGAATGGACAGTATTCCGCGAGGTAACGCTGCCGTTGATCTTGCCCGGAATAGTGGCCGCAGGCCTTTTTGGATTTACGCTGTCCTACGACGAGTTTGCTCGGACGACCCTGCTTTCCGGCGAGTTCAATACGCTGCCGCTGGACATCAATGCTCAAATGACCCAACGCGTCCGGCCGACCCTGTTCGCGCTCGGCACCGCATCGACGATCTTTTCGCTTTGCCTGATCGGCCTGTTCGTCGTGGTGTATACAATACTGTACCGTCGATCGCGCTGAACCGGTCATTTGATGAAGGGCCGAAGGTTTTGGGGGGAGCAGAAGGCAAAGATCCGCCCGGGGGGCGCCGGGTCCATCTGACCCACCCAGCGGCGCTGGCGGTTGCCGGGTGCCTGGCGCTGGCGGTTGCCATCGGGATCGGACGCTTCGTCTATACACCGATCCTGCCTTATATGACGACGGCGCTCGGGTTCGGCAAATCCGAGGCGGGGCTGATCGCATCCGCCAACTTCCTAGGCTATCTTCTAGGCGCGTTGGCGGCAGCGTGGCGGCCGGCACCGGGCGATGCGCGGCTATGGCTGTCAGTCGCGCTGGCGGTGAGCGCGGCGACGACCGGCGCCATGGGACTGACGGCGAACCTCAACGCCTACCTCGCCCTGCGCTTCGCCAGCGGGGCCGCAGCAGCACTGGTGATGGTGCTCGCCTCCTCGCTTACCATGGACCGGCTGGCCGCCGCCGGGCGGACGGTCTGGGCTGCGGCAGTCTATGCAGGCGTCGGCGTCGGTATCGCGATCTCGTCGCTGGCCGTACCGGCCGCGGCGATGGGGTACGGGGACTGGCAGGGTCCCTGGCTCGTCTGCGGCGCAATCTCGCTGATGCTCGCTGTCCCGGTCGGATTGCTGCTGCGAGCGCGTCGGGCGACGACATCTGCAAGGCCCGATGTCGAGGCTGACAGCGGGCGGGCGACAGGCTTCGGTCGGTTCGCTCTCGCCTACGGGCTGTTCGGCTTCGGCTATGTCATCACCGCAACCTTCATTTCCGATATGGTGCGCTCCGATCCGGCCCTGCGGCCAGCGGAGAACGCTGTCTGGCTTTGCGTCGGACTGGCAGCAGCGCCATCGGTTGCGCTCTGGGGTTGGGCCGGACAGCGCTGGAGCCATGAACGGGCGTTCGCCTGCGCTTGTCTGGTCGAGGCACTCGGCGTGTTGCTGAGCGTTCTCGGCGGCGGCATCTGGCCAGTGCTGACGGCGGCTGCCTTGCTGGGCGGCACCTTCATGGGGCTGACCGCACTGGGCCTCGTCAATGCGCGCCGCCTCTCACTCGGCGATCCGCGCAGAAATCTTGCGCTGATGACTGCCTCCTTCGGTCTTGGGCAGATGATCGGTCCGACGCTCGCGGGCTTGCTGCATGATGGGACTGGCAGCTATCTCACCCCGTCGCTGCTCGCTGCTGCCACCTTGGCTGCCGCGGCGGCGCTTGCCGCGCGCTGAATGGCCAGGCGCCCAGCCTACTATAATGATGCTTGGGCTGTCGGCTGGTCTGGAGCGGCTGTCCAGCCAAGGCGCCACCCCAATCTCAAAGCAGAGCGCGATCAGCGGCTGGGGGCCGCGCGCGGCCAGAACCTGCCGTTGATTGAAACGGTCCAGCCAGTCGAGCAACGAGCGCACCGAGGGGAAACAACGCTCCCTCCCGCCCCGTAAAGCGCCCGACGATGGCCCGCTTCGAAAGCCCGAAAAGATATACTTGTTGTTTCTAGGGATTCTGCTCAAGCAGAACACCGGCGTCAGCAGGCCAGCAGACAACCTCGTCCTCGCCCTCTTCATACATGCGGTCCGATACGCCCCGGTGCTGCTCGACCGAAACGTAGAAATCCGACCCAATTTCGAAAATGTCTGTTTCCAGAGAGCCTTTGAATTCCGTGGTGACATACTTGCCTTCAATCCGGTTCGCCATGTCAGGGCGCTCACCGGTGTGCATGAGATCTGAGCGGACCGAGAAATACGCTTCGCGGTCGACATGAACGGCTGAAATGTAATCCGGTGTGCGTACGTAGAACATTTTCCCGAAGGCCTCGACCAGCACGATGGATCCGGTTCGCGAACGGACGACGCCCTTGAACAGATTGTTGTTCCCGATGAAGGAAGCGACGAAGCTGGTGCGCGGTGCCTCGTAGATTTCACGCGATGTGCCGGTCTGCTGGATGAGGGCGTCACTCATCACAATAACCTTGTCGGCCATCGACATCGCCTCTTCCTGCGAATGGGTGACCATGACGAAGGTGATGCCCGTGTCCCGCTGGATCTTCTTCAATTCGTAGATCATCGATTGGCGCAGGTTATAATCCAGTGCGCCCAGAGGCTCATCAAGCAGAAGCACTGTCGGCTCGCTGATCAGGGCCCGCGCGAGGGCCACGCGCTGCTGCTGCCCCCCGGAAAGATCATGGGGCTTTCGGTCGGCCAGCGGACCAAGGCCGACCATCTCCACCATCTGCTGGGCGCGCTTGAAGCGCTCCTCCTTGGGGATGCCTTGCATCTTCAAGCTGAATTCGACGTTCTGCTGAACGTTGCGGTGCGGAAAGAGCGCAAAGCTCTGGAACATCATCGACGTGTTGCGCTGGGACGGCGGCAGGTCCGTCACGTCCTTGCCAGCGATATAGATCTTGCCCTTTGTCACTTCCTCCAGACCGCCGATCATCCTCAGCGTCGTGGTCTTCCCGCAGCCGGAGGGGCCCAGCATGGCCACGAATTCGCCGCGCCTGATCTCGCAGTTGAAGTCAATCACTGCCCGAACACCGCCTGGGTAGGTCTTGTCTACAGCCTGAAGAACCACATCATGATCGGTCATCGCACAAGCCCGATGCAGTTGCCGGTCCGGCTAGTCCGACTTCTCCGTCAAGGCAGACAACAATGACCAGATGGTGGCGAACGGCACATCCTCGAAGCCGCCCCGGGCGACCAACTCCTTCAGCACGCCAACCGCGCGCTGCCGGGCCGGATCGTTGCCGGCGGCTTGGTCCAGCGTCTTGATGGCTTCGCTCAGCGGCGCTTCCTGCGCCTTCTTGGAGCCGAACTCCTTGTCCACCAAAACCTTGAGTTGCGAATGCGTCTGCAACAGCAGGCCGCTGTCCGCCGGACGCCCGAACAGGCCGCGCAAGCCGTTAGCGTTGAACCGATCGCGCAAGCCTTCCGGCATTGAATGAGCCAAGCCATCCATGGCTTCTCCCAAGCCGAAACCAGAATTGAACAGCCCGCGAATGGTATCCATCGTGCCATCGTTGCTGCCGCCGTACATGCGGATATGTGCGCCTTCCAAGGCGTTGCCCATGGCCCTGGCTTGGTCGATGTGAACATCGCGCTCGGCCTCGATGAACAGTCTGGACAGCTCGAGGAACATGGCTGCTTCGTTGTATTTCTTGAGGGCGTCGGCCTTGGCTTCCATCCCCGCCGCCTCGGCCTTGAGCTTTTCTTCGACCCGCCGTACTCGCAGGGCCTCGACCGCCATTTCCGCCCGGCCGCGCGCGCCAGCCTCTTTTTCGATGCCCTCGGCCGAGATTTTCTGGGCCTCGCTTTGCGCGCCGGCGCGCGAAAGCGTGGCCGCCGCCTCGTTCTCGGCTGCCTTCTGACGGGCCTCCGACTGGCTCAGCATATGCATGCTGGCGATCTCAGCCTTGGCATGCTCAGCAATCCGCTCGGCTTCGGCCAGCTTCTCGGCATCAATCCGGCGCACCTCTTTCTCGCGCTCTGCATCCGCCAGGATGCCGGCGGCATTGGCCGCATGGGACGCGCGAACCTTGTCGGCAGTGACCGCCAGGCGTTCGGCTTCGGCTGCCTCCAGTTCTCGCGTCTTCTGCTGCAGGGCGATCTCGCGAACCCGCTCTTCCTGCTCGCGTGCCTGGAAGCGGCGGATATCCGCAATCTCGCGCTCCTGCTCCTTCTCAATCAGCGCAATCTCGCGAACCCGCTCCTCGACCTCGATCGTCAGGGCCCGCTTGATTTCAGCAGCTTCCTTCCTGGTGCCTTCCTCGATAATCGCCACATCTTTCTCGATCTGAGCGGCTTCAAGGGCTTGCGCCTTTTCCAGTTCCTCCTGTTGCACCGACCAGCGCTGCTCGATGATGAAGCGCTGGGTTTCGCTCATCGCCTTCGCCTTCTCGTTCGAGACCTCGCGCTCCTGCGCGGTGGCGGCAAATTCCTCTTCCTTGTCGAGATCGAGCAGGCTCAGCTTGGTCGCCAGACTGAGCTTGCGGGTCTCCAGTGCGGCGTTCTCCGCCGCCTTGTGGCGGGTGACCCGAGCCAGCTCTTCCTCAGCAGAGATGACGGTGGTCTGGCCGATGTCGGCTTTCTGACGCTCGACCTCCTTCTCCACCAGAGCTATCTGCTTGTCCTTTTCAGCCCGTTCGCGCGCCAGCGTCCGATCAATCTCTGCCAGTTCCTCTTCCTTGGCCTTGGCAATAATCGCGATTTCCTTGTCCCGGCGCTCCTGCTCGATCTTAAGGGTTTTCTGGATTTCGGAGGCTTCGCGCTTCTCGGCTTCTTGCGTTACTGCCAGTTCGCGGTCAGTGCGTAACTTTTCCAGTTCAACATCGTTGGAAAGTTCCTGCTCTTCCACAGCCTTGCGCTGGTTCAGTATGAAAACCTGTTTTTCGCGCATCTGCAGGGCTTGTTCGTTCGATATCGCCTTGTCCTGATTGGCTCGGGCCGTGGCTTCCTGGCGTTCGATTTCCAGAAGTTCCAGTTGAGTATCGAGGTCCTTCTGGCGGATGGCAACGGTTGTTCGCTTTTCGGTGTCGTGGACCTTGCGTTTTGCATCACTGGTGATCTCGGTGATGATCTTCAAACCTTCAGCGTCAAAGACATTGTCGGTCTTGAAATGCTCCTTGCCGGTCTGCTCCAGCGTCGCAATCGTCACTTCTTCCAAGGTCAGGCCGTTGGCGCTGAAGCTCTCGGTGACATTCGACTTGATGGCCTCGGCCAGTATTTCGCGGTTTTCGTGGAGTTCCTTCAGCGATTTCGTGGCGGCATAGCTGCGCAGCGCGCCGACGACCTTGGCCTCCAGCAGGTTGCGGACCTTTTCGGGATCAAAGGTTTTTTCGCCCAGGCTGCGGCCAGCGATGAGCAGCTCCTGCTCGGTACGGCCGACATGCGTATAGAGTTCGGCAGAAACGTCGATTCGGACGTTGTCGTGGGTCAGCACGGCCTGGTCGCGTGAACGGGCGACGATCAACTTTATCGTTTCCAAGGAGACCCAGGTAACTTCGTGAAAGACCGGCAATACAACGGCGCCGCGTCCTAGGCATACCTTGGTGCCCAGGAAACCGGTTCGGATAAATCCCATGTTGGAGGGTGCTCGCTTGTACACCCAGATCGACAGGATGTAGATGATCGCAATGATAATGATCGCCAGCACAATTCCGACGATAATGCTCTCAATCATGGATCCACTCCCCCCAAATTACACCGCTGGCAAGAACCGAACCGCCGTCGGCCTTGCGATCAAAATCCCGGTTTCCCGAGCGCTTGTCATGTCTGGTTCCGGCGTCCGGCGCCGCGGGACCGCCTCAGGGTTTCCCGCAGATCCTGCGTTGCCTTCCTGTCTACTTGGCAAGTTTCCGGCAGTCCCGTCAAAACCACGCCATACTGATCCTTTGCCGCCGCCGTCGAGACGAGACCGCGACGCACATCATTTCGCACGGCATCTGCAGTGCGGTCCAGCGGGTGGCCCCACCCGCCGCCCCCGGCTGTCCGGAAGATCAGCCGGTCACCCGGTGCCACCAGAACATTGTCTACCTTGGACGGCATGACTTCCCGGGTTCCGTCCGCACGAGCCATGATCTTGGCCGACGATTGTCCTGCATCGCCGCCAGCGGCGCCCCAAGGCCGTGATTTGTCGCGGTCATCCCGCCAATTAACCACACCAGGCACTCGGAAACAGTAGGTCTTCTCGACGCCGCTGCCTCCCCGGTGTGCGCCGGGGCCGGCACTGTCCGAAACCGCCATCACCTTCTCGACCACCACCGGCGCATCCAACTCTACCTGCTCCGTCGGTCGGCTCTTGGCATCAGCGGAAAGCGACCGGCCATCCGCCCCGTCACCCCCAGCCCAAGCGGGCGTTCCGCCAAACACCCGATCAGCCATGTGGAACGGTCGGCCGCTAGTGTCTTTTCCCAGATATCTGACATTTGGACTGGAGCCATATCCGGCAGCAGACTGAATGTCCGTCGCAAATTGTCCGATCACCCCATTCAGAACGTCATGGACCCGCGCCAACGTGTGGGCCTGATTAGCCTGTGGGGCGGGAAAGGTCGGACGCAGAAGGCTGCCGTCAGGCACAGTCACCCTGAACAAGTCGGTCAACCCGTGATTGATGGCGATCTCTGGATCGCACGCCTTGATCAGCAAACCGCCGAACAGAAGCGCCAAGCCGACATTGTCCAGATTGAGATTGATCGGACCGGGGGCTTGTGCGGATGTGCCAGTCCAGTCGACGAAAGCCCGGTTCCCTTCGCGCCAGATGGCAACTTTCAGTGTGAACGGGCCGTTACCGCAACCGTCGTCGTCAACAACATCCTCAAAAGACTTCGGCTCCTTCGGGATGCGCGCGGCGATCAGCTTACGGACCGCCCGATTGGTGCGCTCGATGGTTGCGGCGCAAGCCCGGCGATAACCCTCAATACCGAAGCGGGCACACAGATCGGCAACCCCGTGAGCGCCAGTCTGCGCCGCCGCCGTCAATGCGCGCAGGTCGGCATGACTGACGTTTGGATGGCGCGTGTTCTTCAGGATCAAGGTCAGCGCATTGCCGTCGGCAACGCCATCCTCGTAAATCCGCATCAGTGGAATCTGCAGGCTCTCGGCAAAAACGGAATCGGCCGTGACGGGGGCGCTACCCGGCGTCTGGCCGCCGCTATCCACCATCGGTGCAGACGCGGCGCAAAACCCGACCAGATCGCCTTGCGGTCCGTTGCTGAAGATTGGCGCAATGACTGTCCAGGATCCAGGCGTTCCTCCACCATAGGGGTCGCTGACCAAATACACATCGCTGGCGCGGGGCCGTGCATCCTGCCTGCTGACAAGGGTTTCGACGGCAGGGGAATGCCCTCCGACGAGGACAGCGCCACGGCTGTCGGTGATCGACAAGGCGTTGTTGGCCTTCCGGCGCGCCGATTCGGCGACGGCCATCTGTCCGAGCACAAGGCCAGCCTCTTTCCGGATCTGGCGCCAGGCTGCTTCGATGCGATCCAGCACCAGTGAATCCTGCGTTGACGCGGCGCTTGATCCGGTCCGCGCCACTGGCCCCGGTGATGGCGCCGAAATGGTTGATGACCGCGCGGTCTTGGACGGACGCGCGCCATGCGCCAAGGCCTCCGCCGCCTTGGTCAGGGCCTTCTGACGCGCCGCATCCAGCGCGGCCTGCTCGCCGTCGCGAAGGAGCGCGTCGCCAAATTCCAGCACCGACCGGTCGTCAACCGTCAGGCGATACAGGGCTGACAACTGACCGCCAGTGATCTTGGTTTCCACCAGTTCGGCAAACCAATTATTGCCAAAGCGCTTATTTAGTACCGCGTCGACATCAGGATCATCTGGTTGCGCAGACCCGACAGGCGATGGCGAGTTGTCGATGCGTCGTTCCGAGCGACCGCGCAAACCTGCGGCATTCGCCTCACGAAGCCGGTCTTCAAAGGCACGTTCAAACTGATCGCGACTGGATTTTAGCAGATCGTCGAGAGCAGACGGGGAAGCAAGGGTATCGCTCATGGACGCCGCCTTGCTTCGTCAGGCGTCAGGATGAGGGAGCCAGCTGCATCCACGGTCGCATCATAGTCGCCCTGAACAACCGCCGTTGACCCTTCGGACGTCACGAGTGCGGGGCCGGGCACGACATCACCGGCCTTCAGCAGGGCCGCGCGATAGACCATGAAGTTCCGGAAGCCATTATCCAGAAAAACCCGCTGCTCGCCGACGCGGGCTGCAGACGGATCACCCCCACCTGATCGCTGCGGCGCGCCAGCACCGTTTCGGGTGAGCCGGTTGCGGTCGGTGGCAACAGCCCGCACCCGCGCCATCTCCACCGGTCGGTTCAGCCGGACTCCATGCGCTGATTCAAACGCAATCTCGAACCGGTTCGAAAGTTCTTTCAGACCCCAGTTCGGCAGATCATCGGGTCGGAAGTCGAGAGTGATGTCCTTTCCCCGGCCGCGGTAGCGCAGGTCGGCCTGGAAGGCGACATGTCGGTCAGTCTCGCCGACATCCTCCTCTTCAAGCCACTGGGTGGCCTCGGTCGCCAGTGTGTCGACCAGATCGACCATTGAGACGGCCTTCATGTCATCCACCAAGGCGCGGCAACTGCGCCCGAATTCCCGACGGGCACGGCCTTCCAGAAATCCCCTAACCGTCATCATCGCGGGCATTGCCGGGATGATGACCGACGCGCTGGCGCACAGAGCGCCCAGCGCATTGCCGTGCAGCGGACCAGCCCCACCATAAGCAATGATCGGCAATCCGGCAACATTCAGGCCATGCACCACTGCCGTCTGGCGCAGGGCGCCGTAGAGCTTCTCGTTCGCCACGTCACGAATGCCTTGTGCTGCCCTGTGAAGAGTTACCCCCAAATCACCCGCTATTTGACCGATGGAGTCCTCCGCAGCAGCCAGATTCGGGCTGTTGCCGTCACTGCTCGCCGGGATCAGGCCCAGGACAACATTGGCGTCTGTCAGGGTCGGCGACCCGCCGCCGAAGCTGGCAGGGCCGCTGGCGGCACGCTCCGGCCCGATTCGGATGGCACCGTGATCGGTCACGCGCACCAAGGCGCTGCCTCCGATAGCCGTCACCATCATATCGACGGACGGCAGCATCAGGTTGACGCCGCCAACAGCGGTCTTCCGCGCGATTGCCGCCGCGCCGTCCACGATGGCGCCGATGGCAGCCTCGGCACTGCCCATATCGAGCGCTAGGGCATCGCGACGGCCGGTGCGCGCCGCGACAGCGGCGGCGGCCGTAACGCCAGCTGCAAATCCGGCGTTTAGCGCCTCGACAGGGCGTTCGGCGGCATGCGCCACGGTCATGGAGCCACCATCCGACCGCGCAACGCGAATGCCAGTGGACAGATCCATCCTGTGGAAGGCTTTGGCAAGAGCATCGAAATGCGCGACAAGGACTGGTCGGTGCGCCGCGTCGAGAACCGCAGCTACCGTCCGCTCATATTCCGCCGCCTCCGAAACAACGTCACTGGACAGTGTAACGGGGAGAGTATCGGCGATATCTTTGACCAGCCTTCGCAGATTACGCTCGTGTTCCGGATTAGCCGTCGCATTGAGTAAGGACACCGCAATCGCCGTCGCGCCGCTGTCAAGCAGCGACCGGATCGCCATTGATGCAAGGTTTTCGTCGACAGGCTGCCGAATCTGTCCGTCAGCACCAACGCGTTCCGGCACGCCAAGCGTTGCCACCACCCATCCGTCGGCAGCGGCGCCGCGTTGCCCTCGCGCCAAGTGGAGAACATGTTCAAACCCGGCGGTAACCAAGAGGCCGACTAAAGGAGCCGATCCGGTGATCGGCGCAGGCGCCGCGTGGAAGACAGCATCAATGTCACCGGGAGCAATGCCGGCATCGGAGGAAATCTGGCGGATGCCGTCAGCAATGCCGGCAACCGGATCACCATCGCGATTCGGCGATTTCAAGGGATGCGGCGCGCCGGTCTCGTCAATGAGCAGCAGGTCCGTGAAGGTCGCTCCAATATCAATACCCAATTGGCTGGTCATTCGATTTACCGCCACTCCATCCTCAAGCGCAGTACGCTGCCGGATATTTCCCAAGCCGACAACGCTCGTCAACCGACGCACCGCAAATTGTATCATTCGCCGAACACTCGGCGTCGGTACTTTTTTTCCTGAAGCTTGTATGCTCTAGTGTTGTCGCTTCAGCAACTGAAACCCGGTCACACCATGGCGCAAAACTCCCAAGGCATTGGTTCCCTGCAATACTGGACCATCGTCGTTGGTCTCATCCTTCTGGGCGTATTTGTCTATTTCTATCCGCCCTTCGAGAAACTGATAAGCGACAGCCTGCGAGGGCTTGCGTCGTCAACCATCGTCTTCTGGTTCGCAGCCTTTGTCGGCGTGATGGCCTACGTGATTGCGCATTGGCAATCGTTCAGGCAACACTTCTTCCAGCGCGTCAGCGACCTGGATGCCGAAGGGCTGGTCTTTGATACGCTGCAGGTGGCGCTACTGGTAGCGCTGATCTTGTGCGCAGGGGGCATCCTGCAGGTCATCGAGATGCTGAGCGGGCACCTGATCGACGAAGGTGCGATCCTGGACCCGATCTTCGGCCGCAAGCTGCTGGCCATGATCATCCTGGTACTCCTGGCGATCGGTTTCTATCTGTTACACAGGATGGTTCGAGCGTTCCGCCTGGGACGTCATCCGGGCCGGACGCCGCCGCGCCGCGGACCGAACGCCGGTTGAACGCCGTCAACCCATCGCAGCATCCGCGGCGCATTCCGTTGTGTCCGTCAAGCGCCGAAAGGCGGTCAGCGATGCCTCGATCCTGGCCTGATCCATGTGCTGAATGATAAATACGATGCGTGACCGGCGATCGTCGTCGGGCCAATCGGTCATGTGGGTTGGCGGATGAACGATGTGCTGGACACCGTTGATCAGCACGGGGTCGGCAACACCAGCCACATTGAGCAGGCCCTTGATCCGCAAGATGCGGTCGCCATGCCGATTCAGCAGCATGCTCATCCAGATGCCGAAGGCGGTCCAGTCCATGGGTCCCTCGAACCACAGGCAGAAGGATGTCACGCCGTGACTGTGGTCGTGGTTATGCGGCGATGACCCGGTTTCTGCGACGCCGGCCATCCAGCCGGCAATCTCGCGCTGTTTCCCGGACTGGTCGTACAGGTCACCGGTCAACAGCGTGTCCCAGTCCAGACGCCCGGCGTCCAGGTCGACAATCGGCGCCGCGGTGTTGAGGCGACGTAACGAGGCGCGGAGAGCCGCGATTTCACGGTCGTCGGCCATGGCCGACTTGGAGATCGCCAGACGATCGGCGATAGCCGCCTGTTTCACCGATTCGGGGTGATGCTCAAGTTGCGCCGCGCCATTTACGGCGTCGACGACGCCGATGACATTGCCGAGCCGGAAATGGTGCTGGAGAATTGGGTCGGCGAGAATAGTGTAGGCGATAGGGGTTGGGTCGGCGAGGCCGGAAGTCTCGATCACCAGACGGCGGAACGCCGGGATTTCACCGCGCTCCCGTTGGGAAAACAATTCCTGCAGCGCACCCTGCAGATCGCCGCGAATTGCGCAGCACAGGCAACCATTCTCCATCAGGAGGGTGCTCTCCTGCGCATGCTCAATCAGATGATGGTCGAGGCCAACCTCGCCAAACTCGTTGATCAGGACAGCGCTATCCTGAAGGTCAGGCGATTTCAGCAGCTGCGACAGCAAGGTAGTCTTCCCGCTGCCCAGGAAGCCGGTAACGACGTTGACCGGGATCAGTGTGTCGTAGGCGGTCATCGGCTGGACAAGGACGAGACAAGCACCGGATCCAGCGGATCGCACTCCTTGCGTGTCATATCTTCTGCGGCCATCCAGACCTCCGAGATATTGCCGACAATCCTGGATCGCCCGGTACGACTGGACAGCACGTACGAGTTGCCGCCAAAGTCCGAAAGTTTCAGTCCGTAGTGCTGCAAGATACGGTTGGCGAGGCGCGTACGCTCCTGTCGTTCGCGGCGTCGGGTCACTTGATCATGCCTGCTGACGAAGGCGTCCGGCGAACTATGGCTCTCTGTCCAATGGCCGCGACCTCCCAAGACACCACATAGAGAGCACATGATGCCGAGCTCTCAGCGCTAGTCAGCCATCTGGGTGACTGGCCGGGCGGCCCCGTCGCGGGGATAACGCTGCAGGAAATCTTCTGCAATTTGGTCGAAGGTAACCCAGCGAACGCCGGTATGCCGACTGATATACTCGAACACTCGTTCCAGCATCATCAGCACCTGCGGACGCCCTGAGACGTCCGGATGAATCGTTAGAGTGAACACGGCGTAGTCGTATTCGCGATAGACCCAGTCGAACTGCTGGAGCCAAAGGTCTTCGATATCCCGCGGATTGACGAATCCGTGGCTGTTGGGAGAACTCTTGATGAACATCATCGGCGGCAGGTCGTCCAGATACCAACTGCCCGGGATGTCGACGAGATCGGTTTCGTGCCCGCGCACCAACGGCTTCATCCATTCTTCGGCCTTCTTGGAGTAGTCGATCTTGGTCCAGCGATCCCCAACTCTGGCGTAGAAAGGATGGAAGTCGTTGTTCATCAGGCTGTGATCGTATTTGATGCCTTTTTTCAGTAACAACTCGTTCGTGATCGGGCTGAATTCCCACCACGGTGCGACGTAACCGGTCGGCCGCCGGCCAGACAGCCGCTCAATCAGTTCGATGCACTTGTCCATCACCGTCTCCTCCTGCTCGGGAGTCATGGAGATGGGGTTTTCGTGCGAATAACCGTGCATGCCGATCTCATGCCCGGCGTCCACAACCATTTTCATTTCTCTCGGGAAGGTTTCGATCGAGTGGCCAGGGATGAACCACGAGGTACGAATGCCAAACTTGTCGAACAGTTTGACCAGGCGCGGAGAACCGACTTCACCGGAAAACAGGCCGCGGGAGATATCGCAGGGCGAATCCTCGCCTCCGTAAGAACCCAGCCAACCGGCAACAGCATCGACGTCTATGCCGAAGGCGCAGAAGATTTCTTTCTTGCCGACGCCAGTTGCCGGTTGCGGCAGTACGGAGCGAGTGCCGGGGGCGGCGCCGGATGGCGGCGCGCCAACCTGGTCGAGCAACGAACGAGGCCGATATCGCGGGCCAATGCCGCCAGACTGACGCGCCGTGCGGTAGCTCTGGTTGTTTTCGTCGCTCATCTTCTGGTCCCCGAATTCGACTGATTTCAGCAAAGAGTGGCCATTTTTGCAGCGCAGTGCAATGGCTGGATGCACAGTTGAGGCGTGATGTCGGCCATAACCGCCTTTTCAGCGCCGCTTTTGTCGTTTTGTTCACTTCGGGGTCGCGCCGATCAACAGTCGTCCGTAGAGCAACAGGAAGCCGACAAAGCTACAGCACCACAATAGACCGGCAAGTGTCCACAATGCCATGGCATGCTGCGGGAGCATGCCGCCAGCGAGTCTTGCGAGGACCGAAATAACGATCATTAGATAGAGCGCCGCCGTCCCCACACCCGCCGTCAGCGCTCGGCCGCTATGACCAAGCGTTGCGCGGGTCATTACGGCGAGTGTCATGACTCCGACGGCGCCCGCCATCCACAGATGCTGCGCCGAGGTGGCTGTCATAGCCCCAGGCCACAAGGTTGCTGCACCCACGCATAGCATGCCGAGCGGCACAAAGGCGTATGCCACGTGCAGGACCCATACTAGGGGTTCGGAGGTGGTATCCCGTCCCCGCCAACGCGCCAGCCGAGCCGCTTGAGCGAAGCCTGAGACAACGAGCAGATATCCTGTCTCCTGCGCCTCGGGAAACGCGATCCATGCCGTCAGTGCGAGCATGGTGAGCGCGAGCGCAAGTCCATCGAGACGCCCGAACGGTGCCGGCAGCCCCGTATGGCCGCGCGACGCCAGCCAGTTGCGTGTAAAGGTGGGCACGATTCGCCCTCCGATCACCGAAATCAGCATGATTGCAGCGGCAAGACCGATACGCAACCCGTAGCCTGACGCCGCAGACACACCCTCCGCGCTCTCCCGATGAAATAGAGCATTGCCCGATGCCAACACACCGATCATCACGACTACCAAGAGATTGCGCCAGTTCCTGCCGGCGATGATCTCGCGCAGCGCCAAGCCGCCGAGGACGATGAAGAAGGATAGGTCAAGCAGCGCTACTTCCAGGGGGGAAAGCCATGCCGACATCGCGATTGCCATTCTTCCAATGGCCCAAAGAGCGAGGAGGCTGGCCAGAGGCCATCCTGTAATCGGGGATTGTCCGGTCCAATTCGGCAAGGCAGTAAGCAGGAACCCTGCGAGCACCGCGCCCAAATAGCCGAACAGCGCCTCATGGGCGTGCCACGACACCGGATCCAAGGCACTCGGCAGTTCCAGTCTGCCGGTGAACATGAGGAGCCAGAGCGCCATGGCAACCAGCGCCCATAGCGCTGCGGACAGGAAGAATGGCCGAAAGCCGCGGGACAGGAACCCCGCCGTCATGGTCGCCGTTTTAGGGGTTGCACAATCGTCACGCTGGCTCTCTTCCGATTATCGACGCCAACATTACTGCTCGTTTTCACTACAACAGGAACCAAGCTTGCTGGAGCCCTCATCCAGATTTCTCGCCACAGCATCAACAGTTGTCAAATTGACCCTGACTGATGCTCGCACAAGCGTTTTCCATTCAAGATCTCTTGATGTCGCCGGACGACCTTTCGCAATCGCAAGCTTCGGTGCACGCATCCTGGTCACGCATCGTCGCCTACCATCGGATCGCAGCGAAACATGTCATGCGCGGAAACGGCTACACCGACTGCGGTCCGCAGTCTTTCTGACGTGCGAGCAGCAAAACTGCACCACGAAATACCAATGCCAAAAGGGGCGCGACAATCAAAAAAACTTTTGCAATGGGATCGCTGTACTCGAAAGCATTCATCTAGTTGTTGTAGAGAAAGCCAAGGCCGGGCGTTGATCCGCTGGCGTACCAGAAGAGCGCGCAGGCCGAACAGCATGCCCCGGGCCTGATACGCAGGGTCGCTCGAGGACCAAGGGCTTGGTCCACAAGAACATCATCATGGCAAGGACTTGTGATTCAGGCTCTAAAGAATAGTTCCCAAAAAAACTCGCCGATCAGCAACTAATGCAATTGGGACAGCGCCTGTCCCCGCTGCGCAGCCGTCGCCGGCTCATCGACAGTCATCTCGGTTGTGATCACCACGCCATAGTCGCGCTCTGCCGTTTCCGCGGTAATGAAATCGTCCAGCACGTCGGAAAGTACTCGGTGGGGATCACGCTTTCTGGGATCGCCATAGCCGCCACCGGCCGGACCTATGCAAATAAAACGATCCCCGGCCTTCACGGTCGTATGTGGAACCTTGGAAGGTAGCTCCCCGCCCGTGCTGTCCCTCCGATCCAGCCGCAGACCAGCGTAGGCGCCATCGTTGCCGCCACGAAAGCCCCAGGGCGCAAACTTGTGCCCCTCGCCTTCGACCGACGCGGCGCCATCATTCAGGTAAACGAACTCCCGGACGGATCCCAGACCGCCGCGCCATTGTCCGGCACCGCAGACATTCTCGCGCAATTCGTACCTGTCCACGCGCAACGGCAAATGGGTTTCGATATCCTCGATCGGATTGTTTCGCGTATTGGCATACAGTGTATCGACAGCATCCATGCCATCCTTGCCGTCTCTGCCGCCATAGCTGCCTTCGAAGATCTCCATGTGAACCCAGTGGTCGCTGCCCTGCAGACCTGAGAAGGCAATGACGCGCAGATTGCCAATACCCGCAGATACCTGGCCGGGCGCGACTTCGGACAAGGCTTTCATCACCGTGTCCGCGAGCTGGTTGCCCGGGCAGAAACGGGCAATGGTTGGCGCCGGGAAGGTCGGGTTGGCCAAGCAGCCTTCCGGTGCGACGATCTTGATCGGACGAACCAGCCCGTCATTCACAGGAATGTGCCCGTGAACTGCCGTGTCCAACAGCACAGAACGCACTGTGAGCCATATGGCAATATCGACAGTGCCGTGAAGTGGCATGTTGATGGGCTTGTCAGGAATCTGTGGGGCGGTTCCCGTCAGATCGACAACCATCTCGCTGCCCTTGACCGTGATCGACACGCACAAAGGAAGCTCCCGATAGGCTGGATCGCCGTGATCCAGATAGCCGTCGATGTGCGTCGTCGCCTTGTAGACGCCGTCTGGCAGCGCGGCGATGGCTTGGCGCATCAGACGCTCGGCATGGTCCATGACGGTATCGCAGGCAGCCTGAAAGGTCTCCTTGCCGTATCGGTCTACCAGTTCGACCAGCCGGTCAGCCCCGATACGGGCCGCCGCGATCTGGGCTTCCATATCTCCGACAACCAAGTCAGATACGCGGATGTTGTCGCGCAAGATATGCCAGACCGGCTCCACCTTCTCGCCTTCGCTGTAAACATGGATGGCCTTGAACTGCAGTCCTTCGGCATAGGCGTCGATGGCGTCAACGATTCCGCAACTGCCGGGGGTCAGGGCGCCAATATCGAGATGATGTGCCGTCGTCGCCGAAAAAGCGATCAGTTCATCCTCGTAGAAGACCGGCACGATGAATCCTACATCAGGCCCATGGGATGCGCCGGCGTAGGCGTCATTGTGCATGATCGCATCACCGGGCTTCAGCTCTTGACCCCGCTCGGCCAGGATCTTTTGCATACCACGGATGTATCCGGGAATCGGGCCGGACTGCAGCGGCGTGGATTGGGCCGATTCCGCCAGACCACGGCCGTGTACATCCACGAGGCCCGCGCCGAAATCCTCAGATTCGCGGATGATCGAGGAGTAGGACATGCGCATGAGCTTGTAGCCCATCTCGACCGCGATATTTTCAAGCGCGCCCTGGATGACAGAGGCTGTAACCTGGTCGACTGCGGGAGCACTCCGGGATTGAGCGTTCATGAACGGAACCCTGTCTTGATGATGAGATTGCCAACGGCTTCGCTCCGTGCGTTGGCGCCGGGTGGAATAACTATGGTCGTATCTTTCTGAACAATGATAGTCGGCCCGTTGATCACCTGATCCACCGGCAGACGGTCTCTGACGAAGAGCGGTACAGATAGCGCCTTCAGTTTACCCCCCACGTGAAAATGGGCCGACAATTCGTCGATCTGGGCGTCGGCAACATCGTTGTCGGCGTTGCTGGTCGGCAGTTCAATCTTGGGCATTTTGCCAACACCAGTCACCCGAATGTTCACGATCTCGATCGGGTTGTCTTCGAAGACATGGCCGTATTCCGTATTGTGGATATCCTGAAAGGCCTTGAAGATGGCTGCCAGGTTCGCTTCATCGACCGGTCCGTCGGCCACCGGCACGCGCAGTTCGTAGCCCTGCCCGACATAACGCAGGTCGCCGCTGCGTTGGTAATTCACCTGGTCGGTTGACAGCCCATCGGCCCCGAATTGAGCGGCCAAGATCTCCTGCATCGCTTCAAAGTCACGAGTCAGGCGGTTTCGGTCCACGTCGCCGCTCACCTGAAACTCGGTCCTTACGGCATCGTATTTGAGGTCCGTGGTCAGCAGACCGGCAGCGGATGTAATCCCCGGATATGGCGGAATGATAACTTCGGGAATCCCTAGATCCCTGGCGACGTCAACCGCGTGCAACGGCCCTGCGCCGCCGAAGGCGACCAACGAAAATTCGCGGGGGTCGTGACCTTTCTGGACGGTCCTGGACCGGATGGCGTTTGCCATGTTGGCGTTGATAATGGTGAGAACGCCGTCTGCCGCCGCCTCCGGGGTCATTCCCAGGCGTTCCGCCAAGTCGCCCATCACCTTGTGCGCAGACCCACGGTCCAGAACCATTTCACCGCCCAGGAAGTTGCCAGGCTGTAGCCGGCCCAGAACCACGTTGGCGTCTGTTACAGTCGGCAGCGTCCCGCCGCGGGAATAGGCTGCGGGTCCCGGCGCAGCGCCGGCAGACTGCGGGCCCACACGGAATGCCTCGCCGGAGTCCAGATAAGCGATCGAACCGCCGCCAGCCCCGATCGTGTGAATGTCAATCATCGGCGCAAGAACCGGATAACCGCCGATCCAGGTATCCCGCGCCGTTGCCTCGGCGAACTGGCCGTCGATGATCAGGCCAATATCAGCCGATGTGCCGCCGACGTCAAAGGTGATCAGTCGATTGCGGCCGCAGCGCGCGCCACACGCAGCGCCGCCCAGAACACCGGCCGCCGGCCCGGAAAGCAGGGTCAGAACCGGTCGCTCAGAGACCATCGCGCCCGTGGCCACGCCACCGTTGGATCCCATGACGTGCAGATCCGCCCTGAAACCGCTGTCGGAAATGGCGCGTTCCAGATTCGTCACGTAATCCCGCACCTTGGGACCGATGAACGCGTTCATGGCGGCAGTTGTAAACCGCTCGAACTCGCGGAACTGCGGAGAGATCGCTGACGATGTGGTGACAAAGCATTCGGGGTATTCCTCGCGAACAATCTCGGCGGCTCGATCTTCGTGGGCGGAATTGATGTATGAGAACAGGAAACAGACCGAGATGGCCTCGACACCGGCTTCCTTCAGTTCTCGCGCAGCCTGCCGAACCGCGTCTTCGTCCAGAGGTATCAGCACGGCTCCATCGGGCGGACCAAGCCTTTCGTCAACTACCTTGCGATGACGTCGCTGGACCAGGGGGCGGTCCTGCCAGGGTATGTCCTGCATGATGGAATAGTGCTGGGGTCGCTGATGGCGGCCGATATGCAGGATGTCCCGATAGCCCGCTGTCGTGATCATGCCGGTCGCGGCGCCATCAAATTCCAGCACCGCATTTGTTGCAATCGTTGTGCCATGCAGTACGTGATCAATCTCGGCGCGGTCGATTTTCGATCGTTCGCAGATCTCGATCATGCCCTGCAGGACACCGCGACCCGGATCGTCCGGCGTCGTGGGCACCTTGTGTATGGCAACGGACTGGCTTTCGGTGTTTCCCAAAATGACATCCGTGAAGGTTCCGCCTACATCGACGCCGATCAATTTCATGTTGCGCTTCTCTTGATTCGGTCGTGCTTCAGCCCGAGCCTTCGGATTGCTTCTTGCGTCATTGGCTGTCTTTGATTTCTGACGGGAATACGTAAGGTATCAGGACTTCCTGCTGTCATGAACAAACGCGCCAAACTTCAAACTGACGCACTACTCCTGATCCCTGCGGCCGGAGGAGCCTGCTGTTTCGGTTATGAGTCCGTACTTGTCGGGCTGACGGTGCTCGACAAAATTGAACACTGTGCTTTTGTAGTGATTGCAAGCATCAAGATCGCAATCAGCGACGATCAATTCGTCGTCCAGCGTGCGAGCCTGAGCCACGATCTCGCCGGTGGGTGCAATGATGGCACTGCCCCCAAGCATGTCGCAACCCTCTTCGCGACCGGCCTTGGCGACGCCAACCACCCATGTGGCGTTCTGGTAAGCGCCGGATTGCATGGAAAGGTTGTTGTGCAGCGCCGCCAGATGCGTCGGCTCAAAACCCCAGGGCGGCTCCGTCGCTGGCGTGTTATAGCCCAGTACAATCAGCTCCACACCCTGCAGTCCCATCATCCGGTAGGTTTCCGGCCAGCGCCGGTCATTGCAGATGCACATGCCCACAATGCCGTCGAACGCACGCCAGACCGGAAAACCTAGGTCGCCGACGTCAAAATATGCCTTTTCCAGATGCTGCCATTTTCGCGCCGGCTTGTAGTCCGCGTGGCCTGGCAGGTGGACTTTACGATATCTGCCAATCTCGACCCCTGTCTTGTCGACCAAGATGCTGGTGTTGAAACGCTTGGCACCATCGGCATCATCCACCATCTCGGCAAACCCCAGGCAAAAGCCGATTCCCAATTCGGCGGCGCGCTCGAATAATAACCGGGTTTCCGGCCCGGGCATCGATTTTTCGAAGAAGCGATCAATATCCTCCGCCTTGTCAAAATGCCAACGCGGAAAGAAACTCGTCAGCGCCAGTTCCGGAAACACGACAAGATCGCACCGCCGCTCGTGAGCGCGTGTCATCATGTGGAGCAGTCGGTTTACCACCTGAGCGCGTGTTTCCGACAGCGCAATGGGTCCCAATTGGGCCGCGCCCACGGTCAGCACGCGGTTCGGCTCGACCATCTCTTGTCCCGTCCTGCCTGGCTGCGGTGCAGCAGTCTCTCGATCAGCCCGACGATCTTGAGTGGAGCATCAGTTGTCAAGCGCCCCCAGCAACTAATTTAATCGACTAAAGGATGACAGACCAGCAAGGAAGACCTAGGTCATTTCCATCAGCCGGTTTCCTGCCGATTTGGAGCGTCTCATGGCCGCCGAAGTCCTCGACACCAAAGGATTGAATTGCCCTCTGCCGATCCTGAAGGCGCGCAAGGCGCTCAGCGTCCTGCAGGCAGGACAGGTTCTGGAGGTCTTGGCGACCGACCCAGGGTCTATGGCGGATTTCGAAGCCTTTTGTCGACAGACGGGCTGCGAATTGATGGAGTCCGGCGAGGACGACGGCGTCTATCGTTTTGTAATCAAAAACGTCTGATTGTTCTGCAGCTGGATGGCCAGGTAGCGGAGACGACATGAGTGCTCAAACGGATCTCGCCAATGCGAAATCAATGTCCATCATCGTGACCAAGGGAACGCTCGATTGGGCCTACCCGCCCTTCATACTGGCAACGACGGCGGCGGCGATGGACGTCAAGGTGTCCATGTATTTCACCTTCTACGGGTTGCCGCTGCTCTTGAAGAAACTGGATCTGAAGGTATCGCCCTTGGGAAATGCAGCGATGAAGATGCCGATGGGCGGCGGCCACGTCGGCATGCCGAACATGCTGGCCATGCTGCCGGGCGCCACGGCCGGAACATCGAAAATGATGAAAAATCTGATGAAGCAAAAGGGCGTTGCCCCCCTTGAAGATTTGCGTGACGCCGCAGTCGACCTGAAGGTAGACATGATCGCCTGCCAGATGACGATGGATCTGTTCGAATATTCGCTGGATGACATGATCGCAGGACCACGCTTGGGCGGGGCCGCGACCTACATGGAATCGGCGCTGGCCGCCGACATCAATCTCTTCATATAACGCGCTTCCAGGTGACCAGAAGGGCCAGGAAAATTCCCGACAATCGATAGTTCCCTTGAGGCGGGCCGTATCTGATCACCGACTGCGGATGCGACAAGGAGCGACAGAAGGCCGTGGTCTGATGGAATTGGGAATATTACATTTCGTGAAGTCAAACGACGCTTGATCGTGTCATACGACTTTGCGGCACGCGGCGCGGCCGGAAGGGCTTCATTGGCGTTGACGCGCCGCTACCTTCGCTCGACGGAGATCAAACCCAGTGCCGACCGATTCCCAGACAGACCGCCCGGCGCCACGACCGGTCACAAACCATTCCGCACCCGTGCGCGTCGCCATCGCGGGCGTCGGCAATTGCGCCAGTTCGCTGGTTCAGGGTCTTGAATATTACCGAACCGCCAGTGCCGAAACGATTCCGGGACTGATGCATGCAGAAATCGGCGGCTGGAGGGTCCGCGACATCAACATCGTTGCAGCCTTCGATATTGACGCCCGCAAGGTCGGTCAACCGTTGGAAAAAGCGATCTTTGCCCCGCCGAATTGCACAAAGGTATTCCAGGCGGCGTTGCCGATATCTGACGTCATTGTCCGGATGGGGCCGGTTTTGGACGGAGTTGCCGACCATATGCAAGACTACGATGAGACGGAAGCCTTTCGTGTCGCTGCTGCCGAACCGGAGAATATCGCTGCTGTCCTGCGCGACGCGAAGGCGGACGTATTATTGTGTTACCTCCCGGTCGGCTCGGAGAAGGCTGTCAAGCACTATGCACAGGCCTGCCTTGATACCGGAGTGGCGATGGTCAACTGCGTGCCGGTATTCCTTGCCTCGGATCCGACATGGGCCATGAAATTCCGGAGGGCGGGCGTTGCCATCGTCGGCGACGACATCAAGAGCCAGGTTGGCGCGACGATCGTGCATCGCTCTCTCGCCCGACTGTTCAACGACCGCGGCGTCTCCGTCGACCGTACCTACCAGTTGAACACCGGGGGAAATACCGACTTCCTCAACATGATGCAGTCATCGCGGCTGAGATCGAAGAAAAAATCGAAAACCCAATCCGTGCAATCCCAACTGGACAACGAGTTGGAGGCGGGAAACATTCATATCGGCCCATCTGATTATGTGCCGTGGCAGAAAGACAACAAGGTTGCCTTCATTCGTATGGAAGGCCGGGGTTTCGGTGACGCGCCAATGGATTTGGAATTGCGCCTGTCGGTAGAGGATTCGCCGAACAGCGCCGGCGTGGTCATCGACGCCCTGCGTTGTGCTGCGTTGGCCAAGGCCCGCGAGATTGGCGGCCCGATTGATGCGCCGTCATCTTACTTCATGAAGAGCCCACGGCGACAGCTTCGAGACAGCGAAGCGCGCGAAGCGCTGGATGCCTTTATCGGCGCTCAAAATGTCGACCGAGCGATAGCCCAGCCGGTATCGATTGGCGGGGTCGTGTCGAGCAGTCCGTCTTGCGCGCTTATCTTGGCGGCCGGAATGGGATCCCGTCTTTTTCCTAACGCCAGCCTGCCCAAGCCTTTGGCGCCCGTGCACGGTCTGACAATGGCGGAATGGGTCGTTCGCACCCTGAAAGAAGCTGTGGGCATTAATCACTTCGTGGTCTCGGTCGGGCACGAAGCAGATACCGTGGAGAGCCATTTCAGATCAGTTTGCAGACGTAATGCCGTCAATCTGAATTGTGTTCATGCTGCAAACTGGGAATCGGGCAATGGCGCGAGTGCCTTGGCTGGCCGAAAATATCTTGATTCGGACGCGCCTTTTTTGTTGACCATGTGCGATCACCTTTATGAACACGCTCTCCCCGCCCGACTGGCTGAAACGCCCCTAGATGCAGGCGCCATGCTCGTCGCTGTCGATTTCGCAAAAGATAATCTGTTCGATGTTGCCGACGTCATGAAAGTGAAGCGCGATGGCGCGTCGATAACTGCCATCTCCAAGACCTTGACCGACTGGGACGGTGGCGATACCGGCGTGATGTATTGCACGGCCGGCTTGTTCGACGCCCTGGAAGACGCCGAGGCTGAAGACCAACATGGCCTTGCAGATGCCGTTCGCGTCCTGGCTGAAAAGGACCGAGCAAGAGCTGTCGATGTCAGCGGCGTCTGGTGGCTGGATGTAGATACGCCTGCGGCTCTTCGTGTGGCCGAGACTCGACTCTCCGGAGATATTCGATGGACAGGCTGAAGACTCGCCGGTCCAGTTTCCGTTGGACATTTCCCCACGGAGAATCTCGGCCGGCATCCTGCGCTCGTGCAGGCGCGTCAAGACCGAGTGCAGGAAACGGCAGTCGATGATCTTCACACGACCGATTCAGCCAATGGTACATGAACTGATCGTGGTTGTTTCATGACGTCTGTGGCCAATTTGGCACCTATCATGACGAGTCACCGTTACAGGTAACAGGAATCCGCGGACATGACGGGCTTGTTAGCCCGGCAAAATGCCCCTGCCACGGCGCTTTAGGCCATTGCCAATCTCACACATTCTGGTAGAGAGGGGTGAATTCTGGTCTTCGTGCTGACCGTTTCGTATGGATGGACAATAGCGCATCAAGAAAACAAAATGTCAGCATTAGTCATTGCTGGCGTCTATCCTTCAGAACCAAAAAGAGAGTGGTGTCGAAATGACTCGGATGAAAATCTTGTTTGCAGCTGCAGCGACTGCATTGGTGCTGGCGGCCACGACTGTCAGGGCAGAAATATTGATTGCCACCGTCGGGCCGATGACTGGCCAGTACGCCTCGTTCGGTGAGCAGATGCGCCGCGGCGCTGAGCAGGCCGTCAAGGACATCAACGCGGCGGGCGGCGTCCTTGGCCAGAAAATCAAGCTGATTGTTGGAGACGATGCGTGTGATCCCAAACAGGCAGTTGCTGTCGCCAAGAAGCTGGTCAGCCAGAACGTCATCTTCGTGGGCGGCCACTTCTGCTCCGGCTCTTCAATCCCGGCTTCCAAAGTGTATACCACAGGCCGTATCCTGCAGATTTCGCCGGCCTCCACCAACCCGAAGCTGACCGACGAAGGCGGGCCCAACGTCTTCCGCGTCTGCGGTCGTGATGACCAGCAAGGCGTCGTGGCGGGCAACTTCCTGGCCGAGACCTATGCCGGAAAGAAGGTCGCCTTCCTGCATGACAAGACAGCCTATGGTAAGGGTCTGATGGACGCTGCGCTGGAAAACTACAAAAAGGCGGGCGGTACGCCGGCCATGGTCGAAGCCTATACAGCCGGTGAAAAGGACTACACTGCACTCGTTTCCAAGATGAAGGCCGCAGGGGTCGAAGTCTTCTATCTTGGCGGCTACCATACCGAAGCCGCCTTGATGATTCGTCAGGCGCACGAGATGAGCTACAAGCCGCAGTTGGTTTCTGGTGACGCGCTCGTGACTGACGAGTTCTGGAAGATCGCAGGAAAGGCGGGTGAAGGCGTCCTGATGACGTTCTCCCCGGACCCGCGCAAGAATGCCTCGGCTGCTCCGGTAGTTGGGAAGTTCAAGGCCCAGAAGTACGATCCGGAAGGTTACACACTCTACACCTATGGGGCGATTCAGGTTTGGGCACAAGCGGTCAAGAAGGCCGGATCGACCGACCTTGCCAAAACAGTAAAGGCAATGCGCACGGAGAAATTCGATACAGTGCTTGGCAGTATCGGATTTGACAAGAAGGGTGACGTCACTGCACCCGGATATGTCTGGTACAAGTGGAGTAAAGGGAGCTACGACTACAGGTAGTCCGGTCTTCCTCCACAAACAGCAACCTGCGAGAAAGCTCCGGCAGGAAACTGCCGGAGTTTCTTTTTGGCTATGGCCAGGGCAGCTAGCTGACGACAGGAATCAGTTCGTTCACGATTTGCAGGGATATGCCGGCTGGCCGGTCATGTCCACCTTGTCCATCGCTTTCGGGCCTCGACCCAGCTTCCACCTCGTCAAACGCAGTATGCGGTTTTCGCGCGCGGCGCTCTCCTGTTGCCCTCATCCCTCATTTTATATGGTGTATTGACTGGGGAGCGCTTTCGACAGCAGGCTGCGGACTCGATGTTCGGAGAACAATCCGAGCTGCTCAAAGATATACCATCTGCTCCACCCGCTTCTTGATGTGACTGAAGCATAAGCTCGTCATTCCTGTGCGGAAATAGTTGACCCGCCCGCACAATTGGGCTCGCGACCCTCTCTGCAGGTTGCGAACTGTGGCGCTGGAATACTTCCTTGAGTCGGCGCAGAAGTTTGGTCAGCGCCTTGATCGTTGACGCACAGCTGTCCCCGCTTGCCCCGACGTGTTTCATCACGGCTACGTTCGACTCCGAACTTGGCCAGTTCGTTCAGAAGCCTCTTGCCTGCGGCTTGTATCGACGCCTTCCGGTGCATAAGGACCGATTGGGACCTGATGGCATGGCCAGATTGCAGCCTTATGTCCGGCTTTCGGACCAGATCATGTCACCTGCATCCAATCTGTCATCAGATTGCCTTCAAGCCGATTGAAGCTTCAGTGCGAAACCCGAGTCTTTGGGCGCCCCCGTCGACCGAGACCGATTTTCTTTGCGAATTCCGAACGCTGCTTGGCGTAGTTCGGAGCAACCATAGGATAGTCGACAGGCAGCCCCCATTTCTGCCGGTATTCCTCCGGCGAAATGTCGTAGGTCGTCCGCAGGTGGCGTTTCAGCATTTTCAACTTCTTGCCGTCTTCCAGACAAATCAGATATTCCGGCGTCACGGAACGGCGGATGGGAACGGCCGGCTTCGGTGGCGCCTCGGCGGGGCGCGCTGCACCCAGCACATTCAGCGAACTGTGAACTGTCTTGATTAGGTCCGGAATTTGCGTCGCCTCGGTCGCATTATTGCCAACATATGCCGAAACGACATCAGTAGTCATTCGGAGCATCCCCTCTTCGGAGATACGCTCCATGCTATCATTACTCATTCCCCGCATCCTTTTTCGTTTTGATGTTCTGACAGTTCACTCTTTATTGAGTGTTGGTCTGCCAAAACCTTGCCGGGCTATCACACAGGTACACCTGCAAGTCAATTTCAATTGGGTTGATTGAATTATTGATAGACCAAATTCTTGTTCTGCAGTCTTGACGTGAAACTTACGCACATCAAAGGAAAGTGCTGCGGCCCGGGCCTTTATCCCAGCGTTTCGTCTTAACCTTCTTTGGTGCCGCCACATCCCGCATTTTCTACGTCTTGCCACAAGCAAAGCCAATGTCTTGTCAGGATCAATCAGTGGATACGCCGGAATTGCCTTCTGTCTGCGAAACTGGTATACGATATTCTGTCATTCTTCAGGTAAGATTCGCGATATCTGGTGTCTTTCCAAGCTATAGAGACTACCGGGACCAACAGATATGAATTGTCGCTGCAACAACCGGTCGAGGCAACGGACCGCCTGCAACCAGCGAGGCGTTGTCCTGCGGGGGCGCTGGTGATTGATGTGCTGGACGAGCGGTAGATGGTATCAAAAGTCGTAGCAATTGCCTCGGATCACGCCGGCTTCACCCTGAAGTCAGTGCTAGCAGAAGACCTGGGCACCATGGGTCACGCAGTTGTTGATCTCGGACCGGCTGCCGCAGAAAATGTGGATTATCCCGATTATGGACACGCCCTGGCACACCGGATTGCCAAGGGTGATGCAGAGGTCGGCCTTGCAATCTGTGGTTCCGGCATCGGCATCTGCATGACGTTGAATCGCCATGAGGGCGTCCGCGCTGCACTGTGTCACGATGGTCTTTCGGCGCGCCTCGCACGTCTGCATAATGATGCCAATGTCTTGGCGCTGGGCGAACGACTGATCGGGATCGAGGCCGCGCGGGATGCCCTGCGCACTTTTCTGGAAACCCCCTTTGAAGGCGGCCGACATGCGCGTCGCGTCGAAAAGATAGACCGCGGCGCCGGACAACCGGCGCGGCTTAATCGGACACCCGCCATGACCAGGTCTTCTTCTGCTGCTGCCCTTTCCAGTATCGACGGCTTCTTCACCGACACGCTTGGAGAGTCAGACCCGGAACTCCACGAAAGCATTCGGGGCGAACTGCGACGACAGCAGGATCAAATCGAACTGATCGCATCCGAAAACATCGTCTCGCGCGCGGTTCTGGAGGCACAAGGCTCGATTCTCACCAACAAGTACGCCGAAGGTTATCCAAACCGCCGCTATTATGCGGGTTGCGATTATGTCGACGTCGCCGAGCAGTTGGCAATCGACCGGGCGAAGCAACTCTTCGGCTGTGATTTTGCGAACGTCCAGCCCCACTCCGGAGCGCAGGCCAACCTAGCGGTCATGCTGGCCCTGATCAAGCCGGGGGATACCATCATGGGGCTGTCGCTGGCAGCCGGGGGACATCTGACCCATGGCGCAGCGCCGGCGGTTTCGGGCAAATGGTTTGATTCTGTCCAGTACGGCGTGCGCGAAAGCGATCATCAAATCGACTACGACCAAGTGGCTGTCCTGGCGACGGAGCACAAGCCACGGCTTATCATCACCGGCGGCTCCGCCTACCCGCGCTTCATCGACTTCGCCCGGTTCCGCGATATTGCTGATTCGGTTGGCGCCTTCTTGATGGTGGATATGGCACATTTTGCTGGGCTGGTCGCCGCTGGCGTTCATCCATCGCCAGTACCCTTTGCCGACGTGACAACGACAACCACGCACAAGACGTTGCGCGGCGGCAGAGGCGGCATGATCCTGACCAGCGATCCGGACTTGGCCAAAAGGATTGATTCGGCGGTATTCCCGGGATCGCAGGGGGGGCCGCTGGCGCACCAGATCGCCAGCAAGGCAGCGGCATTCAAGGAAGCACTGAAGCCGGAATTCAGGCAATATTGTCAGGCCATGATCGACAACGCTCAAGTCCTGTGTGGCAAACTGCTTGACCGCGGGTTCGACATGGTTGCCGGCGGCACCGATACGCATTTGATGCTTGTCGATCTGCGCCCGAAAAAGGTGACGGGTAACATTGCAGATGAAAGCTTGGAGCGGGCAGGAATTACCTGCAACAAGAATGCTATTCCCTTCGACCCGGAGAAACCGATGATAACGTCCGGGATTCGCTTGGGGACGCCCGCAGGAACCACGCGCGGGTTCGGATTGGCCGAGTTTGAAATGGTGGGCGACCTGATAGCCGATGTGCTGGAAGGCCTCGCCGAAAATCGCGATTGCAATGCGGCTGCCGAAACAGCCGCCCGGGAGCAGGTGCTGGCCCTGTGTAGGCACTTCCCGGTTTATCCTGAACTGTAGCGGGCAGACTGCGCCGCGCTGCATGCGGCCGAGGTAGGGAGGGATCATGCGCTGTCCGTTCTGTGGAAACGAAGACACACAGGTCAAGGATTCGCGACCGACAGAAGACGGATCGTCAATTCGCCGCCGCCGCTTCTGTCCGTCCTGCGGATCCCGATTCACGACGTTCGAAAGGGTGCAGCTTCGCGACTTGGTGGTCATCAAGAAGAATGGCCAGCGGGCGCCGTTCGAACGGGACAAGTTGTTTCGCTCACTTTCCATAGCGCTGCGCAAGCGACCAATCCGAGAAGATCGCATCGACAGGATCGTGAGTTCCATAACCCGTCGCTTGGAAAGTTCGGGTGAATCAGATATTCCAGCACAGCATATCGGCGAACTGGTAATGGAAGCCCTCGAAGGGTTGGACCAAGTTGCTTACGTGCGCTTTGCCTCTGTCTACAAGAACTTCCGCGAAGCGAGGGATTTCGAGCAGTTTCTGGGGAGCCTGAGCAAGTCGCAAGAGGAAGAGAAGGTCGAGGATTGACTGCCGAAATCGCCGATGCGCGATGGATGGCCGTCGCCCTTGATCTGGGGCGGCGCGGCTTGGGAACGACGGCGCCAAATCCCTCTGTCGGTTGCGTGATCATCAAGGAGGACCGGGTTGTTGGACGCGGCTGGACCCAACCGGGCGGGCGCCCTCACGCGGAAACCGAGGCGCTGGCCCGGGCCGGTGACGCCGCCCGCGGCGCAACGGCCTACGTTACTCTCGAACCCTGCGCGCATCACGGACGTACGCCGCCTTGCGCCGCATCGCTGGTTGCCGCTGGCATATCTCGGGTCGTGGTCGCGACCACCGATCCCGATCCGCGAACCAACGGCGCCGGATTGAAGATGCTTCAGGACGCCGGGATCAGGACAACAGTCGGACTAGGCGCTGTCGAGGCATTGTCGGATCTGGGAGGGTTCCTGACGTGTCAGCAATCCGGACGACCGCGGGTGACGCTGAAACTCGCCACGAGCCTTGATGGCCGGATCGCGACAGCTGGTGGCGACAGTCAATGGATTACCGGCTTGATAGCGCGCCTCCGGAATCAAGCTCTGAGAGCGCAGCATGACGCCGTCCTTGTCGGCATTGAGACAGCCCTCATCGACAACCCGCAACTGACCTGCCGGTTGCCCGGCTGGCGACTCCCGACGACGCGCATCGTACTCGACTCGCGGGCACGACTGCCTGTGGAGACAAGGCTTGTATCCGAGGCCAACGAACATCCGTTGATCCAGATAGTCGGGGATCATATCCGATCGGCGCTCTCAGATTGCCCGGGCGTGACCGTCAGCACCTGCCCGACCGACAAGGCCGGGCGCCTGCGTATGGAGCACGTGCTGGCCGTTCTGGCAAAACAGGAGGTCAACGACTTGTTGGTAGAAGGCGGCGGGCAGGTTGCGGCAAGTTTGCTGCGCAGTGATCTGGTCGACCGGCTCTGCTGGTTGCACGCCGGAATGGTTCTGGGCGGCGATGCTCGCCCCAGCGTCGCAAGTCTGGAACTGGCTCGTATCTCCGAGGCCGCAAAATGGCAACTGCATTCTCGAGAGCCCTGTGGCGACGATCTGCTGGAAACCTGGCATCGACTGACGGACAAGTAACATGTTTACCGGAATTGTCACCGATGTCGGCCGACTGCGCCGGTTGATGCCGCCATCAGGCGGCGGCGATACGCGCCTCGAGATCAAAACCCGTTACGAAACAGCCGGCATCGATATCGGGGCCTCGATTGCTTGCAGCGGCGTCTGCCTGACAGTCGTCGACCGGGGAATGGACTGGTTTGCTGTCGAGGCGTCTGATGAAACCCTTTCCTGCACGACACTTGGCGGCTGGCGTGAAGGTCGGCGAATCAACCTGGAACGGGCTCTGCGCGCCCAAGACGAATTGGGCGGCCATGTCGTTTCGGGTCATGTCGATACCGTAGGGGTGGTTGTATCCCACGCGGCGGCGGCCAGTAGCTCGGTATGCTGGTTCTCCGTTGACCGCGCCTTTGGTCGGTACATCGCACCCAAGGGTTCCGTGACAATCGACGGCGTTTCGTTGACGGTAAACCACGTTGAAGACGGCGCGGACACACGATTCTCGGTCAACCTGATTCCCCACACCCAAGCCGTTACCACGCTGGGCGATTTGCAGCAGGGCACGTTGATCAATCTGGAAGTGGATATGATGGCGCGTTACGTTCACCGGATTCTGGCGTTCGATCGGAATCATGACGAGGCCGATCCTTGAGCAACCGCGATCATCTCAAAGTCGTTTCCAAAGGAGATATCCGCCGGGTCGTGGACGATCTTGCCTTCCTGTCGCCGATCGAAGAGATCATCGAGGAAGCCCGGCGAGGCAAGATGTTCGTTCTGGTTGACGACGAGGACAGGGAAAACGAAGGAGATTTGATCATCCCGGCGGACAAGGCTACGCCGGAAGCCATCAACTTCATGGCCAAATACGGTCGCGGCCTCATTTGCCTGGCCATGACAGGCGAGCGGGCGGCGCATCTGGGCCTGCAGTTGATGCCCCAAAAGAACAACAACCGGTTTTCCACGGCCTTTACGGTATCGATCGAGGCGCGGGAGGGCGTCACGACCGGCATCTCCGCCCACGATCGCGCAAAAACGATTGAAGTTGCAATCAACGAGGAGTCCGATGCCAGTGCGATCACCACGCCGGGCCACGTGTTTCCGCTGGTGGCGCGCGATGGCGGCGTGCTGGTCCGCACTGGCCATACCGAAGCGGCAGTCGATATTTCACGACTTGCCGGTCTGAATCCTTCAGGCGTGATCTGCGAAATCATGGATGAAGACGGCTCGATGGCCCGACTGCCGCAACTGGTGGCCTTCGCCCAGTTTCACGGTCTGAAGATCGGTGCGATCGATGATCTGATCGCTCACCGCCGTCGCTTCGACAAGCTTGTCGAGCGAGTCGAAGAAGGTGATTTCAATTCCGAGTTTGGCGGTGCGTTTCGGGCGGTCATTTATCGAAACAAGATTTCCGGCGCCGAGCATATAGCATTGGTAAAGGGCGACGTTTCCGACAATGCCCCGGTGATGATCCGAATGCACGCCCTGAACGTGTTCAGCGATCTGCTCTACGAGGCAGGCACAGGCAAATCCGGCGAACTGCAACAGGCCATGCGGATGATCGGCGATGCCGGCCGGGGCGCAATCGTCCTGATTCGCGAGCCCCTGTCGCTGACAACGTCGCGCCATTTGGGCAATCGCGAACCCTCCGGTGATGATGCCGCCGGACCTCAGGGAGAATTGCGCAATTATGGAGTCGGTGCCCAGATTCTCACTGATCTGGGCGTTCGCGACATGATCCTGCTGACCAACAGTAACCGCACGGTGATCGGCCTGGATGGGCATGACCTGTCGATCAGCGACCGCTTGCCGATCAAGACCAAATAGGAAAGCAGGCCCGCATGACATCCAGGCCGCCCCACATCCTGATCGTCGAGGCCCGCTTCTATGCGGAAATCGCTGATATGCTGGTCGAAGGCGCTGAAGCAGCGCTTAACGAGATCGGCGCAACTTGGGAGAGAATCGAAGTCCCCGGCGCATTCGAGATCCCGGCGACCATCAGCTTCGCCCTTGATCGGTTCGACGGCTTTGTAGCGCTTGGATGCGTCATCCGGGGCGAGACGACCCACTACGACTATGTCTGTAGCGAGAGCGCCAGAGGCCTTCAGGAACTGGCGCTGCACAAACGGGCGCCAATCGGCTACGGAATTCTGACGACCGAAAATCTGGAGCAAGCTGCCGTCCGGGCCGATCCGAAACGGAAGGACAAGGGCCGGAGCGCCGTCGTCGCCTGCCTCCAGATGATCGCAGTGAAGCGTCGCTTCACCGGTGCCTGAACAGATGTCAACGGGTTCCCGCACTCCTCGCGTCGCCAAGGTTCGTCGACCGGACCGACGCACTCAAGCCCGCATCGCGACCGTTCAGGCGCTGTATCAGCTGGGCGCAACCAATGCGGCGCCCGACGACATATTGGACGAATTCCGCACCCACCGCATGAGCGAAGCCGGACCGGCGGCCATCGCCGACAAGGCGCTGTTTGGCGAGGTATTCCGGGGTGCTTGCGGCAACCGATCGGTGTTGAACGACATGATCCAGGGCTCGCTGTCCGACGACTGGACGCTGGAAAGAATGGATCGTGTTCTGGTGGCGCTCCTGAACGCCGCTGCGTGGGAGCTGCTCGGACGGGCAGAAACGCCAGCTCGTGTAATCATTACCGAATATGTCGATGTCGCTCGGCTATTCTTCGACAATCGCGAGCCCGCCTTCGTCAACGGCGTACTGGATCGGTTGGCCCGAAAGATCCGACCGGACGAATTTGCGCCGGAAACTGCTCAGAAAGCGTAGGCGCCAACAATGAGTCAGTCGGGCGAATTCGATTTGATTGCCCGCTTTTTTGCACCCCTGGCCTCGGGCTACCCCGGCGCTTACGACCTGACCGACGACGCGGCGCTTCTGGACGTATCTGACGGAAACCCTCGCGTGGTGGCGACCGACATGCTGGTTGAGGGAGTGCATTTCCTGCCAGATGATCCGGCCGACCGGATCGCACAGAAAGCGCTTCGGGTGAATCTCTCCGACATCGCGGCCATGGGTGCTGAACCGGAAGGCTACACACTGGCCATGTCTCTGTCGACGCTCTGGGACGATGCCTGGCTGGAAGCAGCTGCTGCGGGTCTGAGGGTTGATCAGGATCGCTTCGGCGTCCATCTGCTTGGAGGCGACACCGTCTCTTCCGGGGGCGTTGCCTCATTGTCGATTACTGTCATCGGGTCGGTCCCGAACAATCAGATCCTGCGCCGGTCCGGCGCCGTGTCGGGCGATGATCTTTATGTGTCGGGGACGATTGGCGATGCCGGCCTCGGACTACGCCTTCTGCAGGAGAATGACGATTCCGGTATCGATCCGGCGCTGCGCGCAGCAGCTATCAGCAGATACCAGCTGCCGGAACCGCGCCTGCGGCTCGGTCTGGCGCTTCGCAGTCTGGTCAATGCGTGCATTGACGTGTCCGACGGGCTGGTGGCTGACCTGACTCATCTCGCCGAGAGTTCGGACGTGGCGGCGATCCTCGATTTGGCGGCTGTTCCCTGGTCTGCAGCTGTAGAGGCTTGCGCTGACTATGCCGTTGCGAGACGGATTACGGCAGGGGACGATTACGAGCTTTTGTTTGCGGCGCCCGCGTCGCGCCGATCAGCCGTCGAAGCGGCAGCCGAAACCAGTGGAACCGTAGTGACGCGGATTGGATCCTTCGCCTCCGGTGCCGGCATCCGGATCCTGGATCCCGCGGGCGATGAAATAGAGGTGGACGATACGGGGTATCGCCACCGGTAAGCCCGCCGGACCTGTCTCTGTCTATCTGGTGTGGCCTGACAGCGCGCACCCGCCGCCGCAAAGTTGTCACATTGAATGGTTGACCGCTGTTAGGCATTTTTCGCCGCAACGTCGGGCTTGCCCGTCGTATGGATGCGAATTCGCAAACTGGTCGTGACCAACTTGGCGGAGAGTCCCGGTCACTCCGAATAAATGCACGTCTGAACTGCAACGGTCGCCGCCGTGCGCCATTGATACGGTTTCGGTTCAGTCTCCTCGACGAAAAACCTTGGGAAAGGGGCAGTCGTAAAATGGAATGGGTACCGTATTTTGCGCTGGTCTGCGCGTTGCTTGCGGTCGCGTATGGAGTCGTCACCAGTCGTTTGGTGCTGTCGGCAAGCGCGGGCAATGACCGGATGCAGGAGATTGCCGCCGCTGTTCAAGAGGGCGCACGCGCCTATTTGAATCGCCAGTACATGACGATTGCCATCGTGGGTGTTGTCATTGCGATCATCGTGGCCTTCCTGCTAGGCATCTGGGTAGCGATCGGCTTCGTGATCGGCGCAATCCTGTCAGGTGCAGCTGGCTATATCGGCATGAACGTGTCGGTTCGCTCGAATGTCAGGACCGCCGAAGCCGCTCGTCAGGGATTGGCGCAAGGTCTGAAGATCGCTTTCCAGGCAGGCGCGGTCACCGGCATGCTGGTAGCTGGCTTGGCCTTGCTGGCTGTCTCGGGTTACCTGATTTTTCTCGGCCAGATCGGCGTGGGGCAGCGTGTCCTCATTGATGCGCTGGTGGCGCTGGGCTTCGGCGCATCGCTGATTTCGATCTTCGCCCGCTTGGGCGGTGGCATCTTCACCAAGGGCGCCGATGTCGGCGCTGACCTGGTGGGCAAGGTTGAAGCAGGCATCCCGGAAGATGATCCGCGCAACCCGGCCGTGATTGCCGATAACGTGGGCGACAACGTCGGAGATTGTGCTGGCATGGCGGCGGACTTGTTTGAAACCTATGCCGTAACGATCGTGGCCACGATGGTTCTGGCTCTGATCTTCGGCATGACGGTTGGCGTTTTCTATCCGCTGGCGATTGGCGGCGTCTGTATCATCGCGTCGATTATCGGTAGTTATTTCGTCCGACTTGGTGCGTCAAACAACATCATGGGGGCGCTCTACAAGGGATTTATTGCGTCGGCGATCCTGTCTCTGATCGGCATCGCCGTTATGACAGAAATGGTCGTCGGTTTCAGCGTCAGGTTTACAGCGGGCGGCGCCAGCTTTTCCGGCTTGGATTTGTTCATCTGCGCCATCATCGGCTTGGTGGTGACCGGCCTGATCATCTGGGTTACGGAATATTACACTGGTACAGAATATCGCCCGGTGCGCTCGGTCGCCAAATCGTCTGAGACCGGTCACGGCACGAATGTGATTCAGGGCCTGGCCATATCGATGGAATCAACAGCGCTGCCGGCGATCATCATCTGTGTCGCGATCCTGGCCACATATCTGCTTGCAGGCTTGTTCGGCATTGCCATTGCCGTGACGGCGATGCTGGCGCTGGCTGGCATGGTTGTCGCACTCGACGCCTATGGTCCGGTAACCGACAACGCTGGTGGCATCGCAGAAATGGCGGAACTTGACGAAGACGTACGCAACACAACGGACGCCCTGGACGCCGTCGGCAACACCACCAAGGCGGTGACCAAGGGTTACGCCATCGGGTCTGCCGGTCTCGGTGCCTTGGTATTGTTCGCTGCCTATACTCAGGATATCGCCTTCTTCAAGAGGACCAACGTCGAGTTCTTCCAAGACGTCACCGTCGACTTTTCGCTTTCCAATCCGTATGTCGTGGTGGGACTCATCATTGGCGGTTTGCTGCCGTATCTGTTTGGAGCAATGGGCATGACCGCGGTGGGCCGCGCGGCTGGTTCGGTCGTGGTGGAAGTCCGACGTCAGTTCAAGGAGATCGAGGGGATCATGGACGGGTCGGGCAAACCGGAATACGGCCGCTGTGTCGACCTTCTGACCAAAGCGGCCATCAAGGAAATGATTGTCCCCTCGATGCTGCCGGTCCTGTCCCCGATCACGTTGTTCCTGGTCATCTGGGCTGTCGGTGGCAAATCGGCAGCTCTGTCTTGCGTCGGCGCCATGCTGCTGGGGGTAATCGCGACCGGCCTGTTCGTCGCACTGTCGATGACAGCTGGCGGCGGTGCTTGGGACAACGCCAAGAAGTATATCGAAGACGGCAACCACGGCGGCAAGGGTAGTGAAGCGCACAAGGCGGCCGTGACGGGCGATACCGTCGGTGACCCCTACAAGGACACCGCCGGTCCGGCCGTAAACCCGATGATCAAGATCACGAACATTGTCGCATTGTTGATGCTGGCGGTGTTGGCGCACTGACGCCTGCGCCTTTGTTCGTATCTGAATCCCCGAAGTACGTCTTAAGGGCTTCTCAAGGACGGTTCACAGACCGAAGGTATTTTGCGTGTTGCGCATCACACTGCCACGCCGGACGATCATGTCGACAAGACTGCGGAAAATGCCCGGCTCGCCGCCATCAGCCTTTGTTACCCGCGAAACGCGCGCCACTTCCCGGGCATCCTTCAAACTGTAAGTCCGGATATCCTGGACAATTTCGGCATTGTCAAATCGCAACTCGATTACCCGATGCTGCGTGGTCGTTGGCCGGAAGAAGGCCAAGGCCTCCTCTCGCTTGCTGACATAGTACCAGGTCTTGCTGTCGAATGCTGAAACGGTCGACGGTGATCCAAGTACCTTCCTTACTTCCGAAGCCTTGGTGACGCCCTGGCGGATCCTGATCATGTCTTCGTTTTCGGCGACATTGCCCCGGACATCCACCCGCGGCGTACAGGCCGTCGTCGCGATCAGGGCGCCAAGGCCGACAGCCAGTGCGACGCCCCGTATCGTCCGGCCGGCGGCGCCCTGCCGTGCAGCCCTTTCTTGACTTTCACCGATGCCCATGTCTGCCATCATCATCCGATTTCGCACTATTCCGTCTTCGCAAGATGCCGCGACCTTGGATCGGTTGACGCCTTGTCAGAGCCGACTGCGGAAATATCTGTCGAGTAGCCCCAAGACCGTCAACGGAGCCTACCGCCGCAGTGCTCTTTCGATGATGCAAAAGGACGATGAAACTTCTTACCCACCTGGAGGAGGCACTTGACCGAGAACGGCGCGTCGCGCGCAAGTCGGCGCGGGCCTTGTATGCAAGGATTATCGAGGCTTCTCGGAAGGAGTACTTCTATCGCAATCGAGGTGTCCCGGACACGTTGGATGGCCGTTTCGAACTCCTGATGCTCCATACGGTTCTGGTTTGTCGGCGCTTGGCAGCCGCCGCTGAGCAGGGCATTGGCCTGTCTCAGAACGTGTTCGACGCTATGATTGATGACCTGGATGTCAACCTGCGGGAACTGGGCGTCAACGAGCCGTCGCTTGGAATGCGGATCAAGGAAATGGCTCGGGCATTCTACGGTCGGCTTGATGCCTATGCCGCAGCGTTGGATGGCGGGCATCGGCGCGCTCTGGAGGAGGCGGTAATCCGGAATCTGTATGGTACCGTCGAAAAGCCAGTTCCTGAAAACGTGGCTTGGGCCGCCGATTACATCGAGCGAACCGCAGCCCTTTTTCATGACCAGGACATGGAAGCTGCCCGGAAAGGCGCCCTGCGCTTCGCGGATCCCGCCGCGTGACAAGGGAACTCTCATGGCGGGACGCGGTGGTCGATGCCGCATCGGTTCCGGCCAACGGCTGGCATTTCAGGCTGGAAGCCGGCGAGGCGGACAGGATCGAGATTGCAAGGAGGTACGATGTTCCAGCCGTTCTGTCCTGCGCGGCGTCCTGCGTGATCCTGCCGAAAGATGGTGCTCTGGCGGAGGTTCGGATTGATCTGGGCGTCCGGCTGGAACGACGCTGCGTCGTGACTTGCGAGCCGATGGAAGAGCAGATTTTCGAGGCTTTTGAGACCACCGTCCTTGGCGCAGATACTTTTCTGACGTCCGATGAAAATGCTGGCGATGAAGATTTCGAGATTGCGCTGAACGGCAAAATCGATCTCGCTGACTTGGTTGTCCAGCACCTTGCCGTGGCGATGACGCCGTATCCGCGGTCGGCCGATGCCGACACCCATCTTGCCGAAATCATGCCTCAAGGAAAGGCCGCGGCAGAACTGAAAAACCCGTTCGCCGATCTGGCTGACCGGTTATACAACTCGGACAGTGATCCCAAGGCGCAGTGATTGCCGCACAGCGCGGCCATGCGACCGTTGGTCCTTGTCGCCTGTTGCGAAAATCGCTAGGTAATTCAATCATTCGATAGCGTTCCAGCGGTTGTGGCGCGGGCATATTGTGCGAGTAAGATCATGGCTGTACCCAAAACAAAAATATCAAGGTCTCGCCGCAACATGCGACGATCGCATGATGCCCTCAAGGCGGTCAATCTTGTCGAGTGCCCGAACTGCGGTGAAATCAAACGCCCGCATCATGTCTGTGACGCTTGCGGCTATTACGATGGCCGGGAAGTGACCGAGCCGGCGGACGCTTAAGGCATTGTCATAACGCTTGTGGTAAAGCATGGTCGCTGGCTCGGCCGTAATGCCAGCCGGGCCTGTGGTTTTGCATGAGCGGAAACGGGCAAGACATTGGGTAATCGGGTCCTTATAGCGCTGGATGCCATGGGAGGCGATAACGCTCCCAAGAGCGTGCTGCGCGGCGCCACGATTGCCAAACGCCGGTACCCTGATCTCGAGTATCTGATCTTCGGGGACGAATCGCGTTTGGGACCGCTAATGAAGCGTATGATCCGGTTGCGCAAGGCCTGCACCATCATCCACACGCCGGACATCGTATCGCCGAAAGAGAAGGCTGCCACCGCGCTGCGTAACGGTCGCAACTCCAGCATGCGCAAGGCGATTGACGCGGTTCGCGACGAGGAGGCCGCCGGCGTGGTGTCTGCCGGCAACACCGGCGCTCTGATGGCGATGTCGAAGTTCGTGCTGAAGACCGTGCCCGGGATCGACCGGCCAGCCATGGCATCGTTCTTTCCGACATTCAAGGGCGAGACCGCGATGCTTGATCTGGGCGCCAATATCGAGTGTACCGCCCGACATCTGGTCCAGTTCGCCATCATGGGTGAGATGTTCTCGCGCACAGTTCTCGGCTCCCTCTGTCCCACGGTCGGATTGCTTAATGTCGGCTCGGAGGAGATGAAGGGGCATGACGAACTGCGCGACGCGCATGCGATCCTGAAGGAAAGCGCGATCGCCTATCGCGGCTTCATCGAGGGCGACGACATCGCGGCGGGAACCGTCGACGTGGTGGTGGCCGACGGATTCAGCGGCAACGTAGCTCTCAAGTCCGCGGAGGGCACGGCAAAGCTGATCAATGAGTTCGTTCGCCAGACCTTCAAGAGTTCGCTGCTCGCAGCCATCGGCTATCTGTTTGCCAGAAGTGCGTTGATGAAACTGCGGTCTCGGGTCGATCCGCGACGCTACAACGGCGCCACGTTCCTAGGCTTGAACGGCATTGTTGTCAAAAGCCACGGAGGATCGGATGCTTTGGGCTTCGCGACTGCTATCGGAGTTGCCCGCGACATGATCAGCAACGGATTTATTGACAAGATGGCCAAGGAATTCAAAACGCCGAGGGCGCTCGAACAGCACGATGTCGACGACATCGGAGAAGTCGTGTCGATTAAAGAGACGAATACAGTGTCGACAACATGAAAGTAGGTTGGAACGCCATCGTAACCGGCATTGGCGCTTACTTGCCGGACAAGGTGCTGTCAAACGCAGCACTTGAGATCAAGATCGAGACCTCTGATGCGTGGATTCAAGCGCGCACAGGGATAAAGCAGAGACATTTGGCGGCTGATGGGGAACTGACGTCCGATCTTGCCCTTGCTGCATCACGCAATGCACTGGCGGACGCCGGTGTTAGCGGTAAAGACTTGGATTTGATTGTTTTGGCCACAACAACGCCGGATTCGACGTTCCCTGCGACGGCGACAAAGGTCCAGGCAGCACTTGGCATGACCCAAGGGGCCGCCTTCGATGTTCAGGCCGTGTGCGCTGGATTCATTTACGCTCTCAGCGTGGCGACGAATGCCATCACCACGGGTCAGACTCAAAAAGCGCTCGTTATCGGGGCAGAAACCTTTACCCGTCTCCTGGACTGGAGCGACAGGTCAACGTGCGTGCTGTTCGGCGATGGCGCGGGTGCCATGGTTCTTGAGAATAATGCGATCAACAGCGCCGAAAGATCAGGCGTTCTCTCCAGCCATCTTCATTCCGATGGTCGATTTCATGACCTCCTATATGTCGATGGCGGCCCGTCGTCAACCGGCACGACGGGTCATGTGCGTATGCAAGGCCCGGAGGTATTCAAGCATGCAGTAAACAAGCTTTCCGAGGCCGTGTTGGAAGCTCTGGATGCGAACGACCTTGATATCAAGGACGTTGACTGGTTCGTGCCGCATCAGGCCAACAAGAGAATAATTGACCGTACAGCCGACAAACTGGGCATCGATCCAGCCAAGGTGATTGTGACAGTCGATCAACATGCCAATACCTCGGCGGCTTCCATTCCCCTGGCCCTGCATCAAGGTGTAGAGGACGGCAGGATCAAGAAGGGAGACCTTGTCGTTCTGGAAGCAATCGGCGGCGGCCTGTCGTGGGGGGCTAGCGTCATTCGCTGGTAGTAACGACAGAAGAAAATTCACATCAGGATTTTATTGACGCTACAATGGCTTGCTGGCTAAATCTGTTTCCCGATGGGGAGATGTCCATGCCTGCTAACACGATAACTCGGGCCGACCTTTGCGAAGCGATCTACGAAGAAATCGGCCTGTCGCGTAACGATTCAGCCAAGCTCGTCGAATCCGTTCTTGCGGAAATCTGCGACGCGCTGGTTGGTGGCGAAAATGTGAAGATTTCTTCATTCGGCAGTTTGATGCTGCGTAGCAAGGGCGAACGAACCGGCCGCAACCCGAAGACGGGCGAAGCAGTGCCGATTTCGCCGCGGCGAGTGCTTGTCTTTCGGCCGTCGAACATACTCAAGGATCGCCTGAACCAGCCGGACGCCAGCCCAGCCGAACCTCGGCCCAGCCGAACCTCGTATTCGCCGGGTTGACGCGAATGGCCAGACGGAGAAACCATGGCATTGCCAAATGATCGCCGCAGAAAGTCGGTTGACGCTTTTCGGACCATCAGCGAGGCCTCGGAAGAAGTCGGCGTTTCTGCGACTGTATTGAGGTTTTGGGAAACCAAATTCTTGCAGATCAAGCCGCTTAGGCGCGGCGGCAAACGGCGCTTCTACCGACCCGAGGATATTGCGCTACTGCAGCGGATTCGAGGCTGGCTTCATGATGACGGCTATTCCATCAAGGGGGTTCAGAAACTCTTGCAAGAAAATTGTGATCGGCAGTCGACGCGCCAGAACGAAGATGCAGAGCACGCCGATGTCGTTTCTTGGAAGTCATCGGGCGAACTTCCCCAGCCCGTCGCGTCGGTCGGGTCGCTGGATTTGCAATCGCTTGGTCTGGCTGGCGATGAGATTGATGTCGCCAAAGCCACTGCTGGTTCTGAAGGAGTCGACCAGGATCCAGTATCGGGTGTCGACGAAGGAACAGGGAACAGCGATGCTGAGGGGATCATGGATACCAATCCGGACCTGAGTCAGGACGACCCGGCGCAGGGGTTGCGCGGGTCTGCTGAGCACGCCGAACCAGACCAGGGTTCCGTTGGCGATTTGATTGATCACGTGTCGCTGACCGAGAGACCGGTGCGAGATTTTGACGATAGTAAGCTGGCTGATTTGAGAAACATGATCGGAAGTCTGGAGGAAATCCGAGACCGGCTACGGGGCCCTCCGCCGGGGGCCTGAGCAGTCACGGACGGGGCTTTCATGGGACGGGAACGCGCTGATTTGGTGCGTTACGGAGTGAGAGCCTTGTTGTCATGGCCTTGCCGATATCTTAAGCTAAGCTCAGCTTCGGAGCGTGGCGCAGCCTGGTAGCGCGTCTGACTGGGGGTCAGAAGGTCGTGGGTTCGAGTCCCGCCGCTCCGACCACAAGAAGCAGCGATATTCCCGCAGGTTAGCGGTGATACTATTTTCGGAAGACCTTGCCCGAAACAGGTTCGGAACGCTTTCGTGCCGGAAAAGGCTGGAATACAGGAGCACTCTGGACGGCTCGTCTCTAAAATCCGCTTTGCCGAGTCAGCCAAACCACTTTGGTTTGGTCACGCGGTGATGCAGGCGGTTTTTCATTCGGTTACGCGTTGACACAGGCGAATAATATCACCTCGGGTCGCCGCCAGCCTCGCCTGAATGGCAGCCAGATGTCTTTCCCGGGCCGGGCTCCCTTCATGTGCGTCTTGTAGCGTCCTCTCCCTTGGGTGGCTCCGCTGCGCATCCAGGTGGGCACCTTGTAGAGCGCGCTGGTAAAGCGTGAGGTTTCGACGAAGGTCTTGATGAGCACGGATGTTACATTGTAGCGCTCGGTCAAGTCATCGGGCAGTTGCCGCCGCACAAGCGAGAGGATGTGCGAGCCCAGATTCGGGATGGCGCTTCAAGGCAGGACCGGCAACCGCAAATTGTCGACTACAAACGCGAGGCTCTTCGCGGCGTTCATCTGATGATGCGATCGCGGGGGTGCGAGCTTTCGCGCCGCGGTACTGAACCCGATCATAGCGCAACGAGAGAGCGCCGCTGTCGCTGGTCACAAACCCGGCGCACCGAGGCCTTGCCGGGCCGACGGTCGAGCCCGCGCCGGAAGCGGGGCGCCGACATCCCCGGCAACGCTGCCGCGTCTCTCGCTGATAGACGCTTCGTCTCAAAGCGTTCCGGCACATCCTCCAGTGTCTTCATCCTGCGTTCCTGGGGCCACGGTGTCCGGTTCATCGGGGCACCTCTTCATGGAGGCACCAGATGCGACAACGCACGGGTTGCCTGAACCGGACACATCAGCGACTGGCGACAGTACGCATAGCGCGCCGTGGTCTGGACCTGCACGCGACTGACCATGCCGAGCTCGCGGCGACAGGCATCAGCTGCATTGCACTTCATGGCGACCGGATCGCCGAGGTAGTGCACAGTCGCTCAAAGGGGTAAAAGGCACACAGTCCGACAATCGAGTGAAAACCGCTTAAGTCAGGAATTTGGCCGCAACTTGACCGATGTCTCCGGCGGTCATGGCGCTGGTTACTTTCCGAAACACCAAAAGCCTCCGCGCTCTTTCAACTTGGCTTTGCCCTTGACAAGCGGGTTCCTCGGAACACACCAATTCATGATCCCATCCTTGGCGACGAAATACCGGACTGCCCTCAGCCTTTGCTCCGCGGCCTTGTCGCCTTGTAAGCGTGGTTGGCAAGGCTGCGACCGGCCTGGCGCATTGTCAGATAAGTCCGGTCAGCGCCTGCTTCCTTGATTTTTTCGACATGGTCCTCATAGAGAGCATGACTGACAATCGGACCCGAGAAGCCCTTCGAGCGCAACGTTCGCGCTGCGATCAGCTTGGCTTCCAGATCGTCCATCGCGAGCACCGCTGCCTTGATCGCGCCAAGATCGACACCACTCCAGAAATTGCTGTCTTCAGCATCCGCAAAGACAACGTTACGCCCTGCCGTCGCGTGGGCCTTTGCCTTATAGGTATCGGCATCCAGCCCTACAGGACGGCAACCGCGATCAGCCAGCAGTTCATAGGCGGCAGACCCCGTACGTCCCATGCCGAAGATCAGGACATCAGCGTCGCCAAGATCCGTCGGCTGCTCGTCGGGATGGCGCATCTCTCGCTCGAAGCGTCGCAGGCGTTTTTCCAATCGCTCGTAGAGCGGGTGGGCATAGCGATTGAGCGGCGCCGCGATCAGGAATGAAACAGAAACTGCAATGGCCAGCGGCACAAGGAAGCCCTCGGCAGCCGGAATGCCAGCTGCAACGATGAGGCCGAATTCACTGTAGGCAGTCAGCGACAACGCCGAGAGGAAGGCAGTTCGGGCCCTCAGGCGAAACGCCACGAGAAAAAAATAGAACAGAATACACTTCAGGGGAAGCAATGCCCCCATCAAAGCAGCGAACATGATCGCATCCCAATCGGGCAGGCCCGACATGCCGATCGACAGGAAGAAGCCGACGAGAAAGACCTCCTTGAGCGCCCAGAGAGACTTCGACAGTTCGCCTGCTCGCGGGTGGTTCGATAGCAGGAGACCCATGACTAATGCGCCAATTTCTCCTTTCAATCCGATGATCTCGAAGCCGTAGCCGCCAATCACGAAAGCCAGCGCCATGCCCGCGAGCACCAAGACCTCATCGTGACCGGCCATGTCCAGCAACCAGTAGAGTACTGGTCGCAGAAGCGGAGTCCCGAAGATCAGAAGCGCCCAGGGCTCCAGCGCCTTGCCTGAGAAGACGGCCAAGACTACCAGCGCAATGATATCCTGAACGATCAGGATCCCGATGGCGGCGCGGCCATGGAAATTGCCCAGCTCTCGCTTTGCTTCAAGCATCTTGGCAGCCAGGACCGTTGAGGAGAACGCCAGCGCAATTCCCACAATCAAGGCAATGGTCCAATCGTTCGCGAACAGGAAACGTGCCATCGGGGTGAAAATGGCGGCGGAAAGGACAAAGTGCAGGAGCGCCCCTCCAACGACATGCAGTTCGCCGATCTGCCTGAGCTTCAGCTTCAGCCCAACTGTGAACAGCAGCAACAGGACGCCCAGATTGGCGAGATGATTCAGGATCGGTCCGGTCGTAGTCGGCATTCCCAATTTCGGGCCGATCACATTGATGAAGAAACCGGCAGCAAGGAAGCCCACAAGTGGCGGAAGACCCAACGGCTTCGCCGCGAGTCCGAACACGAATGCTGCGCCAACGGCAAAGACTTCAAAAAAGATAGCGCGCCACCAAATTCGTTGCCGGTCGCCCCGTGCGATCCCGTGACAATATTGGTATTACATGAAATCGTGCTGGCGTCACTCGCTGCATGTACGCTGTTCTCGCGTACAATATGACACCGTAAAGGATGCAGATCCTGTTGATTTCGGCGCAGGCAAAATCCGGCAATCCGGCTGTGCTTCCATGAGGTTTCAGATGGTACCGCGGCTGCGAAGTGTCGCAATCTTTCCTTCGGAATAGCCGATCCTCTTCAGGACATCGTCGGTATCGGCGCCTAGTTCCGGCGCCGGGCGGGCGGGCGCTGGCTCGCCTGTCTGCACCGGCGGAGCAACGATGCGGTATGGCCCGTCCCTGGGATGTTCGATGATCTGGAGCCGGTCGTTCTCCACCACGAACGGATTGTCGAGCGCTGAGGCGATATCGTTGACCGGCGCGGCCGGGACCGTTCCCGCGAATTGTTCCAGCCAGTCAGCCGTCGTACAGGCCTGAAGCGCCTCGTCAAGCAGACCGGTTATCAGATCGCGGTTCTCAAGACGGTTCTTGAAGCGCAGGAAACGCGGATCATCTGCCCATTCCGTTCGGTTGATCGCCTTGCACAGAGCCGGCCAGAATTTCTCCTTGTTGCACATCAGGAAGATCCAGCCATCCTGGGTCTTGTAGAGCTGACAAGGGGTAAGCGAGGGATGGGCCGAGCGTGGCAGGCGTGGCTGGTTGATGCCTTCGTTCAGGTACCACGTCGCCAGATAGCTGGTGTTGTGCAGGGCAATATCAAACAGGCTGACGTCGATGTCTCGCCCTCGCCCGGTCGCCCGGGCGGCCACGAGCGCCGCGAGCAGGGCATACGCCAACCCAAGTCCGGTCATCATGTCGACAACGGAAAGACCGAAGCGCGCCGGGGCGCCGTCAGGTTCGCCAGTCACGGCAAAATACCCTGCCTCTGCCTGCATGATATAGTCGTATCCTGGCCATGTTGCTCGCGGTCCTTCACGACCATATGCTGAAAGATGCGCACAGACTATTTTGTCGTTACACGCCTTAAGAGCGTCATATGTCAGACCAAGCTTGTCGGGGACATCGCCGCGCAGATTGCTGGCGACGGCATCGGCCGAAGCCACGAGATCGTGGAACACGACCTTGCCGTCCGGTTTTGTCAAGTCGAGGGTCAGGCTCTTCTTGTTGCGGTTGAAGCTATGAAAAAACTGGCTGTCGCCAGATGCAAAGAAGTAAGGGCCAACGGCCCGCGCCATATCCCCGCCATCATGCGGATTTTCGATCTTGATCACTTCTGCGCCCTGGTCCGCCAGGAACATGGTGCCAAACGGGCCGGCGCCATATTGCTCGACGGCAAGAACACGGATGCCCTCAAGCGGCAACATCACGACTAGACCGGGTTTCGCTCAATCAGCTGCTTGGCGATGATCAGCCGTTGCAGTTCATTGGTACCTTCGCCGATCGCAAGCAGGGGGGCGTCGCGGTAATAGCGTTCGATATCGAACTCTGTCGAATAACCGTAGGCACCGTGGATCCGCATCGAATCGAGGCTGTTTTCCAATGCCGCCTCCGTGGCAAATAGCTTGGCCATGCCGGCTTCCATATCACAGCGTCCGCCGCCGTCATAAGCTTCCGCCGCTGCTTTGGTGAGCAGGCGCGCTGCCTGAAGCCGCGTTGCCATATCGGCCAGTTTCAACTGGATGGCCTGATGTTCCGCAATAGGCTTGCCGAAGGTCTTGCGAATCTGGGCGTATTCCACGGCCTTGTCCAGCGATGCCTTGGCGATTCCGACGCCTCGCGCCGCCACGTTGATCCGGCCGAGCTCCAGCCCGCTCAGAATCTGCTGAAAGCCGCGCCCCTCCTTGCCGCCAACCAGATTGTCAATGGGAACCTGAACATCTTCCAGCACCATATGGCCGGTATCGATCCCGCGATAGCCCAGCTTCTTCAATCTTGTCGCTTCTACGCCTTCCTGCTTTTCGACAAGAAGCAGACTCATGCCCTTGTACCGAGGTCTGGCGCTTGGATCGGTCTTGACCAAAACCGCCAGGATATCGCCTTCGACGCTATTGGTGATCCATGTCTTGGTCCCGTTGACGAGATAGGCGTTTAATTTTCGCTCTGCCCGCGTCCGCACTGCCTGAAGGTCGGTGCCACAGTCTGGTTCGGTCAGCGCAATGCCGCCGCGAATTTCACCGGTCGCGAAACGAGGTAGAAAGCGTTCCTTCTGCTGTTCGGTGCCAAACCGCTGGACTGCCTCGGCCATGATCAGATGGGAGTTGAAGATGCCGGAAATCGACATCCATCCCGCAGTCACCCGCTCGACAATCGCGGAATAGGTCTTTGCGGACAGGCCGAGGCCGCCGTATTTCGGTGCAATGGTTGCGCCGAAAAGCCCCAGCTTCTTCATGTCTTCGACAATCTGGCGCGGGTATTCGTCTTTCTGCTCCAGATCATGAGCGACCGGCAGAATGCTACGTTCGACGAAACGGTCAACGGCATCAAGGATGGCGGCGTCATTGCCGACGTCAATCGCGACCATCGCACTTCAGGCCATCTTGTCGTCGACGCCGTGCCCACGCTTCGGCACCAGCATCGAACGCTGATAGGTCATGAAGATCGTTCCGTCAGCTTTGGTCCCGGCCGTTCTGGCAGTTACAATCCCCTGAGTCGGACGGGATTTCGATTCACGCTTGCTCAGCACTTCCGAATAGGCATAGACCGTATCGCCGACGAATACCGGCGCGGTCAGTTTAATGTCCGTCCAGCCCAGATTGGCGACGGCTTTCTGGCTCAGGTCGCTGACGCTCATCCCGGCGACAATGGACAGGGTGAGGGCACTGTTGACGAGCAGCTTGCCGAATTCGCTGTGCTTTGCGTATTCGGCATCGAAATGAATCGGGTGGGTATTCATGGTCAATAGCGTAAACCAAGAGTTGTCGGTCTCATTGATCGTCCGTCCGGGGCGATGCTCATAGATGTCTCCGATGGTAAAATCCTCAAAGTAACGCCCGCCAGCTTTCCGGAGCCGGCGTGGACCCGTTTCGATCATCTCCGCAACCATGCCTCCTATGCCCCCGCCAGGGCGCACACTGGTGACTGCCCGGCGGACATGATTAACAGGGCGCGAATGTCTTCTGCCTCCTCAAGGCTCAACATGCCGTCGGCAAAGGCCGCCATCGTGTGCGTGTCCAGGAAAGGCGATACCAGACCTTCAAACTTCCACCGCAACTCATCTTCCGTCATGAAGTTGTCGGGCTCTCCTCTGGGGGACTGGATGTATTTCTCGAACACGCCGTCTTTCGTGGCAACCTGCACCCTAGCCGCCATGTTATCCGGAAATTCTGCCTCGACCTCCGGGTCAACAACGGCTTCTACCTTGGGCCACAGCGCCTTGTGATTATCGTTGGCAAGCAGCGTTTCGTAATCGTCCCAGCCCAGGCCGCCTTCGATCAGTGCGGCGGCGGCAACGAAAGGCAGCGAGAACTGTCCGTCCACGATGGATATCGGCTTCTGCTTGTCGGCCAATGGTTCGCCGATAATGTCCAAACCGGTTTTGGACAGACCCACCTTAACCTTCTCGATCTCGTGCGGCTTGATGCCATATTCTTCGCGCAAGGCAATCAATCCGTCTATCGGGGCATGGCCGTAACGACATGATGGATAGGGTTTGACGGCGATTTCCATGGTCTCCCAGACTTCTCCCAGGCCTGCGGCGGCCCTTGTCGGTTCAGGGTTGGGCGCATGACTTCTGAAGAAACCGGCCCTACCCTCGAAAGCCTCGGACGGACCGACGTAGCCCTCCGCCGCCAAGGTCGCTGCCACCAATCCGCACATCGCAGCGTGGCCGACGTGGGAGCGTTTGGTCCAAGCGCCGTCGTGAAGGAACTGCATGGATCCTGCTGTCTGACTGAGGCAAATGCCGAAGGCCGAGTCGATCTGATCAGCCGACAGGCCCATGATCCTGCTGGCTGCCGCAGCAGCGCCAAACGCGCCACATGTCGCCGTGGGATGGAAGCCGCGGTTGTAGTGGTCGCTAGGGCCCAAGGCAAGGCTGAGCCGGATCTGGATCTCGTATCCGGCCACAACCGCAGCGATTACTTGCTTGCCGTTTGCGCCCACCTCTTCCGCCACCGCGAGGGCCGCCGGCACGATCGGCGCGCTGGCGTGGATCGAGCCGCGAGCGTGGGTGTCGTCAAAATCCAAAGAGTGAGCCAAGGCGCCATTGATCAGCGCTGCGCCCGCTGCAGTGTAGCGGTGGCTGTCGCCGATTACAGTAGCAGTCTCGCCTCTCATGCCCAGACGATCCACCGCACGAATCAGGCTGTCGGTCGACGCGGCATCCCACCGGGCGCGTAGCGCAATTCCGATCGTGTCGAAGATCAGAAGCTTTGCCCGCCGCGCGACATCATCCGGCAGATCGCAATAAGTCAGACCGGCGATGAATTCTGCCAGCGTTCGGGTGATCCCGGTCATCTTGAGTTTTCCTCGTCGTTCGACGTGTCGTCTCTTGAAGTAAAGTAGCATGAGATTGCGGATTGGCGAATGGACAAGTCGCCGAATCAGGCTCGCAACAGGTCGATTTGAAAATGCCGTTTCAGGACATCACAGATTATCTCGTGGCAACTGCCAATCCGGACGACTTCCAGCGTCATCACGTTCAACAGCGTCGATGACGCCTTGTAGCAATGATATTTGCGAAGGCCGTGATCAATGATGACATCAGCGATGGCCTTGATCTGCGGTTCAATATCCTCGACCCGGAACTTGGCGCCGGTCATGGAGACGTTTGCCGAAGATCCGAACAAGGGATGCACTTCCTCCCGGCTGAGGCGCGTAATCTCGGCATGAAAGGGCCCGGCGTTCAGCAGCATCACGATCGTGCCGTCTTTCTGACTGGCGTTTACGGCCTCGCTGGTCAATTTGGTCAGCAGCGGGTGATCCATGCGAGCCGGCGCGATGGCGCCGACGGGGAGATCATAATCCTCGGTCAGGCAAGCCACGATTTCGGCGCCGCGCTGATCGACGATGTGGATGTCACGGTGAAGGGCGCAATCCGCAACCATGGCGTTGAGTTTGGACGGTACACGTTGCTTGGTGTCGAAGATGGTTTTGAGAGCCGCCGCACTGCCGCCAATTGCCGAATAGCCGACATCCATCGGCAGGATGCCGATGCCGCCGCCCTTGATCACATCGAACGCACGTCGCGCATCGCCTCGAATATCCGGTCTCGGCATCGGCAACGCCTTTCTTCCTTCGCTTTCCCGTCGGATTGCCACGACCGCGCTGAAATCCCCTTGGCCGTCCAGAACGACGGCAAAGGTTTCCTTCCAGCGGCCTTGCGCCATGGCACTACCGTTATATTCTAGCGGTCGCTTGAGACCAAGGGAGGGCTTTTGCATGTTTGAAGGACAACCGATCAGGGACGACGCCCGCAGGATTTTCCAGAAGGTTCAAGGCGGTGGCGTCGCCATTTTTCCGGTCAGCGTGGGCTATGCCATTGTGGGACACGAAGAAGAAGCAGTTCGACGGATGTATCGCGCCAAGCAAAGACCCTTCAGCAAGCCGTGCGGCAACTTCTGTGACTGGCAATTGTTCACGGAGGCGATCAAGGTGCCGGACAAGACAGCCGATGTCGTGAGCGCAATCATTCACGACAACAACCTGCCGTTTTCCATCGTCGCGCCGTTTGACGAAACGCATCCGGTGATCCGAAGCCTGCCGCCGTTCGCCTTCAGGAATGCAACTCTGGCCGGTACCATGGACATGCTGCTGAATGCCGGGCCGCTGCATGACGAGATTGCGCGAATGGCTCGGGAAAACAGGTATGCCGTCATTGGTTCGTCGGCCAATGTCTCCGGCCGGGGGAGCAAGTTCGTCTTCGAGGATATCGAGGAGCCAGTGGCAAACGCTGCCGATATCACTGTGGACTACGGCCTGACGCCTTTTCACAATGAGAAGGGCCTGGGCAGTTCCATCGTCGATCTGATCTCATGGAAAACCATCCGCGTAGGAGCAGTCTATGATCAGATTTGCGATATCCTGCTTGACCGTTTTGACATTGATCTCGAGACTGTGATGACCGCAAAGGAAGCTTGAAAATGGACCGGGAAATGCAGGATCTGCAGAGCAGACTGGAAGATGCGTTTGCCGCCGCCTCGGCGATCTATCAGAAACGGGGCTTTCAACGACGAATAGGCTTTGGCCGAAAGCCCGCACTGGTCATCGTCGATATGGCTAACGCCTGGACACGACCGGGTTATCCCTTTACTTGCGAAAAGATCGAAGAGCAGCTGATTCCGGCGCATCTGAAGTTGCTGGAAGCATGTCGGGAACACAATTTCCCGGTCGTTTTCACCACCACCTGTTTCCAGGTTGTCGACCCGGACAATCCGAACACGGATATGGGTCTTTGGCATAAGAAAATTCCGATCGAGGTGGCGGACTATTCGAACGAGGATATCTGGGCCATCGACAGCCGGATAGCGCCCATCAAGGGCGAGCAAATCATGATCAAGAAGCGGGCCAGTGCGTTCCACGGCACGTATCTGGCTGGCTACTTGCGCGCAATCGGCGTCGACACGATTCTCGTAACCGGAGTAACGGCGTCGGCCTGTGTTCGTGCCACGATCACCGATGGCATCGCCGATGGGTTCCGAACAATCGCGGTCCGCGAGGCCATAGGCGATCGTATCCCGGGTGCTGTGGAGTGGAACCTGTTCGACATTGACGCGAAATTCGGCGATGTCGAAAGTGTCGATAGCTGCTTGGCGTACCTGAACACGGTGAATTTCCGGAACGACTGAATTCGGAACAGACAATCAGGCACCACTGACAGCCTAACCGTCTCTTCGTCATAGTAGGTGGGAACAAAGGTGCCTCTTGGGACCGTGTTGAGACCCTCCCAAGATGGTTCGGCAATCAAAAAGGTGGGAAAAGAGAAAGGCGGGCGCAATGAAAACGGCTGCAAGTGGTCTTTTGTATGGCATGTCGTCAACCACGAAGTCGCGTTGTTGAGGGCGATTGTCATCAGACAGCCAGGCGAAGCTGGGACATTGACATTGCTGCGCAGACTGCTCGGACAACATGGCCAGATCCAAATGATGTCACACACAAGCTGAAGCGCCATGCCACATTTCCGGAGCATTCCGAAAACGCGATGAAAACGGATCAAAAAGATACTGCGCCAATTCACCATCGTAGATGCCCGAAGGCAGGGTCGGCACAACCCATTGATCATGGAGCCTGATAACCAAAAACCTGGCGCAGGTGCCGGAGACGACGTGTCGACAACCCTGAACCGCCCGTTCGGGCGCCTGTTCGCTTGGCTGGACATGCTGGTAGTCGATCACGGCTTCCTGCGACTGGGCTGGAGACGTGGGCATGCCGTGCGGCCCGATTTCTATCGATCAAGCCAGCCTGCGCCCTTTCAGGTCCGCCGCGTCGCCAACTTCGGTATCCGGACCATCGTCAATCTGCGTGGAGCCAACAACAGCGGTCATTATCATCTGGAAAGGGAAGCGGCGGCCGTGGCCGGCCTTGCCCTCGTCAACTTTCCTATCAAATCCCGCCGTGCGCTCCCCAAGGCGACCGTTCTGCAAGCTCTGGACCTGTTCGGACGCATTGAGTATCCTGTCTTGGTCCACTGCAAGTCCGGGGTCGACAGGACAGGCCTGATGAGCGCGCTGTATTTGTTATCCCAAGGCGAATCGGCGAACACGGCCCTCCGACAATTCGCCCGACGTTTCGGCTACATCGGCAGCGGTCCGACCGGGATCGGAAAGGCTTTCGTCGAAGCCTACAGGGATGCCGATGCGCAGAGCAGGATCGATTTCAGGAGTTGGGTCGAGGGAGAATATGATCCAGAAGCGTTGACTGCCGCTTTCCGCCCGACGACCGTTTCAAGGGTATTGGTCAACTACATTTTGCGGCGAGAGTAGTGGACGAACTGTTCCCGACATCCCTTCTGGGACATAGAGCCGCGCGATCTCCCACGTTTCTGCAGCCACAAGCTTGAGCGTGATAAGGAAAGCGCTGATCGAAACTGCTTCAGAACCCCTGTTGGCTGCCAGCCAGAAAACCACTCAGAGCCTGTCCCTTAACGCCAAGACGCTGCCAATGGTGACGCGTGTCATCCGCGAATACCTGGTTCGGCATTGGATGCGGATTGTATTGAGCTTTGTGTTGCTGGGCATCGTTTCGGCCTGCACCGCGATGATTCCCTTCATCATGAAGGAGTTGCTGGATAACGCCTTTCGAGGCGGCCCGCCCTCTGAGAACACGTGGCTGACCAAGGCAATCGGTGGCCTGCTCTCGCCGGACCCACGCTACAATCAGCTGTATTTCATTACACTGGCCACCGCCGTCGTCTTCACCGTCAAGGGAAGCGCGGCATATGGAGCAGAAACCATGATGGCCTATGTCGGCCACAGGTCGATCGCCGACATCCAGGAAACCATGTTTGCTCGTCTGATGCGGGCCGATCTTGGCTACTTTCACAACACGCCGACCGGCACCCTGATTTCCGCCTTTACCAACGATGCGACCAAGATGCGGACTCTCTTTTCCGACACAGTGACCGGGATTGGGCGTGATATCGTGACAGTGGTTGCACTGATCATCGCCATGTTCTGGATCGACTGGATACTGTCATCGGTCGCCTTCTTCGTCTTTCCGCTGGCGGCCATCCCGATCAATCAGATCGGCCGACGGATGCGCAGGTTCTCCGCCAACACCCAAATCGAGATGGCCCAGTTCACCACCTTGCAGGAAGAAAGTTTCCAGGGCGTCCGTCACGTAAAGGCTTATGGGATGGAGGACTACGAAAGCGGGCGTACGCGATCGGTAGTCGAGCGAATTTTCCGGCTCAACTACAAGGCCGCCAAGGTACGAGCGATTGCCGAGCCGCTGCTGGAAGTAATTGCGGGCTGCGCCGTTGCCGGTGTCCTTCTGTATGGCGGCTATCAGGTCATAGCGGGCGCCCGGACGCCTGGCGACTTCGGAGGCTTCATTGCCGCCCTCTTGCTGGCCTACGAGCCGGTACGCAAGCTGGCTCGACTGAATGCCAATCTGCAGGAAGGTCTGGCAGCGGCGGAGCGGGTATTTGCCACGCTGGATATCGAGCCACGGATCAGGGACCGCCCTGGCGCCAAGCCGCTTGTCCTTTCCTCAGGCGCTATCCGGTTCAACAACGTGGTATTCTCCTATCATCACCGGGCGCCAGCGCTAGGCGCTCCCGGCCAAGGCGTATCTCTGGAGATACCCGCCGGCAAGGTCGCGGCGCTGGTAGGACCATCCGGCGCCGGCAAGACAACAGTCCTGAACCTGATCCCGCGATTCTACGATGTGGATGGCGGCGCCGTCCTAGTGGATGGGCAGGATATTAGGGACGTGACGCTTGCTTCGCTACGCGCCCACATCGGGTTGGTGAGCCAGGAAACCAGCCTGTTCGACGACACCGTCCTTGCCAACATCGCCTACGGCAGGCAGGGGGCGACCGGAGACGAAATCATCGCCGCAGCGAAGATGGCCGCCGCGCACGACTTCATCATGGAACTGCCGCAGCAATACGATACACGTGTCGGCGGGACGGGTGCCAAAGTAAGCGGCGGGCAACGCCAGCGCATCTCTATCGCCCGGGCGATCCTGAAGGACGCTCCAATTCTGCTTCTGGATGAGGCGACATCAGCGCTGGATAATGAGTCTGAGCGGCAAGTGCAGGAGGCGCTGGAATCCCTACGGCAAGGCCGGACGACGATTGTCATCGCCCATCGCCTGTCAACCATTGCCGATGCCGACATCATTTATGTGCTGGAGGATGGCCAGATTACCGAGCAGGGTACTAATTCCGATCTGTTGGCCGCTGGCGGTGCCTATGCCCGGCTACACGCTGGCCAAATGGGCAACGATGGCGCCAGGCAAACCTGATCCGTGCTGCTGAACCTGTATGCCGGCTTGGGGCAGATCATGCCGCCGGCGGCCCGCCTGATCTTGGCGCACCGCAGGGCTCGCGGCAAGGAGCACCCGGATCGAATTGCCGAACGTATGGGTTTCTTGCGGCGCGAGCGGCCCGAGGGTCCTCTGATCTGGCTGCATGCCGCCAGTTTAGGGGAAGCCAGTTCCGTCCTGCCGCTCATTGACCGCTTGCTTGCCAAAGCATCTCTAGCGCGAGTCATGATGACGACCGGAACGGTCACGTCCGCCCGGGTGATGGAAGAGCGGCTTCCCTCGTCCGCTTATCACCAGTTTGTTCCTGTCGATTGCCCGGCTTGGGTTGAACGGTTCCTGGATGGCGCGCAGCCGGACATGGCACTATGGGTAGAAAGTGAGTTATGGCCGAACCTCTTGCGCCAGACAGCACGGCGGCAGATCCCCATGGTGCTGGTGAACGGTCGCCTGTCGGCCCGGTCCTTCGCGCATTGGCAACGCATGCCGCGAACAATCAGACGCCTCCTCAAGACCTTCAAACTGGTGCTAGCGCAATCTGAGGCACACGCAGACCGATTTCGCATCCTGGGGGCCGACGCAGTCGCCGCGCCAGGAAACCTGAAGCTGGCGACGCCACCCCTGCAAGCCGACCCGGCGGCCCTGAACGCCTTGAAGGTCGAAATTGGTGATCGCGCTGTCTGGCTGGCCAGCAGCACGCATCCCGACGAAGAAAATCAGCTGGCAGTTACTCACCAAGCAGTCCGCAACCGATACGGCGACGCGCTGCTCATCATCGCACCAAGGCATCCGGGACGAGGACCGGAAATCGCGGCTGAACTGTATCATGCCGGCAGCGCGGTTGCACTGCGGAGCGCAGGCGATCGGATCAAGAGTGACACCGCGATCTACGTGGCCGATACCTTGGATGAACTGGGCCTGTTCTACCGGTTGGCGCCGATTGCGTTTGTCGGGGGATCGCTGGTGCCCCACGGTGGGCAGAATCTCATTGAGGCGGCGCAGCTGAATTGCGCGCTTCTTCACGGTCCGCATGTCGATAATTTCGCCGAGATCGCCGATCTTCTGGAGACGGCCGGCGGATCGCAGACTGTGGATTCGCTTGATGCTCTGACAGAAGCGTTGATTGCATTGCTAGACGATCCGGCGGCGCAGGCCATGGCGGCGCGAAATGCCGAAGCCGTGGCGCGGGAACGAACAGACGTGCTGGATCGGGTTATGGATCATCTGGCTCCATTCCTCGCGCCTTTTGAAGGCACGAAAGACTATTGATGCGAACGCCGGAAGCCTGGTCGCACAAGGGCGCTGTCTCCACGATGTTGCTGCCAGCGTCGTGGTTGTACGGACATGGCACGGCGTGGCGTGTTCGCAAGGCACCTCGGGTGCGGATGCCGGTGCCGGTCGTCTGCGTTGGCAACATAACCGCCGGCGGATCTGGAAAAACGCCGGTCACCTTGTCACTGGCAACGCGCCTGCTTGAGCAGGGCCACCGCCCTGCTTTCCTGACCCGCGGCTACGGCGGTCGCCTTACCGGACCGACTGAAGTCGACCCCGACCGGCATACCGCGCACGATGTTGGCGACGAGCCCCTGTTGCTGGCACGGCTGGCACCGACCTTTGTGGCGCGCGACCGGGTTGCAGGTGCTGAGGCGGCGGTAACCGAAGGCGCTGAAATCCTGCTGATGGATGACGGTCACCAGAACTCTTCCGTGTACAAGGATCTGTCGCTGGTCGT
>JAPOST010000022.1 GCA_026709535.1 Rhodospirillaceae bacterium
GCGGGCCTGAGAACCGTGAAATCGATACCAGACTGGCAGCATGATGGGCCGTCAGATATATAATTCCCTTAGATTAGGCAAGTCTTCGTCGCGTCAATGGCAATCCGAAACATGTCGGTCTCAACACTCCTGAAACTGCAGCAACGGTGAAGCGGCCGGATACAAGATCCTGGGTGGTGATTGCCATATTGGGTGCGGCCGGCTCGATTACGCCGATGACAGTGGACATGACCTTGCCGGCGCTGCCCGAAATAGCCCGGGATTTCGCGGTGACACCCGCGGAGGCGCAACTGACCATCTCGGCTTTCCTGATTGCCTACGCTTTTGCTCAGTTGATTTATGGGCCGTTGTCAGACCGGTTCGGGCGCCGACCAGTCCTTCTGGCGTCGGTAGCGTTTTTCGCCATGGCATCAGCTGGCTGCATCTTTTCACCCGACCTTGAAACCCTTCTGGTCGGGCGCTTCATCCAAGGGGCAGGTGCTGCTGCGACGATGGCAATCGGACGCGCCTGCATACGTGACATCTACGGGCCGGATGCCACCCGGGCGATGTCCCTTCTGATGATGTGGACTGGTTTCGCCCCGGTCGCAGCGCCGCTGCTCGGCGGAGTTGCCGTCGGCTTTGGCGGCTGGCAAAGCCTGTTCGTGGTTCTGTTATCGGTGAGCATCGCGATCTGGACCGTGATCTTCATGTTCCTTGATGAAACCAATCAGCATTTGAACAACGAAGCGACACGCGTCCGGCCGATTGCTCGAAACTTTGGCTTCGTATGCCGCCATCGGGTGTTCCTGGGCTACGCCGTGGTCACCATCGGATTGTATGGGTCGCTTTTTGCCATGCTGTCTTCCCTACCCTTCATCCTCAGGCAACAGTTGTCGGTGACGCCGGAAGAAATCGGTCTGTCCTTCGCAACGTTGATGATCGGTCAGATCGTCGGCGCGACGGTATCCGCGCGCCTGACGGTCTGGCGCAGCGGGGTCTGGTTCATCCTGTCTGGCTCGGGGATCATGCTGATCGCGCTGGCGTTACTCTTGAGTTTCATCCATGTCGGCGCCGTCGGGTTGGGCTTTCTGGTAGGTCCGTTGCTGATTTTCATGCTGGGTTTCGGCCTGGCGACGCCGAGCGTCTACGCCGGAGTCCTGGCGCCGTTTCCAACCATAGCCGGCTCGGTTTCTTCGCTGATGGGAGTAATTCAGTTTATCTCCGGAGCGATACTGGGCACAGTAGCCGTGGCGCTGTCGGACGGTACCGGCATGGCACTGGGACTGCAGATGATCGCTCAAATCGTCGCCGTCGTCGCCGCTGCGCTCCTTGTTGTCAGGCCGGGGCTGCGGCGAATGGCTGAGTTGGTGGAGCGCTGACCTTCCGTGTGGATCTTCGGCTATGGTTCCTTGATGTGGCATCCAGGATTCAGGTTTGTCGAGCGACGCCGGGCCGTGCTTTCCGGGCAACAACGAGCCTTCTGCGTCCGGACTGTCCACCATCGGGGGACGCCTGGATTACCAGGACTGGTTATGGGACTGAAGCCGGACGGCGTCTGTGTCGGCATTGCCTACCTTGTCGAGTCAGCACTTGCCGAGCAGGTCGCCGATTACTTGCGTGAGCGCGAACTGGATCATTACCCCGTTTACCGAGAAGCTCATGTGGACATCCTTCTGGACGATGCCGGCGCCGTGTCGGCAACTACCTATTTACCTCGGAAGGATCACCCGGATTTTCTCCCGGACCTCACGCTTCATGAACAATTGGCGATTATCAGGAGGGCGCGGGGAATCAGCGGCACCAATCCGGACTATGTGCGCAGCGCCGCCGGATCGCTGCGAGACATGGATATTGATGAGCCGACAATTTTCGCCGTCGAAAAGGCTCTTGATGAGAAACCGGCACCATAGAGCCTTTCGACACCCTGTCCGGCGCGGAAGGACCGGACAAGTGACGAGCGCCGCCTTTTTCAGGCAGCATCGCACATGTCACGATCATCAAGCAAGAGAACCGCGGCACTGGGCAAGACGTCAAGATGAGCGGGCAGGATGCGATGAAGAACCGTAGGCCCATGTCGACCAAGGGTTGCTGCGGAAAGAGCAAGGCTCAGTAACAGGACCGGCTGGCAGACACGACGACGCTCGGATGTCATGACATCTGGCCAATATTACCCCAGATCAATACCCCGACAGACCAATCACCGGCACGAAACCAGGCAAACCGCCACCTCAGATGGCGCCTCGCCCCTTCACGAAATGCCCGGCTGGAGTATCTGCGCTCTCAGGATATCACGCTCGTATCCTTTCAGCGCCAAACCCGTTAGCACGCCGGAGGCGAAGGCGCCTGTATCAATGCCGATTCGGTTGTCGCGAAACTCGGGTTCCCAGCTGATCGTGTGACCGTGAACGATCATTTTTCCGAAATCATCGCTGGAATCCAGAAATTCATTCCGAATCCACAGCATGTCTTCGTCAGACTGATCATACAAAGGTACGCCCGGGCGAACACCGGCGTGTACAAAAAAGTAATCGCCTTCGACATGACTGAATTGGAGTTCCCTGTAAAAATCCAGATGCGAAGACGGAAGCGCATCGAAGAACTGTTGCTGCAGTTCTTCCAGCCGCCCGTGACCCAAATCCGTATCAGGCTGAAAATCCACCCCATAGGACTGCAGCGTGGCAAGACCACCATTGGAAAGCCAGAGGGGCCCGGTTTCGGAGTCGGTCAGGAAGTCGACCAGAAGATCTTCGTGGTTGCCGATCAGGCAGTAGGTTTCGAACCCCTCCAGCGGCTTTTCCAAGATCCGGTCGACGACGCCCTTCGAATTTGGCCCCCGATCTACATAATCACCCAGATAAATCAGCACCTTGCGAGCAAACTCCGGAATCTGGCTATCCTGAAGGATCATACCATGCATGACGTCCAGCAGATTTGCGCATCCGTGGATGTCGCCCACTGCATACACGACAGTGTCGTCGGGCACGCTGTACGCCGCCGGGCGGCGCTCAAGGAGACCGGAAAGGGGCATATCGCCAATCTATGCTATCGCGGGCCATACAACCAGATTGAGGATTGGAGACTCGATATGCCGAGCCCTTGTTGTATCCGGGTTGCCGAGCAACAGGCAGACCGTCCGCCGGTCGCTCAGACTGAATGCAGTCGTTGTTGAGGCACAAGAACGCGGCGCCAGGGTATTGACCCTGGCGCATCCCAAGTCAACAGCAATGCGGGAAGCTACGCGTTTGGCGTTTCGCGCGGCGCGTACTTGTTCAAAATACGCTGCAGCGTTCGACGATGCATGTTCAGGCGGCGGGCTGTCTCCGACACATTGCGATCGCACTGCTCATAGACTCGCTGGATGTGCTCCCAGCGAACCCTATCCGCCGACATCGGGTTTTCCGGTGGTCCGGGCAGCGGCCGCTCAACATTGAGAAGCGCCGCCTCGATCTGGTCGGCATCAGCGGGCTTGGGCAGGTAATCGACGGCCCCTGCCTTCACGGCCGCGACTGCGGTTGCAATATTGCCGTAGCCGGTCAGCATGACCACCCGGCAATCCGGTTTTACTTCATGCAAGGCGGCCACGACATCCAGTCCACTGCCGTCCCCGAGGCGGAGGTCGATTACCGCATAATCCGGCATCTCCGCCTTGGCGCTGGCAACGCCCTGGGCAGTACTTTCTGCAGCCACCACCGTAAATCCCCGACGTTCCATCGCCAAGGTCAATCGCTGACGCAACGGCCGGTCGTCGTCGACAACCAGAAGTTTCCCTTTACTGTCCTGCGTGTTCTCCGACACGTTCGGTCTCCGAAGTTGAGGTTTCGAGGTCCCGGCGCGGCCAGGTAATTCGCACAATCGCGCCTGCACCCCACCAGTCCCACCAATCCTGGTTGGCGAAGCTGAGTGTGGCGCCCGTTCGGTTGAGCAGATTCTGGGCGATGAAAATCCCAAGGCCCATGTGCTCTCCTTCACTGGCCGCGCCAGCGCGTGTTGAAACATAAGGCTCACCAAGGCGGTCTAGCAAGTGCGCAGAAAAACCCGCTCCATCATCAATGATCTCCACAACAACCGTTTCGCTGTCCCACCGGGCGCGCAGGATTACCTCCGACTTGGCGAACTGGATAGCGTTCTGGATGAGGGTGCCAACTGCACGCAGAAACTCCGGACTGCGGGTCAGGATCGGTTCAACACTGTCGGGTGCCGTGCCGGCAGCCTGAAAATCGCGCGTCAGATTGACAGCTTCGGTCAAATACGGCTTCGCAGCCTCATCCAGCATCGTGCCGAGAGACAATCGTGTGTAAGGTTCGCCGCCTTCAGTCTCCGGCGCGCGTCCCAATTCCATCAGGATTTCGCGGCAGCGGGTCGTCTGTTCCAGGATCAGTTCGACGTCATCAGCCATATTGCTGTCAGCCGGCACATCGTGACTCAACTCCTTGGCGATCACGGCGATCGTAGCAAGCGGCGTTCCCAGTTCGTGCGCAGCCGCTGCTGCCAGTCCACCTAGTGAAGACAGCCGCTGCTCTCGCTCCAACGCCATCTGCGCAGCGTTCAGGGCTTCTTGCATTCGACGACCTTCTTCCGCCACGCTTCCGACAAAAGCGGCGATGAACAGGCTTGCGATCACCAGTGCCTGCCAGACGCCCAGGACATACAATGGCGGCAGATCAAGAACAGGTTGTGGGCCTGGAAATGGTTCATGCCAAAAGGCCAGCACGCTGATGCATACGGCAGCCAGCAGAGCCAGGCTGATCGTGCTGATGCGTGAGAGCACAGAGGCCGACACGGTAATCGAAGCCAGGATCAGCACCGCAAAGGGGTTTTGGAGACCACCGGTCAGATACAATAGCATGGACAACTGCAGAATATCATAAGCCAGCCACAAGGCTGCAGAGCGATCCGATAGTGTCTGGCTGAGCGGTCGAAGGACAACGATGCCAAAGTTGATCAGAACCGACACGCCGACTGTCAGCAAGCATGCGATCATCGGCAGGGAGTAGTTCAGACCCAGATTGACAATGATCAGCGTCACCAACTGTCCTCCGACAGCTACCCACCTTATGTAGACGAGCGTCCGCAATCGAACCCGACCCGGGGTCGATATGGCAAAGGTGCTTCGGAGCAGTGCGCTACTCGATTTCATGCTGCGCGGCGGCCGGTCAGAACAGACAAATCAAACTCGTTCTTGATAGTCCGGATCAGTACTGAAGAAGGCAAGCGATGTTCGCAAGGCCAATGACGATCTTGAAGGATGCGCAACGATGACCGACCATCCATCGGCGCATGACAAGCCAGCAATTCGTGTAGAGAAGCTGACAAAGCACTATCACAATGTTGCAGCGGTCGACGGCATCTCGTTCACCGTGCCGGCAGGAACGACCGCAGCACTGCTCGGCGGAAACGGAGCGGGCAAGACTACGACCATTTCGGTTCTGCTCGGTCTTCTTTTGCCAACCTCCGGTGCGGTATCGGTCCTTGGGGTCGACATGCTGAAACGGCGGTACGACATCCTGCCATGCATGAATTTCTGTTCGCCCTACGTCGATCTGCCCAAGCGGCTTAGCGCGCGCGAAAATCTGCGTGTTTATGCCAGCCTGTATGGCCTGCGCGAACCGAAGAAGCGGATCACCCAGCTGGCTGAGGAGCTGGACCTGGGCGCTTTCATGAACCGGCCAAGCGGAACCTTGTCATCCGGCCAGCGCCTTCGCCTGGCGCTGGCCAAGGCGTTATTGAACGAGCCGGACGTCCTTTTGCTGGATGAACCGACCGCCTCGCTGGACCCGGATACCGCAGACCGGATCCGCGCGTATCTGGAGAATTATCAGAGCGCTACCGGGGCCACCATTCTGCTGGCAAGCCACAATATGGCGGAGGTAGAACGCCTGTGTAGTCAGGTCATGATGATGCGCGGCGGCAAGATCGTTGACGCAGGTAGTCCCGCGACGCTGCTGGACCGCTACGGTCGCGCAACCCTGGAAGACGTGTTCCTGGATATCGCCCGTAACCGCAATACCGGCAGCGCACAGGACGCCGCAGAGTGAAGCCGTCAGCCAGCAAGGTATCGAGGACGAAGGGGCTCGCGCCAGCCTGGCGGCGAATCCGGGCCATGGTCCTGCGTTACATCTACCTCTTCCGAGGATCCTGGCCCCGCATCCTAGAACTAGCTTACTGGCCGACGCTCCAGATGATCATGTGGGGGTTCGTCACACTTTATGTTGCCAGCAAGTCTGGCTTTTTTGCAGAGGCGGGCGGCGTCCTGATTGCAGCGGTGCTGCTGTGGGACGTCCTGTTCCGGTCCTCGCTGGGCGTCAGCATTTCTTTCCTTGAGGAAATGTGGTCGCGTAACCTCGGCCATATCTTCGTCAGCCCGTTACGGCCGGGGGAGTTCATTGCCTCTGTGCTGCTGATGTCACTACTCCGCGTGGGAATCGGGGTGCTGCCCGCCGCCCTTCTGGCGATCTGGCTGTTCGAGTATTCGATTTTCGACATGGGCCTGCCACTGATTGCCTTTTTTGCCAACCTGCAAGTGATGGGGTGGTCGTTCGGTCTGGTCGTGTGCGGCTTGCTGATGCGCTACGGATTGGGCGCAGAAAGCATGGCGTGGTTCTTGATTTTCGCAGTCGCGCCGTTGAGCGGCATATATTATCCCTTGTCGGTAATGCCAGAATGGTTGCAATGGATCGCGCGTACTTTGCCCGCTGCCCACGTGTTCGACGGCATGCGTGCGGTCCTGATTGACAAGACGTTCCGGCTCGACCTGCTGGTCAACGCAATCGCGCTGAACACCCTTTATTTGATGGTGGCGATTACCGTGTTCCTGCGTTTCTTCCGTTCGGCAAGGGAGCGCGGCCTGATCCTGCAGATCGGAGAATAATCGCAAGCGTCGAGTATCAGCGAGATACTGCGCCACCAGCTTTCAGTCTCGTCCTGAGAGAAAGTATGGCTCGCGCCGCGCCGCTCCCGTCCCCATCTGATGGCTTGTCCAGGACAGGCGGTGCCAAACGGGCGCGCTCAACGAAGAGCGCTTCCAGATCATCGCTCGCCGGCGCCACAGGCCGACAATGATCGGCGCCGCCCGGCACAGCGCTTGCCAGAAATGCCGCCGCCAGTGCCGAAGCGCCATCCAACAGAACCGGTATGCGCGCGATACGGGCGCCCAGCAGGGCGCCGAACAAGGCGCAGGTTTCATGACCACCAACATCGGTGAGAATCTCCAGGACGGCATCGGCAGCCGGCGCCCGCGCGAGATCGGGGTCAAGGGTTTTGGCCGCCACGGCTTCCAGGACCGGTTCAATACCGGGCGCAAGCGCCGCAATACCCAGAATATCCGGGCCGTCTTCAACGGCCGTCAACCCGTAGGCGATGGCGCGAGCGCAGGCATTCTCACTGAGCGCGGGCCTGTCGGGAACAGCGCCGGCCGGTTCATCCAACGCCATTTCATGGAGCCGCAAATCGACGTCGATCTTGCCACACAGGTCATAGAGCGGATCGCTGGCGCTTGTCAGCGAATCGATTCGACTTTCGATCAAGGCCCGATGGCATTTCAAGTCGCCGCGGCTACGTTGGTGCAGGCCGGCGAAGAGGGTGATGCTCGGACGATCCAGAACAATATCTGCCTCCCCGCGTATCTCGGCGAGCCAAGCAAGCTCCTCGGCGGCCTTCTTGTCGGAAAACCGAGCGCGCAATTCCTCGCTCGCCGCTTTGTCCAACGCCGGCAGAGCAGAAAAAAGCGGACGAATATGTTCAAAATCCACGTCGGCCATGTCGCGCACGCAATGACAAGGATAGCAGACAGGCTGAGTTGGTTTGATCCTGTCGGCAATCATGCCGATAGCCTATAAACGTTTTCTGAAACAATCCGGCGATCAATTTTTGCTCTTGATCGACGCTGGTGCAACGGGAAGCAGACGCATGACGAGCAACGATCCGGATACATATCTCGATCTGTCGGAAGACCGGGCCGAGGCCACGAACGGTTCCTGGTTTCGCGATATCCGAAACGCCGCCATTACCCTGACCGGCTGGTCCTTCGGTCGGCGCGGCGAAATCAGCCGAATCGACATGGCGTCCGGAAGGCGCGCCTTTGTCCTCATCGGACTGGCGCTCGGACTTGTCGCGGCGGTGGCGGCCTGGATCGGCGACAGCTTGGGCGTTTATGCCTTCGGGGCCGCCGTGTTCGCGACGATCACTGTCGTCAGCCTGACCAATGCCCAGGCCGAGGGTGGAGTGGCAGCAGCGGCGGCCGACCTGGCAGGCGCAACGGTCGGCTCCGACAAGCGCGCCATCGTGATTTCAGGTAGCGTTGCAGCTGTCCTGTTGTTGCGTATCGCGGCATTGACAGCACTGACGCCGCTTTCCACCATGCTTGCTGTCTACACCGCAGCGCTGATCCTGTCCTGCTCCGCGATGGCGCTCGCTACGCTGGCCGGATTGGAAAGCGATGAGGAGCCCCTATTCCTCCACGAAGGCAGCGGGAGGGTCTGGATCAGCGGTTTCGCCGCGATCCTGCTGGCGATCATCTTTCTGGGATTCTGGACAGCCTTTCTTGCTGCATTCATCAGCTTGCTGGTTGGAACCCTGGTCTGGGCCTGCGGCGGGATGCTCGGCCTTCAGCGCAATCGTGATCTCTTGTATGCTATCAGGATCAAGGTGGAATTGGCCGTGTTGTTGACCGTCGTCGCCGTCAATTGACCTTTCGAACAGGATCTTCGGGCATGAGCGAAACGGTGACGCGCTGGTGGTGGATTCGTCACGCGCCGGTAACAACCGACCAAGGTTGCTTCTATGGACAGCAGGACTTGCCCGCTGATACGACGATCAACGCGGATGTATACGGTGCTCTGGCAGCAGCCCTGCCGAAGAATGCGATCTGGGTTGCTTCGCACTTGCAACGCACGCACCAGACAGCCCAAGCCATCGGCGCGGCAGGCTATCCGCTTCCGAACATCGGATATTATGAAGACCTTGCCGAGCAGCATTTCGGTGACTGGCAGGGCAAGCCCCGTGCACCAGTCCACAAACAATATGGCAGCATACACGGTTTCTGGATGACACTGCTGGACGAGCGGCCGAGGAACGGTGAAAGTTTTCGCGATCTTCGGTCCCGGGTCGACAATGTGGTCGATCATCTGTCAGCAGAACACCGTGGCGGGGACATCGTGGCCGTTGCCCATGGCGGCACGATCCGCGCTGCGATCGCGCGGGCGCTGGACTTGCCCGGCCGGATGGCGTTGAACTTCACCATCGGCAATTCTTCCTTGACCCGATTGGCTTTGATCGAAGGCCCCGACCGGTCAGCCTATTGGAATATCACCCTTCTGAATGGCTACGGAGTGTCCTGACACTTGGCCTCTCAGGTGTTGTGCGATGCAGCAAGACATGTTCTGCTCCGATGATGGAAAAGAACGGTGATGCGTCGAACCCACGAAACAGTTAGTTGGAGGACATTTTACCGAATGATGTATTCGATGTATGATTGGCAGTTTGCTGCCTTCTCGCATTTACGCGCACTGGCTCTTACCGGCCAGAAATTCCTGACCAATCCGGATCTGCCGTTCAACGAAAGCAGATTTTTCCGGGGCGTCGCAGCAAGTTGCGAACTGTTTGAACGCTTTACCCGACGATATGAAAAACCGGCTTGGGGACTGGACGAGATCCGGATCGCCAGCAAATCAGTCGGAGTCAGCGAGGAAATCGTCAAGGCCTTGCCGCATTGCAACCTGCTGCATTTCAAACGGGAAATGAACCGAGACGATCCGAAGGTCCTGATTGTGGCACCCATGTCGGGCCACCATGCGACACTGCTGCGCGGTACGGTAGCTGCAATGTTGCAAGACCACGATGTCTACATCACGGACTGGATCGACGCGGGCCGAGTGCCCGTCTCCAAGGGTCGGTTTGACCTTGATGATTACGTCGACTACGTCATTACCTTCCTGCAGGATATGGGCTCAAGTACTCATGTCGTCGCCGTGTGCCAGCCATCCGTACCGGTGATGGCGGCCATATCCCTGATGGCCGGGGATAACGATCCCGGCCAACCCGTTTCCCTGACATTGATGGGGGGGCCGATCGATACCCGTATCAATCCCACAAAGGTCAATGAATTTGCCAAGCGACATAGCCTGGGCTGGTTTGAACGGTCTGTCATTACTCGAGTGCCTTTTGGTTACGAAGGATTCAACCGCCGTGTCTACCCGGGATTCCTGCAGCTGACCGGTTTCATGTCCCTCAACATCGATCGGCACTTCGGTGCCCATTTGCAGTTGTTCAACCACCTTGTCCAAGGCGACGGCGATAGTGCTGCGGCGCACCGGAAGTTCTACGACGAGTATATGTCGGTAATGGACATGACTGCGGAATTCTATCTGCAGACAATTGATGTCGTCTTCCAGCGCCACGCCCTGCCAAGAGGTAAATGGGCGTCGCGCAACCGACCGATTGAGCCGTTTGCGATCCAGAAAACAGCCCTGTTGACCGTAGAAGGCGAACTGGACGATATCTCAGCGTTGGGGCAGACCTACGCTGCCCACAGACTATGCAGTGGCATTCCGGAAAGCCGCAAGCATTTCCTGCAGGAAAAAGTAGGCCACTACGGCATTTTCAACGGCAGACGCTGGCGCAACGCGATTTATCCGAAAATCCGCGATTTCATCCGGGAAGCCTGATTTCTGGCCATTCCTTGCCTACAACACAGCGACCCCTAATGCCGGACACCCTGACGATCAACACCGCCGGCCACCCTGTGACCCTGCAAGTACGCCGAAGCAGTCGGGCCCGTCGCGTTCTGCTGAGACTTGATCACAACGCTCGCCGGGTTGAACTTGTTTTGCCAGTTGGAGAATCGCTGACCGTGGCACGGCGCTTTGCCGAATCGAAAGCCGCATGGCTGCGCGATTGCATGGCCAAGATGCCAGCAGGCATTCCCTTCGAACCGGGGGTTTCCATTCCAGTCGGTGGTGCACCGTACAAGCTGGTTCACGCGCCGATGGCGCATGGCGACGTGGTATGCGAACATGATCGACTTCTGATCTCCGGCGACATGGAATTCTTTGGCCGCCGCGTACACGACTGGCTAAAGGCAGAGGCGCGGCGCCGGATTTCTGCGCTTGCCCACCCCAAAGCCGCGAAGGTCGAGCGGAAAATTGGCCGGATATCGATCCGGGATCAGCAGTCGCGATGGGGCAGTTGCAGTGCGGCCGGCAACCTGAATTTTTCGTGGCGGCTCGTCCTGACACCACCTGATGTGCTGGACTACGTCGTGTCTCATGAGGTGGCGCATCTGAAAGAGATGAATCATTCGCCAGTTTTCTGGCGGATTGTCGATACCTTGACACCTCATGCCCGAAATGGTCGCGCGTGGCTGCGTGCTAACGGGCCAAGCCTGCACGCCTATGGCGCCGAATAGTTTTAGGACAAGCATCGGATAGCGCACAGATTCCGGCGGTAATAGTCTTGGCCAATATTGCAAGACAGATGAGGTTCTAATTCAAATGACCGCCGACCAAAGATCATCCGCCGTGTCCGACGCGCTGCCAACGCCATCCGATACCATCGTCGAACGCGCCTGCAGGTTTATCGAAAGATTCGATGCAGGGCAGCCTACGCTGCAAGAAATTGCTGACCATGTTGGGTTGAGCCCGGCCTACCTGCAGAAACGTTTCACCAAGGCCCTGGGCATCTCTCCAAAGCGATACGCCGATATCTGGCGGCGCGATAGATTGAAAACTCTGCTGCGCGATGGCGATAACGTTACCGGCGCACTGTATGAAGCGGGCTATGGGTCATCCAGCCGTCTCTATGAAACCTCCTACACCGTGTTGGGGATGACACCGGCGACATACCGCAACCGCGGCGCTGGCGCCCGAATGGCATGGACTATTTCAGATTGTTCCCTGGGCCTGCTGCTGGTCGCTGCGACGGAAAGAGGAATCTGTTTTGTAGCATTCGGCGACACGGAGGAATATCTGATCGAAGAATTGCATGAGGAATTCCCGGAGGCGGAGATTGTGCCGGACATCGGCATCCTCCGGACTTGGACGGCAGAAGTCCTGCTCTTGATCGAGGGCTGTCCACCACGAGAAACCCTGCCCCTGGATTTGCGCGCAACTGCCTTCCAACAGCAGGTCTGGCATGCGCTGACCCACATCCCGCTCGGCGAGACCAGGACTTATTCCCAGATTGCCGAGGCGCTGGGCAAGCCCAAGGCGCAGCGCGCCGTGGGTCAGGCTTGTGCCGTCAATCCCGTTTCCATTGTGATCCCCTGCCATCGGGCAAAGCGGGCAGACGGCGGTCTTGCCGGTTATCGCTGGGGCAAGGAACGCAAGGAGAAGCTGATCCAGGTTGAGAAGACTGCAGCGGCTTCCAGACAGCGGTGTCAGCCGTCCAGATAGTTTGCAGTCATCGCAACGACGTCAACAGGCGCCACGCCGCTTTCCCGCAAGGCTCGGATCGTCAAGTCCTTGTCCCGCTTGGCGAACCGCCGTCCCTGTGCGTCCACCAGCAGCGGATGATGGCTGTAGACCGGTGACGGCAGACCGAGCACCGCCTGGAGCAGCCGGTGGATATGCGTGGCAGCGAACAGATCATCGCCACGCACGACCAGCGAGATTTCTTGAAAGGCGTCATCAACGACGACGGCAAGATGATAACTGGTGGGGGTACCCTTGCGCGCCAGGACAACATCGCCGAACGTCAACGGCTCGGCTGTAACCACGCCCGCCTTCTCGTCCTCCCAAGTCAGTATTCCGCTCCTTTCAGCCGCCAACGCGGAATCGAGACGCCAGGCATGTGCATCGCCGCGTTTGATCCGACTGGTCCTCTCGGCTTTCGGCAAGTTCCGGCAGGTTCCAGGGTAGATGGGGCTGCCCATCGGATCTCTGGCACCCTCGGGAAGACCATGTGGCGCACTGGCGGCCGCCTCTATTTCGCGACGCACTTCAGACCGTGTACAAAAACAGGGATAGACAAGGTCCAGTTTCTGAAGGCGCGCCAATGCCGCCCGATACCGCTCGACATGAGCCGATTGCCTGAGGACCGGTTCTTCCCATTTCAGGCCCAGCCACGCGAGGTCTTCCAGGATCGCTTGCTCGAATTCTCTTCGGCATCGACCTGTATCAGTATCTTCCAAGCGCAGCAGAAACCGACCGCCTCTCGCCATCGCAAGACTCCAGGCCTGCCATGCGGAAAAGACATGACCAAGGTGCAACAGCCCGGTCGGGCTGGGCGCGAAGCGGGTGATGAGCACGGCGACGAAATCTCGGGCAATGGCTGGAAACATGGCACAAGATGCCTTATACCACGCTGATGCGTGAACTGACCGAAGAAACCCTGCGCTCAGGTCTGGAGGATGTTGCCGGCCGTTGCCCCGACATCGCCCACGCGTTGAATCAGGTGGGCCATCCGGAGCTGCGCCAGCGGGCGCCGGGCTTCGCAAGCCTGTTGCGCATCATTATCGGCCAACAGGTCTCGGTCGCCAGTGCAAACGCAATCTGGAAGCGCGTGGAGGATGGCTTATGGCCTCTGTCCCCGACCAACCTTTTGGCTTTCGACGATCATGCATTGCGTACACTCGGATTCAGTCGGCCGAAGATCGTTTACGCGCGCTCGCTGGCGAAACAATGTGAAGATGGCTTTCTACAGACCGATCGCTTGCAGTCGCTGAGTGACAACGACGCCATCGCCGCGTTAACCACCGTCAAGGGCATCGGACAGTGGACTGCAGAAATCTATCTGTTATTCGCCCTCGGAAGACGGGATGTGCTGCCGGCCGGCGATTTGGCACTGCTCGTTGCGATCAAGTATCTGTGCAGTTTGCCGGAACGTCCAACGCCGACAGATCTGCGTTCAAGGGCCAAATCGTGGCAACCATGGCGCGGGGCTGTCGCGCATCTATTGTGGCGCTACTACAGCAAAGTAGTCAATCGAAACGCTAATCCACTGTAACCAGATTCCAGCTTGAGCAAAATTGAGGGGGTGTATTGGGCTTTAATCAGCTGACAGTTTATTCGCCCGCAAGGGTCAGGAGCGCGGGCGGGGACGTCCAATGGCCTTTTTTAACGATTCGGCGTCATTTCTTGAGGAGGTTCAGCTGTGGGGGATGACGCCAGCAGCTTGTTGTCGTTCCGTGGGGGTGGTTTGATTTGACTTCAGGCTGTGACGCTTCTCCTTCAGTTCCACTTGCTGGCGGGCTTCATGGATCTTCCGGGACAGGACCATGCCGCTGCGCACTCTGAGGATGGCGTCGGCCATGCGGGTAACGGTCCTGGCGATCACATCGGCTTGGGCGAGGACCAGTTCCTCGACGTGGACGGCCACCAAGGCGTGGTAGCGGCGGCGTGAGCGTAGGCTTGCCTGCTGCCGGGGGCAGAGACCGACCGCTCATGGCGCGACGTCTGGGGCTTGCATGCCGCCGAGGTCCACCCCGGCGATCCGGTGCTGCGTTCGGCCTGTCGCTGGCTGCTGGAGCGCCAGCGCGAGGACGGAGGATGGGGCGAGCATCACGGCGGTTGCCTGGCCGACTGCCCTGTCCCGCATGAAGAAAGCCAGGTCATCCAGACCGCCCGGGCGCTGATCGCTCTGCTCGAAGCGGAGAATTCGGACTGGGCCGCGATTTCATTTCACGGAGCGCACGGCCCCTGCTCGACGCGCAGGACGCCGAAGGGGCATGACCCAAACAGGACATGGCGGGCGTGTTCTTCCGGACGGCGATGCTGGATTGCCCGCTCGACCGGCAGTATCTCCCTCTGCATGCACTCGGCCTTTGCGAGCAACGCTCCCGGCGCTGGCTGGCACTCACCGCCGAAACGACTCCGCTCAGTTTTCTGCCTCCGAGGGTTTTCGCGCGAGGAAGAAGAACATTGGCGTGAAGATGCCCGCCCTGCCGCCTTCGACCAGGGCGTCTGCCGCCCTGTTCAGCAGCGTGCTGACAGCGCGGGAGCCGTCCGGAAACAGCCGCAGCATCAGATCGGTCAGGGCGTGCGCGGAAGGCTCGAAAGGGTCAGGTCGCGGCCCTCCAGGGCGCGGCACCAGAGCGTTTCCGGATCGGAGTCCAAAGCACAGTCACGGGCTTCGCGGACCACGAACCCGGCAGAGCGCAAAGCCTCACAAATCTCCGACATGGAGGCGATTTCCGGCAGCGCGTCCCCCACCATGATGTCGTTCTTGATCCGCTGGTGCTCCCGGTTCGCAGCGTCGAACGCATCGGTGAGGCACCACTCATAACCCCCAAAACACGCGCCCGGGCGCAGAACGCGCAGAACTTCCCGGAACGCGCCCGCCTTGTCCGGCGCATGGGGCATCGACTCAATCGCGAACGCGGCATCGTAGCTGTCGTCACCCTCGGGAATACGCATGTAGTCGGCATGGATGAAACGGCAGAGCAAGCGCACACCCCGGGTGTGTCTTCTTGCACGCTCGATCTGATACGCATTGTTGTTGATGCCGACGAAGCTGGCCCCGGAATGGCGCGCCAGATTGCCCATCGGACCGCCAACGCCGCAGCCCACATCAAGCACCGTCATCCACGGCTTCGGGGCCAGGCCGGTCCGAGAGAAAATGCTAGTGCCTGACGATGGACGCCTTGAAGCTCTCGCGCCGGCGCGCAAAGTGGAAACACTGGCCCCAGCCAAACTCGTAAAAGTCGGTCACCAGATCGTAATAGTGATTGACCAGCGAGCGGTACTGCTCTCTCCGCCGCTGCTCGCCAGCGTCGTAGATATCCATATGTATCCGTCCGCCACGGACTGCACTTCGTCCGGTGCCAGATTGCCCAGAGAACGCGGACGCGGAGTTTTTGGGGCTGATCCTGTTATGGCAGCATCATCACACAACCCCAAGCATTCCGCAACACCAGAGCGGCGCGCACCTGTCCGGGACGGTCAAGGGTATCATGCCCTGTCTTCACCTGTCGCAGATGTTCGCACCATGCCACTTCCAGAAACCGTCAGAATGGCCATCGACGCTGACCTCAAGGGTGCCTCCAGGAAGATGCGACTGATTTTCACGGTCTTGAAGCCGTCATCGACCTGAATTTCGTCCAGGTCGTAGTGGTGTCCAGACCAGAATCCGCTTGTCACAAGCAGCGCCCTGGGCATGCAAAATCTCGTCAAGACCTTCTGGGAACGTTCCGGCATGTCCGGCGCAGCAACCGGGTGCGATTGCAAACAATAACGAATTGACGTCGGTCTGGCGTGACTCGACGAGCCAAAACTGCGCCCAATTGGTCGTCACCCGGTACCGTCGCCGGTCAGACATGTATCCCGGCGGCTTTCAGCCTTTTGCCAAACTCAGCTTTCCACTCCTCAAGCGGCTGGAACGTGTCCGACCCGCCATAGGCGGCTCTAGTTCGATCATGGATATCATCGTCAGACATCGACAGGTCCAGAGGTTCAATCAGCGGTTGTTCGATATGCCAAGGCGAATCCACAAATACTTCGAGACGGTTGCCTTCTGGATCTCGAAAATACACCGACCAAGCGTTGCCGTGGTTGATCGGATCGATATCCGTCACTTCCGGTTCATCGACAATCGCGTCCACCAAATCACGGAGGTCCTGCAGGTTATCGGCACGCAAAGATAGCTGATTGACTACCCGGGATTCCGGTCCGCCGACCCGGCCTTCTGCCAAGACTATCTGATGATGTTCTTCCGGATTGCGGCTCAGAAAGACAATCAGAGCACCTCGGGCAATTCCACGATCGGTTGCAACGAAACCCAAGATTCTGGAATAGAAGGCTTCCATCTTCGGCAAGTCGTGAACGTAGATTCCAACATGACTGAACTCCAGCTTGGCAGGCGGGATGGGCATGGCGCGTCTTTCGAGCATTTCCTCCAGATTGAAGCAGTTTAGTCAGTCCCCTTGCGCGATCAACCCATGTTTCCTGCACGAAAACCTGCTATCGAGTAGCCAGTCAACGACAATGTTATCAATCCATGACAACCTTTCCCCCAACCATGAATGCCATCGAGATCACCACGCATGGCGGACCCGAAGTTCTCAAACCCGTAACCAGACCGGTCCCCAAACCCAAAGAAGGCGAGATACTGGTCAAGGTCGCCGCCGCCGGAGTCAACCGTCCCGATCTGGCCCAGCGTGCAGGTGCCTATCCACCACCGCCCGGCGCCTCGGATCTCCCTGGTCTTGAGATCGCTGGCGAAGTTGCCGCTCTTGGCGCTGGTGTCAAAGATATTTCTGTGGGCGACGCGGTCTGCGCACTCACGCCCGGTGGTGGCTATGCAGAATATTGCGCCACGCCGGCTGCCCACTGTCTGCCTTTGCCAAAAGGGTACGACATGGTCCGTGCTGCCGCCCTGCCTGAAACCTATTTTACGGTCTGGACCAACGTCTTCATGCGCGGAAGCCTGTTGCGTGGCGAGACCCTGCTGGTCCACGGCGGCGCAAGCGGCATCGGCACGACTGCCATCCAGATTGCCGTCGCGCGAGGCGCCAAGGTCATCGCCACGGCTGGTACGACCGAGAAATGTCGCGCGTGCGAAGATCTGGGCGCCTTGCGTGGTATCAACTATCGCGACGAAGACTTCGTCGACATCGTTAACGAAATGACCAAGGGCATGGGAGCGGATGTTATTCTGGATATGGTCTCCGGCCATTACGTGCCAAGGAACCAACGCTGTCTTGCCGTTGACGGCCGGATGGTTGTCATCGCCCTGCTCGGCGGCCTCAATAGTGAAGTCAATTTCGGTCTGTTGATGATGAAACGGCAAACCCTGACCGGATCGACCCTGCGACCACAGTCCGTCGAAGCCAAAGCGCAAATCGCGACCGGTTTGCGCGAAGAAGTCTGGCCATTGCTGGACGCAGGCGCCATCGCGCCGGTCATTCAGAACGTCTTCCCCTTGATGGAGGCTGCTCGGGCACACGCAGCACTGGAGGCCGGCGATCATATCGGGAAGTTCATGCTGAGGGTCGACTGACTCCGATGGCAAATATCGCACTGACTTTCGATAATGGCCCCGACCCGATGGCCACACCGAAAATTCTCGATACCCTGGACAGGCAGGGATGTATCGAGTTTGTTCTTTGTGATCGGATCCAAGGCCGCAACGCCCGATGGCGCAGTTCTGATGCGCGAAGCCCATAAGTGCCGGCCATCGTATCGGCAATCACAGCTGGAGCCACACAACCCCGTTGGGGAGGTGGTCGACGCAGCAGCATCGATTGATGAAATCACACGAACCGAGATGGCTCTGGGCGCTATTGCCGACTCCCGGAAGCCGTTCCGACCATTTGGCCGCCAGGGCGCACGTGGATCACACCTGCTCAGTCAAGCTGCCTTTCGGTATCTGCTTGCCGAGCAATATACCTGCGTTCTGTGGAACTGTGTGCCCCGAGATTGGGATGGCGACAATGGCTGGGTAGATCGCGCCCTGGCCCACCAGATTGATTCCCAAGCTTCACCCTTACTCGTCCTGCATGATATTGTCGGGGCCGCAGCCAAGCGACTAGATGATTCCCTGGTTTCAGTTCTGAGCCTAGGCCATTGCTTCATTACGGACATTCCTGACAGCGCAATCATCATCGACCGCGGCATATGTCCCGATCAGTATAGAAGGCAACATGGTCCTTGATATCGGCTTCGGATATTTGGCGCGTGCTTTCTGGTCGATCCTGCGCGATGCCGCCATTTTCATTGCCGTTAACCTGAACTTCAGTCTGCTCCTTGCCTTCGGTTCTGGTTGAAGCCTCTGAGGTGGCTTGTCTTTTTGGCGGGAAGTTTTCAGCTGTCACTGTATTTTTGTTGCCATGCAGGGATCGGGGCCTGTGGCCCTCAGCATCGACATCATCCCCAACCGCTCCTCGCCCCCCGCCATCCTGCGGCGCGAGGGAAGGCGCATCCGCAGGCGAACCCTCGCCAACCTCTCGAAGATGCTGCCCGCCCTCGCAGGGGGCGTGACGTTCGCATCGCCTGATGCGGTCGTCACCATCCGCCGCGCCCTGCCGCACGGCCACGTCGCGGCGGTCCTGGGCATGGTCCGCACCAGCCTGGACGCCGACGCCATTGGGCCGGCGGCGGCGGTGGAAGCGTACAAGAGCCTCGCGCAGGTGGCGCGCGCGTTCCGGAACGCGAAGAGCGACCTCCGGGTCCGCCCGGTCCATGTCCATACGCCCGATCACGTCAAGGCCCACGTCTTCCTCTGCATGCTGGCCATCCACCCGGCGGCCATGCCTTCTCGCTGCGCGCACAGCCGACACCCCCTGCAGGCAAGGGCCTTCGACCTCCTGAACATCGACCCGGCCGGTGATGTTGCCATGCAAGAAACAGGACAAGGAACCGACCAAAGCCACCGGAACCCGACAAAATCCGGGCAACAAAAAACCTCCACCGTGGAAACTGACAAATCAAGTTCCGGTTAACGCTACCACTTGTGCGCGATGCCGCCAATTTTCGGCCTGTGTGTCTCTTTCAGGCATTTGAAGCAGTGAGTGTGCGTCAGGATTTTTGGGTATCTGCGGCGTCGGCCGACTTCTTCCCTGTGGGGGCTGTCATGGGGGATCCGGGGTGCGTTTGTCCTTTCGGTGCGATAACTGCCCAGGTTGTCTGAATTGTCATTTTGGGCCATTGGGTTGGGGGCGTGTCTCGTTCCGGATCGGCGGGCAGAGGCAGTGGCTTCCTGTAATCGGCAATGGGGCCCTG
>JAPOST010000079.1 GCA_026709535.1 Rhodospirillaceae bacterium
AAATATTGGAATACCGTTTTTCCCGCGCTCGGTTTCGCTGGCAGTGCGAAAGTTTTGAATGGTCTTTTCTATCTTGACGGAATCCGTCTCGGCGTTGGGAACTTCACCTTTGTCTTGATTTGCCGGACATCCTATTGTCCCATCGTCACAAGGGCGATTCCGACCAATCACAACGTGCTTCTCCCTGACTTTTTCCGATGCCGGTGTCGTCGGGGGTCGAGGTTGACGGCATGGTCCCACATTTCCCGCCTGGCTTCTCGCGCCTGCCGTTCGACAGCCTTGTATCGGTCGCTGTAAGCGGCGATTGCGTGTCCTTCCCGAACGAGCCATTCCCCGATGTCTTCGCCGTTGCAAGTGACAGTTCCGACTGCGCGTCCGAACTTGTCATGGTTTTCGATCCTGATGTGAACCCACTTGCCGCCGATCTTGCGGATCAAGGCCTTCTTCACACGTTTTCCGTGAGGGAACCAGTAGCCGTCCCGGTGTTTCGCCATCTGGTCGAACTCGGGTGCATCAAGCCCGGCGAACCGAATTTCCTGCCCGTTCACGCGAATTCCATCGCCGTCCGTGACATAGGCTTTCCCGGTGAGCGTGTCTGGGCGACGCGTTGATCGGGATTGTGATTTTCGCCGTCTGGTGCGTGCTGACGACCTGAACAATTCTCGAACAATAACGCGCACCAACCATTTCATGCCGTTCGCGATCGCCACCCATTTGTTCCTGCACCGTGTGGCGAAGCGATTGGTTGCGTATCGCAGTGGTGGCGGTTATTCACAGATTTCGCAACACTTCGTCGAAACTGTCCTTGGCATCACCGAACAGCATTCGCGTATTTTCCTTGTAGAACAGCGGGTTGTCGACTCCGGCATAGCCGGTTGCCATGCTGCGTTTGGATACTATCACCGTCTTGGCCTTCCAGCATTCCAGTACCGGCATGCCAGCGATAGGGCTGTTCGGGTCTTCCTGCGCCGCCGGATTGACGATGTCATTGGCACCGATCACCAGAACAACATCCGTCTCCGGAAAGTCTTCGTTGATCTCGTCCATTTCCAGAACAATATCGTAAGGCACCTTTGCTTCGGCCAGCAACACGTTCATGTGCCCGGGCAGCCGGCCGGCAACCGGATGAATTGCAAACCGGACGGTGACGTTCTTGCTGCGCAGCTTGTTTGTGATTTCGCTAATCGTCCCCTGGGCCTGCGCCACCGCCATGCCGTAGCCCGGCACGATGATGACCTCCTTTGCATCATTCAGCATGCCAGCGGTTTCCTCGACCGAAGTTGGCATGACTTCACCGCCTTCGTCTTGTGACGCCGTGCCGCCAGACGTACCAAAGCCGCCCAGAATCACGCTGACAAAATGACGATTCATCGCTCGGCACATGATGTAGCTGAGAATGGCGCCAGACGATCCCACAAGGGCGCCCGTCACGATCAGCAGGTCATTCGAAAGCATGAAGCCGGTTGCCGCTGCCGCCCAGCCGGAATAACTGTTGAGCATCGAAACGACGACGGGCATGTCCGCACCACCAATGGCCATTACCAGATGAGCGCCGATGGCGAAGGCGATGAAGGCCATCACCAGTAGCGGCCAAAGGCCTCCTTCCATCGTATCAGCCGCTAGGAAAACCCACATCAGCACGATCGAAACGACGATGCCCGTCAGGTTCAGCAAATGCCGTGCCGGCAACATAAGCGGCTTGCCGGAAATCGAGCCGCGCAGCTTGCCGAATGCAACGACCGAACCTGTGAACGTGATCGCGCCGATGAAGACGCCAAGATAGACCTCCACATTGTGGATGGTTTTTTCTACGCCTTGGTATTTCTGCGCTGTAGCCGGATCAATATAGCTGCCGATGCCGACCAGAACGGCGGCCAGACCGACGAAACTGTGCAGAATTGCGACCAGTTCGGGCATCTGGGTCATCTCGACCTTGCGGGCGACATAGGCGCCGATAATGGCCCCGATGATCATGGCCGGGAACAGGATGCCATAGGCATCTGTGCCGAGGGTAGCCACGGTCGCGACGATGGCAATCGCCATGCCGACAATGCCGTAGACATTGCCGCGCCGGGCAGTCTCCTGATGCGAGAGACCACCAAGGCTGAGAATGAACAGGACGGCGGCGCCGATGTAGGAAGCGGTTACGAATCCGTCCATGAATCTAGCTCTTCCTGAACATTTGCAGCATCCGTTGGGTCACCATGAAGCCACCCACAACGTTGATGGTTGCGATCAGACCAGCCACAGTCGCAAGGATGAGGACACTTGCAGAGCTGCTGTCCAACTGGACCAGCGCACCGACAACAATGATGCCGCTGATAGCGTTTGTGACGCTCATTAGCGGAGTGTGAAGCGCCGGAGTGACATTCCAGATCACCTGGAAGCCGACAAAAATCGCCAGCACGAAGACGATGAAGTGATTGAGGAAGGAAGGTGGTGCAAAAGCCCCGACAAAAGCCAAGGAAATTCCGCCAACAACCAGCAGCACTGCCGCGCGGATCGCCTTTTCCCTGACCGTCAGCTCTTTCGGGCCGATCTTGGCCAGCGGCTTGACCGGCTTGGTAGTCGTCGATGGAGCGGCCGATAGCTTTGGCGCGGGTGGTGGCCAGGTGACTTCGCCGTCCTTGATCACGGTCGCGCCGCGAATCACCTCGTCTTCCATGTCGACATTGATTACGCCGTCTTTCTCTGGCGTCAGGTCACTCAACATGTGACGCAGGTTGGTGCCATACAGCTGGCTCGACTGGGTTGGAAGACGGCTCGGCAGGTCAGTATGGCCGATGATTGTCACGCCCTGCCTGGTGACGACCTTGTCGGGTTGGGTCAGTTCGCAGTTGCCCCCCTGCTCTGCCGCCAGATCGACAATCACGCTTCCTTCCTTCATGGATTTCACCATGTCGGCAGTGATCAGTTTCGGCGCAGGCTTGCCGGGAATGAGCGCCGTCGTGACGATGATATCGACGTCTTCGGCCTGCTCGGCAAAGAGCGCCATTTCAGCCTCGATGAACTCCTTGGACATTACCTTGGCGTATCCACCCTCGCCGGAGCCATCTTCCTCAAAGTCCAGTTCTAGGAACTCGGCGCCCATGCTCTCGACTTGCTGCTTGACCTCGGGCCGTGTGTCAAAGGCGCGGACAATGGCTCCCAGGCTGCTTGCGGCGCCGATCGCCGCCAAGCCGGCAACGCCTGCGCCAATTACCATCACCTTGGCTGGCGGCACCTTGCCGGCCGCCGTAATCTGGCCTGTGAAAAAACGGCCGAACTGGTTGGCGGCCTCAACGATCGCGCGGTAGCCACCGATATTCGCCATGGAACTCAAGGCGTCCATTTTCTGCGCCCGGGATATTCGCGGCACCGCGTCCATCGCGATGACGGTAACTTTCCTGGCCGCCAGCTGTTTCATCAGATCTTCATTTTGAGCTGGCCATATGAAGCTGATCAGGGTTGCGCCCTCTTTCAGCAGCGCTGTCTCGTGGACGCCTTCCCTGGAGTGATGCTCCGGTGGACGCACTTTCAATACGATGTCGGATTGCCAGACGACCTTGGTCACCCGGGATACCGTTGCGCCAGCGGCCTTGTATTCCGCGTCCGGAAACTTGGCCGATCTGCCTGCTCCGGCTTCGACCGTAACATCAAAACCAAGCTTGATGATCTGTGCGACCGTATCTGGTGTGGCGGCGCAACGCATTTCTCCCTTGCGCACTTCCTTCGGAATGCCAATTTTCATGGCCATCAGGCAGTGTCCTCCATCGGTTCAAGCAATGTTGCCCCGCGCACCATATAACCGCCTGACCCAGCGACCACAAACGACAAGCCGTCCCATGCACGGTCGTACCCGGAGACCCCTGACGTCGGCGGATTTTCAGGTATCGGGAAAATAAGGGTGTGTCGGCAGGCGGCTGCCCGTACGCCACGCCATGTTTCCTGTGGCGGGCGATGAGTGGCGAAGCAGCCAGCGGAAATTCTACCTTTACCGCTCGCCGATCCGCAAAGCCGGCGAGTGCTTAGACCGACATCTTGCCAGCGTCACTGATAAATGAGAACGAGGATCGTAAAGACGTTGCGGGAACTCCGCAAGGCTCGCTAAATCATCGTGTCGCTGGCACATCCAGGCGAGCGTCTCGGGCGAACTCGACGTCGCAAGGCCCTGTCACGGTTGTGCAGGTCGCATCTGCGTGCATCGCCCCAACGATTGCGCCGACCGGCGCCATTGTGGCGTGTCTGAGTTGTTGTTCGGGTGTCTTTCGTCATCGACGAGCGGCGAAGAACCTGTCCCGTCTATTCTTCCCTGAACTGCAGTCGGCGTCATGTTGACGATGAGCATTCGTTCCGGACGATCGTGGAGGCTCAGAAAGCCGAGGTGGCAGTGTGAGCGTCACACGTCGTTTGAAGATCCTGGTCCCGTATTTTGTGCGGTGCCTGAAAAAACCAGCGGCAACCGAGATTAACGAACTGTTGCGGCGCACGTTCGCCAGCTACTATGGTAGCCGAGATCAAGAAGAATGCGAATCAGACGTTTTCCCGATAAGAAAGCAGAAAATGGTGCTGCTGTCCTTTCCTGTCGCCAACCGTGACCTTGAGATGTTCCTGGCTGTCCACAAGATCGCTCCCGGCCGCCAGGAAAAACACCGTGGCGCCTTGGGCCGCTGGATCTACCTCCGCGCCGGTTCGAACCAGACGCTTGTCGAGTTGCAGTCTGCGATCAGGGAATGGTTCGGGCCGATCCCGAAACATCGGGTCGACGGCGAGACTGATTGGCCCGATGGCGCTCGGTACGAATCGCAAACCCTGCCGATTGTGTTCGGGTAATGACAGGAACCGGAAAACCAGCCATATATGTCGGGGTGATCGGCTATGGTTATATCGGCCGGTATATCGTCAAACGGATATCGCAGAGCGGCGGCCGGTTCCAGACAGCTTTCGTTTACAATCGCAGCGCGGATGCGTTGGCGGATGTGGATCAGGCCTTGCGGCTGGACGACCTTCGGCAGGTGGAAACCCACAATCCCGACCTGATCGTCGAATGCGCCCATCCTTCGATCAGTGCGCGTTATGGCGAAGGCTTTCTGGAAAACTGTGATTACATGCCGCTTTCGGTGACGGCGCTGGCAGACGACGCCCTGCGCGAAAGGCTGGCGACAACGGCGGCAGCGCACGGGACACGGCTGGTCGTACCGGCCGGCGCGCTGCTGGGCGGGGACGAGTTGCTGATGCGGCGCGTCGACTGGAACCGAGTGCGCATTACTTTCCGCAAGCATCCGGACAATCTGGATTTTTCCGAGAGCAGCTTCGATCCGGCCGACATTGAAGGCGAAACAATCGTGTACGAGGGTTCCGTGCGCGGCATCGCAAAGCTTTATCCGCGCAATGTCAACACCATGGTTACCTGTGCCCTGGTTTCGACCGGTCTTGATGCTTGCGAGGCCCGACTAATCGCCGATCCGGCGCTGAATCGCGCGGTCGCTGAGGTCGAGGCCTGGGACCGGAGCGGCGGCATGCTGCGCACCGAGAAACGGCAGCCGGCAGTCGGCGTCTCGGGCTCCGAAATGCTCCATTCGACCTGGTATTCCATTCTGCGCGCTGCCGGTGTCCCCCGCGGCTCGATTGATCTGGTATAGGGCAAGAGCGCGCGCCTGCAGCGATCTGCGCCCCGACGATCCGGAGCCCACCAGGTCGCCCGATCCGGCGCCGGGTTGAATTCGGCCGAGATGGAAGCCGACAAGCGGAAGCAGAAGGGCTCTGATTGGCCCGGCGCCGATCATTCACGCATTGGCGGCTTCTCCACCGACGTACGAGGTGTCGATTTCGCAAGTAACGGCGTGGACGTCGTCATGGTAACGGTGGCTACGGACGCGCCTGCCACAGCCGTGATCATGCTTGTCACGGATACTCCCAACTGGATGTGCTTGCGCGCAGGCGACGACATGGCTGAATGTCGGCGCCGGCGTGAAGGCCCCCAACGTGATGACGATCATTGCCTGGCAGGACGTTCTGTTGACATCCTCAAGGTGACCAAATAGCATTGGATTTCCAAGGAGTTTACCTGATTGATGAGCGACAAGATGAAAGACATGAAAACCTCGTCGGCAAGTCGCCGGACCGTTCTGGTCGGCGCGGGAGCAGGTGCCGTCGCGGCGGCGGTACCATTACGGCGCGGCTTGGCGGCAAGCAGAATCAAGGTGGGCATCCTGTTGCCGCGATCGGGACCACAGGCGCAGACTGGCATTGATTGCCAGCGCGGCGCGGATATTGCGCCGGACGTGCTGAGGGCAATGGGCTATCCCGAGTTGGAATACATGCTGGGCGATACCGAGACCAAGGTCGATATTGCGCGGGCTCAGGCCGAAAAACTGATCGACGCTGGCGCCCATGTCATTGTCGGCGCTTTCGATTCCGGCCAGACCATGGCTGCCGCGCAAGTTTGCGAGCAGAGGAACATTCCTCTGGTGGTCAACATCGCGGCGGTCCCGAAGCTGACCGAACTTGGCTACAAATGGGTATTCCGCAGTTTCCCGACCGGTCCGATGATCGTCGGTGATGCGTTCAGGAACCAGAAAAAGCTGTTCGGCATGAACGGCGCAACGCCAAAAAGCGTCGCCTTGCTGCATGTCAACGACACTTTCGGTACCAGCCTGGCCGGCGCGCTGTTCGCGCTGACGCCGAAATTCAAGATGCCGTACAAGATCGTCGAAAAAATCTCCTACGATCCCTACGGACGCGATTTCTCGGCCGAAGTGCGTAAGGTCAAGGCCGCCAAACCCGAAGCCCTTTGGGCCGTCAGCCGGCTTAACGACGCCATCGCCATCACAAAGGAACTGGTGCGCCAGCGCGTGGACCTGATGGGGATCCTGTCCACCGGGCCCGGCTGGTACGAGGATGCCTACCTCAAGGCGACAGGCAAATATGGCAACGACGTCATCAACCTTGCGCCTTGGATCGACTTCAAGAAGGAAATGGCGCGCAAGATGCGCGACGCCTTCCGGAACAAATTCCCGGGGCGCAACATGAACACGAACCATGGCTATACTTTTGATGCCATGTTGATTGTCGCCGACGCGTTCAAGCGTGCAGGATCGACCAGGAACACTGACCTCCAGACGGCGCTTCAGACGACGAATATCACCAACAACACCACCATTGGCGAGGGCATCAAGTTCAACAAGAAGGGCCAGGTGCCCCATGTGCCGTGCGCTGCAGTGCAGAATCGCGACGGCAAGCCGCTGGTCGTGCTGCCGGAATATGCGGCGGTTGCCAAGCCGACCTGGCCGATGCGGCCCTGGACCAAACGCTAACAGGCGACTGCGACCGGTTGCACTACCGGGTGTATGACGCACAGACGATCGCGGGGCGGCAGGCAAGACCCGTTCTGCTCTCCTCTGGACCGGGTCGGGGAACTCGGAATTGGATTTCTGGACACTTACCAATGCGGTTGCCAGCGGTCTGCTGATCGGGCTGGTCTACGGCCTCAGCGCGCTCGGCCTGTCGGTCATTTTCGGCGTCATCCGCATCGTCAATTTCGCCCACGGCGAGATCATGGTGATGGGCATGTTCTTCGCCTTGGTAATGTTCCGTTGGCTGGGCATGGATCCGCTTCTGTCCGTTCCGTTGGCTGCGGGGCTGATGTTCGTCTTCGGCTACGTCCTGCAACGCGTCGTGGTCAGTCGAGTCTCTCACCTGCCCGAGCATATGCAGTTCCTGCTCCTGGCCGCCCTTGCGATCATGATCGTCAGCGCCCTGCTGCTGATCTTCGGACCGGACGCGCAAGGCGTGGAGGTGGATTACGCTTGGGAAAGCTTTGCCTTCGGGGAGTTGATTATTGACTATCCCAAGATGTTTGCCGCGATCGCGGCTGTCATTGTCGCTTCCCTGCTGCTCGCCTTCTTCAAGTACACAACCACCGGCAAGGCGATTCGCGCCTGCGCCGACAACCGCATGGGAGCGCAGGTCGTCGGGCTCAATGTCGACCGACTTTATGCGCTGACCTTCGGCATCGGCGCAGCCTGCCTCGGCGCGGCAGGCGCGATCATTCTCCTGCTGTTCGAGGTGCATCCCTATCTTGCGCCGGGCTACACGCTGCTCGCATTCGTGATCGTCATCATCGGCGGCCTCGGCAGCCTTTTCGGCGCGTTGGTCGGCGGCATCCTGATTGGCGTATCCGAAGCGATCGCCGCCATCCTGTTCCAGCCGTCGATGAAGACCGCCTTCAGCTTCGGATTGTTGATTCTCGTCCTCTTGCTGCGACCGCAAGGACTTCTGGGCAAGGCCGCCCGATGACATCGCTCCGCCTGTTCTTCGATCCGCTTGCGCCAGCCGGGCTCTGGCTGGGCGGAGCGTTTTTCCTGCTGCTCCTGCTGCTGCCCTACTGGGGCGGCTCCTACGTCATGACGGTCGCCACGACTGTCTTCTATCTGGCACTGATCGGACAGTCCTGGAACCTGATGCTCGGCTTCGCCGGTCTGTTGTCGATCGGCCATGCCCTGTTCGTCGGAATCGGCGCCTATACCGCGGCCTACCTCTTCGCAGCCATCGGCCTGCCACCGATCGTCGGCGTGCTTCCTGCCGTTGGCTTGGCGGTACTGATGGGTTTGCTGATCGGCTACCTAGGGTTCCGCTTTGCCATTGGCGGCGTCTATTTCGCCCTGCTCACCATCGCCTTTGCCGAGTTCGTGCGGGTGATGATTGACCATGCATCCTGGCTCGGCGCTACCGAAGGATTCTTTCTCAAGGTGACGGAAGCGGACCGGCACAGCGTTGATCTGGTGAACCTGCGCGGCACGCCCGAGATGTATTATTATCTGATCATGGCGCTGGCCTTGGGCGCTCTCGTACTGTGCCGCTACCTGCTGCACAGTCGGCTGGGATACTACTGGCAAGCCATCCGCGACGATGCCGAAGCCGCCGACGCGCTCGGCGTCGATGTGTTGCGCTACAAGATGTATGCGGTGGCCATTTCCGCTGGCATGGCAGGCGTGGCGGGCGTGTTCTACGCATTCTACCAGAACAGCCTGTTCCCCGAGATCGTGTTCAACATCGAACGATCGATCGAGGCCACCCTCGGTTCCATCGTCGGCGGGGTCGGCACCCTGTTCGGCCCGATCTTCGGCACTTTCATCCTGACGCCATTGGGCGAGATCGTGACGGAGGCGATCGATCTGCTGAAACACTGGCAGGTGATTGATCCGGAAACCAGGCTGGACGGTCTCAAGTTGCTGATCTGGGGCTTCATCGTCGTGCTCATCGTGCTGTTCAAGCCCAGGGGCCTGTGGCCGTGGGTATGCGGCCGGCTCCGTCTGATACGGACCGAGGCGGAAAGCTGAGCGCCATGGCGTCGCTGCTCAAGGTCGCACAGGTGAGCAAGAGCTTTCGGGGCCTGCGAGCGCTGAACGACGTCTCTCTTGATGTTGCCGAACGCGGCATTGCAGCCCTGATTGGACCGAACGGCGCCGGCAAGACGACGCTGTTCAACGTCATCGCCGGCGTATTTCCGCCCGACGCCGGCTCAGTTCGTCTCGACGATGCCGACATTACCGGACGCCGGCCGAACAGCATCTGCCATAGCGGTATCGGCCGCACCTTTCAGATCTGCAGGCCCTTCTCCCAGATGACCGTGCTGCAAAACGTGACGGTCGCAGCGCTGCGCGGTAGCGCTACCGTTGAGGCGGCCAGGACTGCAGCGCGCGCCTGTCTCGAGATGCTCGAACTCGATGCCAGGGCCACCCAGCATGCCGCCAACCTCACCCTCCCCGACCGCAAGCGCCTGGAGGTCGCCCGCGCGCTGGCGACCGGACCGCGGCTGCTGCTGCTCGACGAGGTGATGGCCGGACTGCGACCGTCAGAAACCGACCGCATGGTGGCTACCCTGCGACAGCTGCGTGATGAAACGGGTCTCACCATCCTCCTGATCGAGCACGTCATGCGCGCCGTGATGGCGCTTTCCGAGAACATCACCGTGCTGCATCACGGCGAGAAGATCAGCGAAGGTCCGCCAGAGACGATCGTCCGGGATCCGGCAGTGCTCGAGTGCTATCTCGGAGACCAGGATCCGTGATTCTGAGCGTCACCGGCCTGAACCTGTTCTACGGCGATGCCCAAGCGCTGGACGAGGTGTCGCTTGAGGTCGCCGCTGGCGACATCGTCGCGGTTGTCGGCTCGAATGGGGCCGGCAAGAGTTCGTTGATCCGCACCATTGCCGGAATCGAGAAGCCGCGCTCGGGGCAAGTCGTCTACAAGGGCGTCGACATTGCCGGATGGCCGAGCCATCGCATCTGCAACCTCGGCATCGGCCAGGTTGCCGAAGGCAGACAGATATTCGCCGGGTTGACGGTGCACGAAAATCTGGAGGTCGGCGCCTATCTGCAACGGGGTCGACACAAACGCGCCGAGACCATGGAACGGGTCTTTGAGATGTTCCCGATCCTGCGAAAACGCGCCGATCAGCTGGCCGGCACGCTTTCCGGCGGCGAGCAGCAGATGCTGGCGATCAGCCGCTGTCTTCTCGGCCAGCCCGAGTTGATCATGTTCGACGAACCATCCCTCGGCCTGGCACCAACCATTGTCCAGGAGGTATTCGGAATCATCAAGCATCTGAACGAAGACGGCATGCCGATCATCCTGGTCGAGCAGAACGTCGCCATTTCCCTCAGGATGGCGAACCGGGCCTATGTCCTGGAAAACGGCCGCATCGTGTTGACCGGTTCGGGTGACGACCTGCTGCGGGACGACCGGGTTCGCGAGGCCTATCTGGGCCTCTGATCCGGTCTTGCCGCTTCGGTTCCGATTTCTGTCTTGACCGAAACCCAATTCGAGCCCGCCGATGTCATGAAATATCGGAAATCGGGCACCTCTTCGACCCCCGCCCCCGTCAACCAGTCGTCGATCGGATTCGGTCTACCGCCGCGCGCCATTCGGACAGAAGCGCCATGCGATCTGCTTCGGCCATCGACGGATCAAACGTCCGATCAGAATGCCATACCTGCTCGACGGCGTCTTCCAGAGACGCATACAAGCCCATGCCAACTCCAGCCAGCAGCGCGGCACCCAGCGCCGTGGTCTCGATCACCCTCGGGCGTTCGACCGACACGTTGGCGATGTCAGCCACGAACTTCAGCAGCCAGTCGTTAGCAACCATGCCACCATCCACCCGCAAGCGACTGATGCCACCCAACACGCCCAAAAGATCGGCGGTCTGGTAGCCACAGGCTTCCAGTGCTGCACGCGCCAAATGGGCCTTTGTCGTATCCCGCGTCAGCCCGGAGATGCCGCCCCTGGCTTCAGAATCCCAATAGGGCGCACCGAGACCGGTAAACGCCGGGACCATGTAGACTCCGGCGTTACCCGGCAGGCTGGCTGCCAACGCTTCGGTCTCTGCCGCGTCGCCGATGACCCCCAACCCGTCGCGCAGCCAGTTCACAGCAACCCCGGCGTTGAAGATGCTGCCTTCCAAGGCATAGGTCGTCTCGCCGCTGAGACGATAGGCGACGGTCGCGAGGATGCCTTCTTGCGGCTCCGGCTTCCGCGTTCCGGTATTGATCAGAACGAAACAGCCGGTGCCGTAGGTGCTTTTGGCCATACCGGCCGTCAGGCACCCCTGTCCCACAACAGCAGCTTGCTGGTCACCGACGATGCCGGCGACGGGTATCGGTCGGCCAAAAAGGTCCGGGTCGGTCGCATCGAAGGAGCCGGCGCTGTCACGCACCTCCGGCAGCATGGCCGGTGGCACGCCAAAGCGCTCGCACAGGGCCGTATCCCAATCCTGTGCCCCGATATCGAACAACATCGTGCGGCAAGCGTTGGTCGCGTCCGTGACATGGATTGCTCCGCCGGTCAGCCGCCACAAGAGAAAACTGTCGATCGTTCCAAAGGCGAGATCGCCGCGCTGCGCTGCTGCTGCTGCGCCATCCACTTTCTTCAGCAACCATTGGAGCTTGGTGCCGGAGAAGAAGGAATCTACCACCAGTCCGGTTTTTTCCCGAATATAAGGCGCATCCCCAGCGTCCACGAGGGCCTGGCATGACGCGGCACCACGGCGATCCTGCCATACGATGGCATTGTATATCGGCCTGCCAGACTTCCGGTCCCAGATCACCGTGGTTTCGCGCTGGTTGGCAATGCCGATTGCGACCACGTCAAACCCGGCACTCCACGCATCGGCCACTGCTTTGCGGCTGGTCACCACCACCGTTTGCCAGATGTGTTCCGGGTCATGCTCGACCCAGCCGTCCCGCGGAAATTGCTGTGGGAACTCCTGCTGCGCCAGACTGATGACGGTGCCGACAAGATCGAAGACGATAGCCCGGCTGCTGGTCGTGCCCTGATCTATCGCAAGGACAGCCGGCTCCGTCATGTCAGGCGCAGGCCAGGATCCGCTGCACTTCCGGCCAGCTCCGTGCGCCAAACATGCTCAGGTCATTGCGCAGCTGATCGGGGATCCACCTGTCGACAGCTTCGGTATAGCTGGGTCGCGCCTGGATGCGCTCGAACCAGCGGGACAGCTTCGGTCGGCCCTTCGTCCACATGGTCTGCATCTGCAGCATGTCCAGGCGCGCGAGATAGGGTGTCATGCCGGCGTCCGCCAGCGAATAGGCGTCACCGGCCAGCCAAGGACTGCTCGCCAGTTCGGCCTCCATCTTTGCCAGATAGCGATCGTACAGATGGACCATCCGCGCCGCATCGGGCGCGGCGAAGCCTTGCTCCACATAGTCACGCTTTCGGGTTTTCCAGTCGGAAGTGACCGAATCGGGCGGCGTGCCTTGCAGGAATTCTTCCAGTCTTTCCGGCCCCAACCGCATCAGCGTATGCCGATGGGAAGCCATGAAGGTCATCGGCCCGCACGCTCGGTGAACCTCTTCATCAACTGCCTTCGTCCAGGTTCGCATCTTCGCCCGTCTGAACGGCTCTGTCGGCACCAGCGGCGGTTCGGGAAAAACCTCGTCTAGATATTCGCAGATGACCGTGGATTCGGTGATGACCTTGCCATCATGCACAAGGGTCGGCACCACGGCCTTCGGATTCAGTTTCAGATAGGCCGGCTCGAACTGGTCACCCTCGAGAATATCGAGATAATGTCCTGTCCACTCCACCCCTTTCTCGGCCAGCACGATCCGGACCTTGGCCGCACAGACGGACGACCCGTGATGGTAAAGCTCCAACATCGCTTCTTTCTGTAACCCTCTAGAAAACCTCGAAATATTCATTCTGTTCCCAGTCTGTTACGGTAGACAGGAAGCGGTTGATCTCGGCTTGTTTCATCTGGACCCAGTAGTCGACGAACAGGTCGCCCAGCGCATCACGAAAAAGCATGCTGTCACGGAACGCCGGGATTGCCTCCATCAGGCTGCGCGGCAGGGCCGGCGCATCGACCTGCTCGTAGGGTGCGTCGGTCGGCGGCGGCGGCGTAGCTTGCCGCAGGACGCCATCCAGCCCTGCGAGGGCCTGGCTGGCCATGTAGAAGTAGGGATTGGCGGCGGGATCGCCGATCCGATTTTCGATCCGCGTCGCCGGATCATCGGGTCCTGCTCCGATCACGCGCAGCATGACCCCGCGATTGTCCTTGCTCCACGCCGCCCGATCCGGCGCGAGCGAGTTGGGTTTGTAGCGCTTGTAGCCGTTTATCGTCGGCGTCGTGAGGAGGGACGAGGCGGCAGCGTGTTCGACAAGACCGGCCACCCAATGCTGCCCGTAGTCCGAGAGCAAGGCGTCTTCCGCCGTCGGGGCGAACAGGTTCTGTCCTTCTTCGTCGATCACCGACTGATGCAGGTGCCAGCCGCTGGGAAAGAGGTTCGGCAAGGCCGGCTGGCACATGAAGGTCACGTGGAGGCCGTGGCGGCGGCAGATCTGCTTGGCCGCTGTCCGGAACAGGATCATCATGTCCGCAGACGCCATCGCCTCGTTCGGTGCCAGGGTAAACTCCACCTGGCTGGGCCCGAATTCGCATTCGGTAGACCGAAGCGGCAGACCCATCTCGATCAGGGCTTCCCGCAGCAGTTCGACGCCCTCCTCCAGTTCATCAAGGCGTACTTCGGTCAGATAGTGAAAGCCCCGCGCCAACAGCCTGACATCGGGTGCCGTTGCCGGCTGGGTCGCGTGTTCCGGCGCCAGTTTCGGATCTTCCATGTGAAACAGATGGAATTCGATCTCGAGGCCAGTGATCAGGCGGACGCCTCTGGATCCAAGCGAAGTCAGCACCTGCCGCAAGGCATGGCGCCCGGAAAACGGCACCGGACGGCCGTTCGTGAAATAGGCGTCGCACAGAACCCAGCCGGTCCTGTCCGCCCAAGGGAGCATCACGAAGGTCGTCGGATCCGCCACCATCACGAAGTCCGAGGCGCCGGTAAGTTCATCCAGTCCCAGGCCGGATCCGACGGAAAAAGCCGGAAAGACCGTCTTGTGGGCGGTATCCTTGGTCAAGAGGGTCGATGGCAAGGAAACGCCACTGTACAGGGCCGATCTGGCCGCGGCGCCGATCAACGCCTTGCCCCGCGCGATACCGTGCTGGTCAGCGAAGGAAAAGCGGAGGGTTTCGACCTCGCCGCTGTCGATTCGCCGCGATAGCGCCTCGGCGGCAGCGGCCTGATCGTCGGTCCAGAATCCGTGACGCTCGACAAACCCCGTCCGACCGGTGCCTTGACCCGGCAGGGTCATTCGGCAGCCTCGTCTGTCGGTGACCCCAACCATGGCGAGCGTGCGCGACGCGCTCTCTCGTGGTCGAGCCAGACAGTCTTCCAGTCCTCTGCCGGCCCGATCGTGTCGATCGCCAGCGGTCTTGTTTCCAGAGGAACACCGACCTCAAGCGAAAGCGGCCTGCCCTGCTCCTCCGCGCTCAACGCCTTCCTCAGCATCCGGCGACAGGCCATGATTCCGACGTCGGTCGTGCCGAGGTTTTCCTTCGTCCGATCCTGGATTCGCCCCGGCGACTCCACTGCCCACTGGTCGTGGAAATTGATGTCGTCGCCCATCCCGGTATAGGTCCGCGTCTGCTGCTCAACAGGATCATAGCCCCAGTGGTCAGCCCGGCTGTGGATGGAGCGATAATCGGGCAGCACGCAACTCTTGATCCGGTCCGCGCGCATCTGCGCCTGATCCACCGGATGAGCAAAATCCGTGAACAACGTATACCAGTAGCAGTTTTCGTCGTCGATCGGTACATGCCACTGCGTGATATTCATGGTTGCCGAAATCGGTATGACGATGCCGTGCGGAAAAATCTGGCTGGTCACGCGTACATGCTTGCGACCCCCTCCCAGATCGCGTGTCGTGATGAGCCGCAAACCGTAATCCGTTGTTTCAACGTTGATTTCGGGTTGATCATTTTCCCTGAAAACCTTGGTCTGAGCGATGGAATCGGTCTGGCCGCGGAACTGCTGGCCATAGACTTCGTCCTCTTCATCATGAAAGAACCGATGCAGAAACGAGGCGTGCGCAGGATCAATCCCTACCTCCAGCGCCTGCAACCAGTTGCAGTCCCACCAGCCCTTCCAGGCAAAGCTGAATGATTCGGGCGCCATCAAGCAATCGAGATCCGGCAGGCTCGGCGCCGCTGTATCGCCCAAAAACGCAAAGACCATGCCGTTGCGTTCGATACAGGGATAGGCCGGCTGGCGGACCCTCGTATGCAAATCGCTGCCCTTCGGCTCTGCCGGCTGCTCCAGGCAGGCGCCCGTCACGTCATAAAGCCAGCCGTGGAAGGAACAGCGCAGCCCGCCGCCTTCAAGCCTTCCGTAGGCCATATCCGCGCCCCTGTGGCAGCAGTGACGATCAATCAGGCCGATCCGGCCCTGCTCGTCTCGAAACAGCACCAGGTCTTCGCCCAGCAGTCGCACCGGCTTGACAGGTCGACCGCCTGTATTTGCCGGCGCCAGTTCCTCCGACAAGGCCACTGGCTGCCAGTAACGACGCATGAGGGAGCCGCCAACGGTTCCCCTCCCGGTCCGGGTCAGCCTGATATTCTGTTTGGCTGTCAACATGGCATCAAGAATGCCGTGCCAGCATCAAGACGTCCAGTCGGAACTTGCCCCTGACTTCTGGCTGTTTTTCGGCCAGGCGAGTGGCCCTTGAGGGCTCAATTCCATCTCGGGTTCGCCCGCGCCCAGGTCTTGGCCCGAGGCCCAAGTGCTCGATTCCCCGTCGCAACACCGAAGCGTGGGTCTTCGCCGCAATGATGATCTCCAAAGACGCCGCCCGATTGCTCAGGCTGTCCAGTACAACCCCGGTTCGCGCGGTCTCTGCGGGAAGTCTGGTTGTTATCTTGATCTGATCGGCGTCTCCCTTGATGGCCGCCCTGGAGGTGACGTGGAAATTCGCCATTGCGCCTGCGGAAGTGTCTGAAATGACGTCCGCCAGGACCGGTTCCAAGGCGCAATGCCGATGACTATAAAAGCCCGGAACACGGCTCAGCCATGTTTGCCTGATGCTCACCGCTTTCGAAGTCGTTATCCGGCCCTGCCCCTTCCAGGCCAAGCCTCTCGCATTGTCGGACGCGTGCCTGTAAGGTGTGGGGTAACGCAGTTTGGTCTCTCGAAATGCGACAGAAAGCCGGCGCGTGATATCAAGGAAGACCTCGAAGTTCGCGCGAGTGTTGCCGTTCATCATAATGACAGAAAATCAACGCTTTATGAAAGGAAGTTGCCATGACTGGTGTCATTGACGCCCGCCTCGAAGAACTCGGCATTACCATTCCTGACGCCCCGATACCCGCCGCCAATTATGTGCCGTGGGTCGTCACCGGTAATACGGTCTTCATTGCTGGCCAGGTACCCTTCCGGAATGGCGAGCTGAGCCATATTGGCAAACTGGGTGACAAATTCAGTGTCGAAGACGGCCAGGCCTGTGCTCGTATCGTCGCCATCAACATCCTGGCGCAACTCAAGGCGGCTTGCGGCGGCGATCTGGATCGGGTCAGCCGTTGCGTGAAGCTGGGCGGCTTCGTCAACTGTACGCCGGATTTTGCAGATCACCCCAAGGTGGTAAACGGTGCCAGCAACCTCATCGTCGAAATCTTCGGCGACAAGGGCAAACACGCACGCTTTGCCGTCGGTGCTCCGTCCCTGCCTTTCGACGTTGCAGTCGAGATCGATGCGATATTCGAGATCGAGTAGGAAGCAGAATGCATCGGCTCATTTTGAAAGCGATCTGATGGAACTCGTCCGGTAAACGGCTGGCGCGAGCGCGGGGCCACGTTATCCTTACAGCCTGCATCGTTGGCCCGACGCCCATCCCGAGCAGTCGTAGCAGCGTTTCCCCGAGCACGCGGAAGCACCTGGTCTGCAGCGCGAGCACGACGTCCCGTGCAGAGGACTTTGGCGGTGCGAGACGGGATTCAAGGTACCGCAGTTCAAATGAGAGCATGTTCCGCCCATTGCGCGGTGCTGCCCTGCTCCGGGACTGGCTCGCATGCGGGAAACCGGGAAGTCTGAAATCGCGACAGGCAAAAATTTGCAATTTGGGAACGTTTCATATGCTGGCCAGAAGCGATGCCAGTTCGCCCAGACCGATCATTTCGACGGCGTCGCCCCTGGGATACCGTTCGGTGCCCGAATACACGACAAAGGAGCGCTTGGGGTTGATGTCCCGCCGCGCGTGGTGAAATCCCTTGTCGAGTTTCGGTGCGAGGCCGCGCTTGATTTCCACCGCCCACAGTTCCCCGCCGGGCAGTTCGAGCACCAAGTCGATTTCGGCGCCAGCAGCCGTTCGATAGAACCACGGCTTCACGCGCTCCGGGGCCGCGCCAAGGAGATTTTCCAGCACAAACCCCTCCCAGCTTCCACCGGCGACCGGATGGCCCAGTACCGCCTCCCGGTCGTCAAGGCCGAGGAGCGCGTGAACGATGCCGCTGTCGCGCACATATATCTTCGGGGATTTCACCAGACGCTTGCCGACATTGGCGTGGAAAGGCGGCAGGCGGCGAACCAGCAGGAGGTCGACAAGAAGGTCGAGATAGCGGGCGATTGTCTTTCCGTCGACGGCAAGGCTGCGCGCGAGCTGGGCTGCGTTGAGCACGCCGCCCTGCCTGTGCACCAGCATGGTCCAGAAACGCCGCAGCGTTTCTGCTGGTACGCGCGGGCCTAGCTGCGGGATGTCGCGCTCCAGGTACGTGCGGATGAAATTTTCACGCCAGACTACACTTGCTTCCTCGCTGCCGGCGAGAAAACTGTCCGGGAATCCGCCCCGTACCCAGAGCGTCTCGGACACATCGTCTCCGACTTCAAGAACATTGAACGGTTCCAGTTCGACATAGGCAATGCGGCCAGCGAGGGATTCGCCTGACTGCCTTAGCAGATCAATCGACGCGGAACCCAGGAGCAGGAATCGGCCGGCACGGATGTTGCGGCGCTCCTTGTCGATGAGGCCGCGAAGGGTCTGGAACAGTTCCGGTGCACGCTGCACCTCGTCGAGGATCACCAGTTCCTCTGCATGCCCGGACAGATAAAGCGCGGCATCGGCCAGCTTTTCCCGATCCGCTGCATTTTCAAGGTCGATATAGGTACTCGCTCGCTCTTCGGCGACAAGCGCGGCGAGCGTGGTCTTGCCCGTCTGGCGCGGACCGAGGAGAGCCACGGCCGGGAACTGATCCAGCCGAGCGCCGACGAGTTGTGATTTCTGACGTGGTATCATCCTCGTATATATGGCATGAATTTCCAGAAATACTAGGATAAATCAAGCGATTCAAGCTTAGAAATGGGTGCGTTCGTGGAATTCTGCCCGAACGGTCGTTGTCAGGCTGTGGCGAGGCATTTCTGGGTCTTCTTCGCCGAGCCTAAGCCCCATCGCCCTTCAGCGCCGCTGCCGCGTCCTGTAGCTAATGAATACGACAAAGGGCCATTCAGGCATCAGATTCCGGTCCAGCGCCTGCTTCTTCCCCAATCAGGACACTGTGCGGGCACTCAGATACATGAGTTTGCTTATCGAGTGATGATATATGGACTCGCACATCCGTAGAATCATGACAAAATGCTAGACCATAGATTTTGCCATGCAATTTTGTGCCAGTCGTCAGACGATCCCGGCCAGATCCAAACCCGGCCTTGGGCTGTGGTTTGCAGACAAATGGGCTGGTGTTAGTTGCCATTTACCGCCTTGAAGCTATCGAGGGCCGAGCGCAGGTTGTCGATGATTTCGGCTGCGAGGACATCCGGCTCCGGCAGGTTGTCGAAGTCGGTCATGGAAGCGTCCTTCAGCCAGAACACGTCGAGGCTGGCCTTGTCGCGGCGGAGAAGCTCCTCTTGCGCGTAGGCGCGCCATCGGCCGTCGGGCGTTTCGTGGCTCCAAGTTTCCTGCCGGAAGTGGCGGTTTTCCGGATTGTAACACGCCACGAAGTCTTCAAGGTGGGTGTCAGTGAGCGGTTTCTGCTTGAGCGTGTGATGCACGTTGGTGCGGTAGTCGTAGTACCAGACCTTCTGCGTCTGCGGATCGGGACTGGCTGGACGGTTGTCGAAGAAGATGACGTTCGCCTTGACCCCTTGGGCATAGAAGATGCCGGTCGGCAGCCG
>JAPOST010000133.1 GCA_026709535.1 Rhodospirillaceae bacterium
AACTCAAACAACAACACAACAACCATACTAAGCAACAAAAAAGCACAAAACAACAAGGATGACCTGGACGCGCCTCAATCCATGCGGACATTGATGAGCAACCTGCAGTGATCACTCGGTCCCCACTCCTTGATGCCGTTGAGACCCCGCACGGTTACTTGCTCGTGAAACCCGCGCGAAGCAAAAGCACAGTCCAGCTGGCGGACCGCGTTCGCAGCGCCCTTTTGATGCGCCGTATAGCAGGTCGGGACGTTCCGGGTGTCGGTCGACGTGCCCGGCTGACGCGCGGCGGGCTGGCGGCCGTTCGGAGCCTGCGCCCCAAGGAACTCCATGCCAACCACCTTGAAACAGTCCCAGACGAATCTTTCGCGCCTGAACCAGGGACCGCAACCGGTCGTGGCATAGACCAGGTTGAGGTCGCCCGCAGCGAGAATACGATATCGGGACGGGTTCGCGTAATCTATGAAAGTCTGCATGTCCGTCAGGATACGATGCGCCGAGAGATCGGCGTGGAACCCTGGCTGTTTTCCAGTGGTGGGGTGAGCCCTTGTCCAGCGCGCATACATGGATATGGCAATGAACGCGTCCTGATCGCGGCCGCGCGGCACCACCCTCGCGGCGGCCATGACACTGATATCGGTTGAACCGAGTTCATGTTCGCCAACTTCGCCCCACGGCGGAACCTGCCGGAACCATTCGAGTTCGACTCGGTCCGACAATTGCACCACCAAGGGTCAACGGTCGCAGGAAGAGCGATCCCAGAACGTGTAGTCCTTGTAGCAGACCCGATTCTGCAAATCTGCCGGAGGGCTCCCGGCCTCCTGCAGAAGGGCAACATCGGCCTCACCTCGCGCCGCCATCTCCAACGAGACAGTGCCAAGGCTCAATACGCCTGCCGATATTCAAAGGGACCAGCCGGATCATGACGCTCTTTTCCTCAACAATTCCCTGTCGGGGATATTCGGGTCAGATCAGCGCCCAACATGGTGAACGAGGCCTCCGTCGGCACGCGGATACCAGAAAACAAGTGCAGTCTTGACCGTCACCGGCAGCAGCCGCCGAAAGGCGGGCATGCCACTGTCCGCACCAGGAAAATCTTGGCACATGGTAACAACGGAAGTCAATCTCACTTCGGCGTCTGTGACAGTGTATTATTTCCGGCGAGAAGATCAAAGGCTCGGGACGCCTGCTGCCCGCCCGTGCGTGAAACCATTTGCAAAGCTGCCTGTCCGGCTGGAAGCACAGCCAGTGCCGCACCATTTGAAGGACCGGTCCCGGATCCAGGCCAGCCCGTCGCGACCGATCCTCTGGTCGCGCTGCGTGTGCCCGGTCGACGGAGGCTGGCGCGGTCCCGATCCAACTCGCGGGTTCTGGTCGGCTGCGAAACCCGCAGTAGAATATCTCGTTCGCCAGTACCCTCGTTCCGTTCTTGCTGATTCCCCTCAGTTCGGCGAGTATCGCAGTCAGAATCCCGATGATTAATCCGTCTCTTCCTCATACCTCCAACAGTTTGCCGAAGCCCATAATCTTGTCTTGAATGCCGGTCAGGCGGAGGCAATGCCAGAAGCTGGCTTGATTGCTTCCCACGACAGGTTTTCCGATCTGCCGTTCCGCGGCCTCAATAATCTCGAGCGAGCGTAGCGCGCCACAACTGAGGAAAACCGCCTCAGCATCTGGGCGGTCCAGTCCGACGGTGAAGTCGAGCAGATAGGCGGGGCTCACCAGGTTCATCTCCACATCGGTCGTTAGCGACAGGCCTTCGATCGCGACCACCTCCAAACCCTGCTGCTCGAAATAGACTTTCTCCAGCGCATCAATATCCGGCGTGTATGCTGTTCCGATGCTGAGCCTTCGTACGCCGAGCGCCCGCAAGGCTGCGACAACACCGGATAATAGCGTGGTCCCGACGACGCCGTTTCGCCCCGTCTCCAGCTTGCGACGGATGACCTCTTCGCCGATGATGAAACTACCGGATGTGCAATTGTAACACAGTACATCCAAGTCGTTTCGTGCCGGCAGGAACCCAGCCAGCACCTCGTCCAAGTCATGCTCCATCTGTGCAAGGTTCTCGAATGTGCATTCCTTCTGCATGCGCATATGGGTGAAGCTGAGGCCTACACCGTCAGGCCGCATCCGGAACATGTCACCCTCAGTCAGCCCGGCATTGGAGACACAGACGAAGCCAAGTCGTGCCCGCGGATAAGGACCCTCATCGAACCGGACATTACTTGTTTCGACCTTTTCCATAGCATGCTCAATTGCGTGACATCATAGCTGACGGCAGCCAAGTCGCCAGCTCTGGAACGAGGACAAGAATTATCACTCCCAAAAGCATCAAGAGAAACATCGGTAGAGCTGCCCGCGAGATATAACCGATGCCTCGCCCCGTCATATTCTCGACGAGGAACAGGTTGAAGCCGATGGGTGGCGTTATGAGCGCCATTTCGCCGACCAGCACTACAAAGACACCGAACCAGATCATGTCGATCCCAGCGGTACGAACCAGCGGCTCGATCACCGCCATAGTCAGAACTATAATCGAGATGCCGTCCAGAAAGCAGCCAAGTCCGATGTAGAATGGCGTCAGGATCGCGATGAGCAGTATAGGCGACAGTCCGAGCGTCCCGATCCATTCAGCGAGCATCTTGGGTAAGCCCGTAAAGGCCATCGCCTGGGTCAGAAGGGCAGATCCGGCAAGGAGCAGCATGATCATCGAGATGGTCTTGACGGTTCCCGCGAGCGCTGCCCTCAGACTCGCTACACTTAGAGTCCGCTGAACTGCCGACAGGGTGAGCGCCCCGATCACGCCGATAGTCGCTGCCTCGGTCGGCGAGGCGATTCCTAGATAGATCGATCCAATCACAAGAGCGATCAGTAGCACGATTGGCGTAAGCTTGCCCAATCCGATCAGCTTTTCGCCAAAAGTTGCCGGCGCTTCCCGCCGCGCCCGACCTTCCTGCGTGACGATACCCCAGATGAAAATATAGAGCAGAAACAGACCAGCGAGCATCAGGCCAGGGAGAATCCCGGCGATGAACAACCGTCCGATCGATTCCTGCACGGTCACGCCATAAATGATCATCGTGATCGAAGGAGGGATCAGCAGCCCCAGCGTGCCTGCTCCAGCAAGCGTGCCGGCGCTCAAGAGGTCCGGATAGCCACGACTGCGCAATTCCGGCAGAGTCATCTTGCCGACAGTCATGAGCGTCGCCGCACTGGAGCCCGAAATGGCCGCAAAGGTCGAACAGCCAATGACATTGACATGCAGGAGGCCGCCAGGGAACCGCCGCATCAACGGAGACAATCCGGCAAACAGCGTTTCCGACAACTTTGATCGGAACAGTATCTCACCCATCAGGATGAACAGAGGAAGCGCCGACAGACCCCACAGCGAGGTATGTGACCAGATCGTCGTCGCCATTGCGTCACCAATCGGCCGATCGGTGAACAGGATCATCGCCGCAACGCCGGTGCCCAACAGGGCCATCCCGATCCAGACGCCCGACGCAAGCAGGAAGACCAGAACCAAGAGTAGCAGCCCTGTGGCGGTAAGTCCGTCCATGATCTAGGCGTCTGGGACCGTCTCAGACGGGTTCTTGAACTCGCCGATGGCCACGGCCTTAACGACCGCGTGGACAAGCGCGATCGAGAAAACACTGAAGCCGACCGCCATCGGGAGTTGCGGTATCCAGATCAACAGTTCGTCGGAACCATCGCTGCGCTCTTCGTAGAGATAGGAAACCCAGACCATCCGAGTCACATAGAACGCCAGATAGCAGGCCAGCCCTGTCGATATGGCGAGAGTCAGGAGCTCAAATACAAACCTCAGCCAGCCGCGGAAACGGTTGATGAGCATCGTCACGCGGATGTGGCCATGCTCGGCAAAGGTGTAGGTCAATCCGAGCGCCCCGGCTGCCGCCATACAGTATCCGGCGGACTCAGTCAGTCCTGGAACAAAGAAACCTGCGATCCGGCTGCCAATATTGACGATGACCAGCGCCGAGATCAGGATGATGAACAGGGCGGCTAGAACACCGCAGGCGCGATAGAAGGCGTGAAGCCAGCGATCCAGGACGTGCAGCAGACGCACAGGTGTTGCTCTTCTGGGTCACATAAGGCGGCGGCCGGCACCGCCGACCGCATCTACCCTATTTCCGATAGGCCTCAATCAATTTCTGGCCATCTGTTCCAGCAGCTTTTGCCCAATCGCTGCCAAGCACCTGTCCAATCTTCTTGAATTGAGCCTGTAGCTCCGTGCTCGGCTTGACGACCTTCATGCCATTCTTCGCCATCGTCTTCTTGTAAAATTCGTTGGTTGGTTTCATAGCCGCCCACACCGCCTTTTCGGTCTTGGCGGCATTAGCCCGGACGATCTGTTTGGTCTTGTCGTCCAACTTGTTCCAAGCGGTCTTGTTGACGACTACGGCGCTCTTCGGGAGCCAGGCGTTCACTTCGTAGAAGTATTTTGTGTAGTCCCACATCTTGCGAAACACGCCGATTGCGCCGGACGCGATCATGCTCTCGGCAATTCCGGTTGAAAAGGCCTGGCCTATTTCCGTGGCTTCCGTCTTGGTCGGAATTGCACCCATGAGCCGCGCCAGTTTCGCCGTCGTCGCGTCATAGGCCCGGAATTTGACGCCTTTCATGTCGGCTATGGTGTTGATTGGCTTCTTCGTGAACAGCCCCTGGGGTGGCCAGACGGCGGTGAACAGAAGTTTCATGCCACGCTTCTCCAAAGCGACTTCCAGTGCTGGCTTCGACGCTTGATACAGTTTCCACGCCTCTGCCGCGTTAGTAGCAAGGAATGGCACAGTGTCGACCCCAAAGATCGGGTCTTCCTTGGAATGGGCGCCCATATAGCGGGCACCGATCGGTACTTGGCCGGACCGGACCGCGCGGAAGATCTCGGAGGCTTTGTAAAGCGAACCTGCTGGATGAACGACGATGGTGAGCTTGCCGCCAGAGTTATTGGTCACCGCCTCCGCGAAGGCGATGTAGCTCTTGGTGATGAAATTCTTTGCGGAATAGCCCGTCGGCATGTCCCATTTTTCCGCGGCAACAGCGGAAGTGGCGACAGCGGCTGCGGTCGTCAAAGCAAGAGCGCTCAAAGGTAAAAGGCGGAGGAGGGGTTTTGGGTTCATGGTTTGCTCCATCACTATGGTTCTGCGGTTAGGGATCAATGACAAAGAGGTCTCGCGGGAACTGAGTCAGCAATTCACAGCCGTCCTCAGTCACCTGTACGCTGTCGCTGAAGCACATCCCGAAATCGTCCAGGAAAAGAGTCGGGATGACATGAAAAGTCATATTGGGTTCCAGCACCAGCGGATCGTCCGGACGGATAGCGTAGATGTGCCCTTCCGACCAATTCGGCGGAAAGCCAATGCCGATGCCATAGGCAGCCCGGTGCTTGAAGTAGCGTCCCAGCCCTTGCCGCTCGACGACTTGTCGGCATTGCTCATCAATCTCACCCGACGTGCGACCGGGCCGAATGCTTTCAACGGCCGCCTCAAGCACACCTCGTAAAGCGTCTGCAGCCTCACGATGACGCATCTGCGGCTCTCCCACCACGACCGGTCGGGACAGCATGGCGTGATAGCGGTCGACGCAGCCTGCCGTCTCCAGCAGCACAACGTCGCCAATTTCGATCTTCCGCCGCCGCCACATTGCAAAGCAAAGCGCTGTCGTCTTTCCAGTCACGACCAGAGGCGGATGGCCCAAATACTCGCTGCCCGCTGCAATACTAGCTTCAAACATTGCGGCAGCGATATCGTTCTCGGTCTTGCCTGGCGCGACCGCTCTTATGGCAGCGTCGAGACCGGCTTCGGCGGCACGGGCGGCTTGGCGCATGCGCTCTATTTCGGCGTCGTTTTTGGTGAGGCGCCAAGCTTCAATGACTCCAGTCCAGTCAGCGAAAGGCCCTGCGTCCGAAGCCATCAGGCGTGTGTAGTCCTGCGCGGTAAGATACCAAGATGTTGTCTCTATCCCAAGGGGCGCGCGGCGGCCATCCTTAAGAAAGGTAATCATGCGCTCAATCGGGTCATCCGTATCCGTAATCGCCGCGACATCTCCGATCGTGGGATGGGCCAACGCCAGATCGCGGTTGACAAACCGGGACACCAGGATCGGCAGGCCCGTCGCGCTGACGTAGAGCGCCTGAAAGGTAAAATAGCCGATCGTCTGATAGCCAGTCAGCCAGTAGATGTTCTCGGGGTCGAACAAAAGGCAACCGGCGAGTCCTTTATCATTCAGATCCGATTGCACGGAGGCGAGCCGCGCCCGATAGGTTTCGATCGGGAACGCGAGAAGGTTCCATTGATCGCAGGTTTGCGGTGTGGCGTCGGTGCCATTGTCGAGCATGGCGCGAATACTCGGTAGGGCGATTTCCAAGTTTCTCCATTATAGTCGCAATCAAATCATAACTGAAAATTCATCTTTTTCGCTGTATACGAAAGAAAAGTTATGGTGTTCGGCAGGAGGATCGACCATGGATCTGAATATTCGCCAGGTCGAAGCGTTCAAGGCCACGATGGAAGCTGGCTCTGTGACCGCCGCGGCGCGTCGCCTGAATGTGAGTCAACCCTCTGTAACCAAACATCTGCGGCGGCTTGAGGAACATCTGGGCGTGCTGCTGTTCGACAGGGTCGGCAACCGGCTCCAGCCGACCCTGGCAGCACAGTCTTTCTTCGACCAGATCAAGCGAACGTATCTCGGGCTCGACCATCTGTCACGTTACGCTGATGACTTGAAGAACGACCGCCACGGCGAGATCATCATGGCGGCAATGCCGCTTATCGCCCACAGTTGGCTGCCGGACATTACGGCGACATTCCTGAGCGACAATCCGAATGTCTCAATGTCGATGCCAGTGCGAAGCTCGCGATGGATCATTGAATGGGTCGCGGCCGGCCGCGTCGAGTTTGGTATCGGACTTTCGAGCGGCAGTGACAACGGCGTGTCAAAGGACCTGTTGATGTCGGTCCCATTGGTCTGTGTGTATCCCGCGACTCATGCGTTTCACGGTCTCTCGGTCGTCGACTCCATGCACTTGGATCAACAAACCCTAATTTCGCTTTCGAATTTTGATCACTGGCGCCTCGCGGTTGAAACAGCGCTTGATGATCGCAGTATCCAGCCCAGCCGCCGGATTGAGACATTCACCACCTATTCCGCCTGTGAACTGGTTTCTCGCGGGGTCGGTATCGCGATCGTCGATGTGCTGACCGCACTGAAATATGAAGGCCCAGCCCTTAAATGGGCACTCTTCCAGCCGACGTCGACATTCGAGATGTTCCTCATGAGGCCGCGGCATTGGCTTGCTCCAACGCTGACGCAGAAGCTTATTGATTTGATCCGCGACCATGCTGAAGCGACGAATGAAAAGCTTCGTTCCTTGTGCCCAAGCGGGTAAGTCACCGATCGTCTACGGAAGACTATCAGCGGCAGTTCGCGCTTGGAGAAGGCCGTGCTGCGCACGCCGAACAGGCCGATATGGTTGAGCGATAGGTCCTGCATGCACAATAGCGCTTCGCGTCGGCACCGGACGGGGCGGATCGGCCACCTCGTCGAAAGACAGCGGATATTTCTCGATCAGGCGGATGGCGTGTATCGACATTCCTGGAATTCTGTGGCGGCGGCCTCACTCGCCGGGATTGGCCTCGATTGTAACCAGTCCGAAACCAGATTGGTTCGGGCGATCCAGTCCCGGAACGAATGCCGGGTGCGCTTCGCGCCCTGGCGCGGGCGCAGGCAGGGCGTGATTTGGACCTTCGCCCGGAGGGGACGATGTCGCCGGTTGGCCCGGGTACAACGCACCGCCGGACGCTTCCTCATGCGCAGGGTCACCCGAGGGACAAGTCCTTGATTCACAAAACATCATGATATCAATGACTTGTGATTCAGACTCTGAGACCGGTCGGCTCCTAGCTACCCGGATGCCGGATATTATAAAGCGCCTACATGCCGTCCACGGTGGCTTCTTGATGAAAGACGAAGTCGGCATCGTCAAGATCTGCAAGATTGAAATCCTCGATCGTGATCGTGTCGCCATCCCGACCCGGGAGGTCGATCACGACATTGGCGCCGTCCTGGGTCACGGAAAGGTCGTTGACCGCGCCGATATTCCAGAAGGCGCTCAGGTCGATGCGATCCTTTCCGTCAGCGAAATCCACGATCCGGTCGTGCCCATCCCCGGCGGCATAGACGAAGGTGTCGGCTCCGGCTCCGCCGTAGAGCCTGTCATCACCGTCGCCGCCATGGAGCTTGTCGTCGCCCATGCCGCCGTAAAGCCTGTCGCTTCCCTGGTCGCCAAAGAGATGGTCGGCTCCCGAACCGCCGTAAATTTTATCGTTCCCTTGATCGCCGAAAAGCTTGTCGTCGCCCGCCCCGCCTTTCAGAATACCGCCGCCGGCACCGCCTTTGATCGTGTCATTGCCCAAGTCGCCGCTCAACGTGTCGTTGCCGAGGCCGCCATGGAACTCGTCGTCGCCCCAGCCACCGTCCAGCGTATCATCGCCGGCGCCGCCACGTTTCACATTGTCAGCCATGATGAAGTTTCCTGTTCCAACGAGATAAACTGCCTTTCCGCATCCTTAGTATATCATATGGTGGCATACGGTCTTTATCGCCTGGCTGATTTCAGTGGCCGCATATGACCCGCCCGCCTTCCTCAAGATGAGTGAGGCGCAGTGACTTGGCGCGATTGCGGAATGCCATACGAGCATTATCTGATATGTGCGCAGCTTTCTATCTGCGAGCAGATGGCTGTGTCAGGCACCGCGCCGACCGAGGGCTGCAACGGCTTGAAACGTGGATCGGTTGGCGAAAGCCGTCGGCGCGCTCGACATGCCCCCGGTGAATTGATGCTTGAAGGTGGACGGTGTCGTCCGGGAATTGAGAAATGTAGAGTGTCGAGGTGGAAGACAGCCGGAATATCCTGTGAGGGTAAATCCGGAGACTGGCACTACGCTACGGTTCCATCTCACCAACCTTTGTCAGGAGCGGGGACGGGACTACTCGGTCAGCCCCGCCGAACCGCACCGGTGGCTCGACGCCCTCGAATGACGGTAAAGCGCACAAGGTTTGGAAGTGTCCGTTCCGAACAAAGTGGTCTACCTTCTTGATTTCATGATCTTCTCGTACAGTCTCTGCGGCTTCTCGACTCTGGAGGCGCTGCCCATACGGCCCGAGTGTTGGCTAGATCGACCAGTAGGTCGCACCAGACCGCTGCTGAAGCATGTGACTGACCGTCCAGTTCGCGTTATGGAACACCATGACCCTACCCCGGCAAGACGCTACTGGCCCACTCGCCGACATTACCGTAATTGATCTTACCCGCGCGCTCGCCGGTCCCTACAGCACCATGATGCTCGGCGAACTCGGCGCGCGGATTATCAAGGTCGAGCCACCGGGCGGAGACCAGGCGCGTCAGATCGGCCCCCATGTGGCAAAGCAGAGCGCCTACTTCATGTCGCTCAACCGAGGCAAGGAATCCATTATCATTGACCTGAAGGACAGCAACGACCGCAACCTGTTCGAGAAGATGGTCCGGCGTACCGATGTTCTCTGCGAGAATTACCGTGCCGGCACAATGGACAGACTGGGCTATGGCTGGGAAACCCTCAAGGCTCTGAACCCACGCCTCATTTATGCCGCGACCAGCGGCTTCGGCCAGACTGGGCCATACCGCCACCGCCCGGCCTACGACATGGTGGTACAAGCGATGGGCGGCATCATGAGTATAACCGGCCACCCCGGCAACCAGCCGACCCGGGTCGGCACGTCAATCGGCGATATCGCGGCCGGCCTGTTCACGGCGCTCGGCGTCGCCGCGGCACTGCAGCATCGGGCGCGCACCGGCGAAGGCACGCTGGTCGATGTCGCCATGCTCGACAGCCAGATCGCCCTGCTAGAGAACGCCGTCGCCCGCTACAGCGCGACAGGCACGGTACCCGGCCCACTCGGTGCCCGGCACCCTTCGGTCGCACCCTTCGACGCCTTCCGCACCACCGATGGTCATATCGTCGTCGCGGCCGGGGACGACAGCATATTCCAGCGCTTCTCAGAAACGGTCGGACATCCCGGATGGTCGGACGATCCGCGTTTTGCAACACTAACCGACCGGCTGGCCCGGGTCGATGAGTTGAAAGCGGAAATCGAAGCCGTTTTCGCGACCAGAACGAGCGCACACTGGCTGGCCCTCCTCGAAGCCGCGGACATACCCTGCGGGCCGATCAACGCCGTACCGGACTTGTTTGACGATGCGCATGTCGCCGACCGAAAGATGATCGTATCGGTCGAAGATCCGAGCGCAGGCACGATGAGGCTCACCGGTCTGCCAATCAAGATGTCGGCCTATACGGACGAAATGACCCGGCAACCGGCGCCGCGGCTAGACGAGCATGGAGCCCGGTTGCGGGCCGAATTCGACGAGGCTTCGGAATAATCCAGAAACTGCCGTACAGAAGCGTTGCCATCAATCCGGCACGCGCGCTTCTATTCCGGTCCCGATCAAGGCTCTACCGACGCCCTGATCGGGTATTCAGAGGATGCGAACAGAACGCCTTTGAAAATAGCCCTTGGACATCGCTCACTACGATGTCCGCGGGAAGCGGTAGCCGGTAAAAGGCAGAAACCGGGCATTTCCTTGACTTCATGTCCCGGCGGCGCCATCCTGCCGGCATCGAATGTTCACCTCAATCCTCACAATCTGAACAATGCCATCTTTGACAGGGCACCTGATCTGGACGCAACCGAGCAGTGCAGACGCTGAAGTCTGGTCATTCTGAAAGCCTCGGCCCAAGGAAATTCGACTGCCGTCACAGGTGGATGGGCAGCACCAAAGGTTGCCAGAATCGAAAGCCAACCCGTCACTGATCGAATCGCGTCACGTCATCGAGTCTCAAGGCGTCACTTGGCGACGAAGTAGAGACAGTATGCCACCTGACGCTTGTCCCACGATCATCGTGAACGACTATTGTGCATCATTAGTTTGCATACGATAAAGAACAGGAATGTGGGTCGCCTCTCATGCTGCCCTTCACGCGCACACCCCCTGATGCGAGAATCGACCCCTATCTGATTCCGTTTGTTCTCGTCTTTGCTGGAATGACCATCACAGGATCGAGCCTTCCCGCAATCGCACAAAACCAGGGCAGCGTCGGTCGTCAAGGCGACTGGGAGATCAACATCACACCTCAGGATATACCGAAAAAAAGGGAATTGGTTCCCCATGCCATCATCGGCGATTCGATTCCGAAATCGTTGACGGGGAAAGCAGGCGACCGGATACGCGGCGAAGCCCTGATCGCAGACCCCGACGAGGGCAATTGCCTAGCCTGTCATAGCATACCTATTCCGGAAGAACCCTTTCACGGCACGATCGGGCCTGACCTGCGCGGCATAGCCAGCCGCATGAGCATCGGTCAGATTCGTCTTCGGCTAGTCAATCCAAAGATTGTGAATTCGAAATCGATGATGCCGTCCTACTATATCAACTCAGGACGGCACCGTGTCCGGGCGGACGTGCGGGGTCGACCCATTCTGGAAGCACAGGACATTGAGGACATCCTGGCCTTCCTCAAGACGATGACGCATTAGGCGAAATGTTGCTGAGATGATCCTGGACCCAACCCGTCGCGACATGTTGAGTGGCGCAGCTGCCAGCATCTTGGCGGCTGCCCTGACATCCAGTTCCGCTTCGGCCGACGCAGAAACCCTGCAGCGGGAGATCTGGCGATTGATGGGAGATCGAAAAGCCAAGGAAGAGCAGATCACGCTGGAAACGCCGGTGCTGGCCGAGAATGGCGCTGTGGTGCCGGTTCATATCATTGTACAGAGCCCAATGTCTGAAGAAGACCATGTTCGCGCAATTCACCTATTGGCCGAGGAAAACCCATGGCCGACCATCATGAGCATGCGCCTCGCTCCGGAAGCGGGGAAAGCCGATGTCCGGTTTCGGGTACGGCTGGCCCGGACGCAGAATGTCTATGCCTTCGCCGAAATGAATGACGGCCGCATCTTTCGCGCTGTCCGACGGGTTGAAGTGACCATCGGGGGGTGTGGTTGATGGCAACTCCGAAGGGACGCCGCAGGATGCGCATTCGTGTGCCCAAGACAGCGAAACGCGGCGAAGTCATCAATATCAAGGCGATGATCCAGCACCCCATGATCACCGGACTGCGGCCGGAGGAATTTCGAACCGGGATCGAGCGACATATCATCAACCGGATCCAGGTCATTTATGGCGGCAAGGTCGTCTTCGATGGCGACCTGGGGACGGGAATTTCCGCAGATCCCTATTTCTCGCTATATCTTCGCGCCGAGAAATCCGGCCCAGTCGAATTCCGCTGGTTTGACGACGACGGGTCGATCTACCGGAAATCTGCCTTGTTGTCAGTCAACTGACCGGCAGTGACAGGTCTCCGACGCCTCAAGCATCTCTGCCTGATCGGCCTGCTCTCGAAAGTTGCCGTTGGCATCACGGCTACCGTCATTTTCATGGACACGAAAGTCCAGGCCCAGGAAACAGTAAAAAAGAAACAAGCCAAATCCGGCTACGACTATCTCGAGAAGCCTACCCGGCGGATACAGGACGACGACTTTGCCAATCCCGGTTTCTTCTTCGTCGAGGCAGGTAGCGAGTTGTGGCGCAAGACCGTCGGCGTCACCGAAAAATCCTGCGCTTACTGTCATGGCGAGGCCGCAAAAACGATGCGAGAGGCAGCTACCAGATATCCCGCCTGGAACAGCGTCTTGGGGAGAGTCATCAACCTAGAGCAGCGTATCAACCATTGTCGGGTTCGCCACATGAAAGCAAGGCCTTTGACCTATGAAAGCGATGAACTCCTGTCGCTGACAACGTGGGTCCGGCATCAGTCGCGCGGCATGCCAGTCAAGGTGGATATCTCGGGACTCGCAGCGCCTGCTTTCAGTCGCGGCAAGGCGTTCTGGTTTCGTCCCCGCGGCTTGTTCGACGTGTCCTGTTCACAATGCCATGACGACAAGGCCGGGCTTCGGCTGCGCGCAGAGATCGTCAGCGAAGGGCAGACCAATGGCTTCCCGGCCTATAAGCTGAAATGGCAGAAGATCGGCTCTAGCCACCGGCAATTTCGGCGGTGCAACCAGCTGGCCCGCTCCATTCCCTATGCCTTTGGATCGCAAACTTATGTCGATCTGGAACTTTTTCTTGCATGGCGCGGTCGCGGTCTTAAGATTGAAACGCCCGCAGTGCGGCCTTGACCCTGACGCAGACCAAGTGAAAGTCGATCACAGTCTTGAATACTGGCGATTGCAGCGTAACAACGATGCAGGAAGCTTGAAAAGGATGTTTGCATGAGACGGATAGCAGCCGCTGTAGCCATCCTGATGTTCCCACCCGGTGCAGGCACCGTGGCGCACGCAGAGCCATCGGGGCGGACCTTGGCCCTTTCCTGTTTCTCCTGCCATGGCCCAGCCGGCAAGAGCCCGGATTCCATTCCGGGCATCCATGGCAGATCCGAGGACTTTATCGCGCGCGAAATGCTCGCATTCCGCAGTGGCGAGCGGCGCGCCACGGTGATGGGACGAATCGCCAAAGGCTACACCGAGCAGGAAATCAGAGCTTTGGCGAACTATCTCGCCACCCTGAATTAGAGAGGCTGCAATGACGAAAATCACGCGTCGACAGTTTGCGGTTGCTTCCTCCGCCAGTGCAGCAGCGACGTTCGCGGCACCCGCTGTAGGACAAGCGGCCAAAGCGCGAATTGTTGTCGTGGGCGGCGGTTTCGGCGGCGCCACGGCGGCCAAGTATGCCAAGCAGTTCGGCGGCGATCAAATCGATGTTACGCTTATCGAACCGAACGTTACATTTTACACCTGTCCGTTCAGCAACCTCGTGCTCGGCGGCCTGCGCAACATGGCGTCGATCGGGCATGGCTTTGATACAATGCGAAAACGCGATGTAACAGTCATCCACGGATTGGCGACGGCGGTCGATACCCGGAAGAAGACGGTGAAGACGAACGAAGGGGCGACGGTACTCTATGATCGCCTGATCCTGTCACCGGGTATCGACGTCCGCTGGGAGGCGGTTCAGGGCTATGACGCCGCAGCTGCGGAACAGATGCCCCATGCCTGGAAAGCAGGACGCCAGACCCTTCTTCTGAAGAAGCAACTGGAAGCAATGGATGATGGCGGCGTTGTGGTGATTGCGCCACCCTTGAATCCCTTCCGTTGTCCGCCTGGTCCATACGAACGGGCCAGCACGATTGCCCATTATCTCACACGGGCGAAGCCCAAATCCAAGATCCTGATTGTCGATTCAAAGGACAAGTTCTCCAAAATGCCGCTGTTCATGGATGCGTGGAAGAAGTTCTACGGATCAATGATTGAATGGATTCCGCAACGGACGGATGGGCCGGTTACCGAAGTCGACCTGGCAAACAATGCCGTAGTGACGGATTTCGGGACAAAGCACAAAGGCGCCGTCGTCAACCTGATCCCGCCGCAGCAGGCCGGGAAGATCGCAGCCGCTGCCGGCGTGACGAATCGATCCGGCTGGGCGCCAGTCAATCACCGGACATTCGAATCGACACTGAAGCCCGGTATTCACGTGATCGGCGATGCCGCAATTTCCTCGCCAATGCCCAAGTCAGGATTCTCGGCCAGTAGCCAAGGGAAGATCGTGGCGGCCGCCGCCGTCGATACGCTAAACGGCAAGGATCCGGCAGATCCTTCCTTTGCCAACACCTGCTACAGTCTCGTTACGCCGTCCTACGGCATTTCGGTCGCCAAGATTTACGCATGGCGTGGCGGCAAGCTGGTAGGCGTTGAAGGATCCGGCGGAGTCAGTCCGAGAAACGCACCCGACAGTGTCAGAGCCGATGAGGCCCGCTACGCCTATGGCTGGTATGCCAGCATCAGCGCGGATATCTGGGGATAGGATTTCGCGCTGCTGATCTGAAAGCCACGAAGAATGAGCGAAACAGCGTGATTCCTGATGATCGTCACAGCGGATTGCGGGCTCCAAAGAGTTCCTTTCGTCGTTGACCTCCTTCCAGATGACGAAGAAGACCGCCGCGCCCTCGGCGGCGGCTTCGATGCCGGTCAACGACGAAAGGTGCTTCGTGACAATCATCCGCATTGGCACTGACGGATGGCCCACATTGCGCGTTGAATGGGGGCGTCGTTTCGAGAAACCCGACACCGTTCGAGAAGGTCATTGCCGGCACCCCACACCCGGCGCTTCCAAGCGCCGCTCTGGGGTTCGGTCCCTGATGGCCCAAGACGAACGCCTGGAGCCGACAACTACCCCGGGGCGTCCCGAGACTATTTTTCGCCGCCTTATTGCTCCCGTCGACAGCACCTGCCGCCCAGCTACAGGATAGCTGCAGAATACAGAGTACACACCTCGACGATCAGACCCCTTTCAAAGTCACTTCAATACCAGTCCTGAGTATGGGGAACTGACAAGCTTCAATCACAAAATACATCATTGTATTCGACCCGTCTGATCCTTCCGGTCAACATCAGCGATGAGCGCGCAGTTCTGATCCTTCAAGATTTGAAAGGGAGAAAATGCGCGATCTCGGATGGAAACGCATAGATCGAACCCTGGCTGATCACCCAAGCTGTGAAAGGGCCCGGAAAGAGATTGGCAATAGCCGGGTGCATGATATCCAACCCGCCAGTGTAGGCGCCGAAAGAGGGCAGGATCAGACGCTGGCCGTCACCGATGAAACAAGGGCGGGTGATCCGCCTCGGTCCGGCTTTGATTCGTACCTTGGGATGAAAGTGCCCGGCAATCTGAGGGGTCGTGACTGTTTCTTTCAACTCGTGCAGGAATAACAGGTCATGTTGCTCCAGCGAGTCGAATGCTCGGCCCGCTGCATTATCCGGTATGCCGGGATCGTGATTGCCCTGGATCCAGATCCAGTCACGCTGGTCCGCCAGTTGCCGAAGGCGGGCGGCGATGGATGGGACCATGCGGGCACCGCCACCGATATCATGAAAGCTGTCGCCCAGACAAACCACAGTATCGGGCCGATAACACGCCAGAACAGCCTCCATCCGGTCCAGCGTTGTGGCGCTGTCGTAGGGCGGCAGCAAAACGCCGCGTTTTGCGAACGCCGAGCCTTTCTCGAAATGGAGATCGGCAAACGCGACCAGCGAGAGATCCGGCAGGACAAGCGCGCCGGAGTTGTCCAGCAGTAAGCGATGAGTGCCGATTCGCGTCTTGATCGCCTTTCGGTCCGCTTTTCGCTTCTGTGGTCTATCTGGCGTCGTCATGGTCTTGAACTACAACGCCACACCAGAAAGGAATTCCGTGCAGCTTCTTCCCGAGAAATGGTTCTTGGACCCTCGGTCTTTTTCGGGCGGTAAAATAAAGCGGGAAACAATTGCTATGGCGACGGCGGTGCCAATGATGTCTTTAGTCGTATTTATGATGCTTGGTGTACAGGAGCCCGCCTGTCCTATGCAATAATCACTCAATTGCGCCAGCAGCAGAGAAGTTGCTGAGTTCGGCCATTGGCGCATATTACGGATGCGACAGCACTATAGAATATCCAGAACCTGTTCGGGCGGACGGCCAAGTGCAGCCTTGCCGTTTGCCAAGACGACAGGCCGTTCGATGAGAATGGGATTATCGTGCATCGCCTGGATCAGCGTGGCGTCGTCCAGACTGGTGTCGTCCAGCCCCTGTTCCCTGTAAGCGGCCTCTTTTTGCCGCATCAGATCGCGTGGGGTCATATCCAGCTTCTGCAGGGTCTGGCGCAGGTCATCTATTGAGGGTGGCGTCTTCAGATATTCCACTACCGCAGTTGCGTGGCCTTGGTCAGTAAGAAGCTGTAACGTTTGACGCGACTTGCTGCACCGCGGATTATGCCAGATTGTTACTGACATTGATCTTCATTTCCCCTCATGAGCCAGTTGGACATCCATAAGGCTCTTGTTCCTGCCGACCCATGGCGTTGTTTGTCGAAAGCTTGACTCTCGATAGAGTGCCTTTCGAAAAGTTTACCTACCTCGAATTGGAAGGTATGCCTGTTTCTCAAGATGTTCTACCACCTTCGCCAAATTTTTCTGCTGCTGATTATGGTTGTCGGCCTCGCTATCAATCCCGTGTTGGTAGCGTCCAATGCAGCCGTAGCCCAGAACAAGGCAACCAAGGAGAATCCGGCATTCGACGCCAACGCTTTGCAAAATCTGGTCGAGGCGATTGAGAATGATGCCGAACGCAAGAAATTCCTGGAGCGGCTGAAGGCGCTGGTTGCCGCCCAGAAAGCAGCGGACCAGAAGAAAAAAGCCGACTCGGACTTACTAAACAAGCTGGCTACCCATGCTCGCTCGCTAACCGACAGCTTCAAGGGATTTGCGTCAATCGCATCAAGCATTCCAAATATCTGGAACTGGCTGCGCACCCATCTGGCAAAAGATACTCAACGTGCGCGGCTGATAGCCGGCTTTTGGCAATCAGCACTGGCCCTGTTGATTGGTCTAATGGTGGAGGCTTTGTTAAGGATTCTGCTGCGACGCCCGCGTCAGCGGATAGAAGACCGGGACCGTGAACCGTTCACGATTCGCGCCGCATATCTGGCGGTCCGTACACTGATGGACATGTTGCCGATTGCCGCCTTTGGCGCGGCGGCCTACGCCACGCTGTCCCAGCTTGAGCCCAGTGCTACGACCATCCGTGTGGCGCTGACGCTGATCTACGGTTTCATCTTGGCCCGCGTGATCTTGGCGATAGCGCGCACGTTATTGGCGCCACGGATAGACAGCCTCCGTATCCTGCCCATCTCAGACAGCAAGGCGGCATACCTGTACGTCTGGGTTCGACGTATCGCCAATACCATCGTCTATGGTTATTTCGGGCTGCAGGCTCTGGCCGTCTTCAACCCGCCAGCCGGTATCTACGAGGCACTTTTGAGGTTACTCGGCGTCGTCGTGACGATGATGCTCATAGTCTTGATCCTGCAGAATCGGCGCGCGGTTGCCGACACGCTTCGCGGCAGCGCAGAAGACAGCAGCCTGCGCCGCGCGATTGGACGGCTGGGTGACCTCTGGCATGTGGTGGCGATCGTTTATGTTTTGGCCGGATTCTTTGTGTGGCTGCTAGATGTAGACGGTGGATTTACATTCATGCTGCGAGCTACCGCGCTATCTTTGCTTGTCGGAGTGACCGCGCTGGCGCTTATGGTTGGCATTCGGAGGTTGCTGATTCGGCTATTCCGGATTGATGACGACCTGAAACAAAAGAACCCGGAATTGGAAAATCAGGCGAACCGGTACCTGTACATGGTGCACCGGATCCTGTTCTTGGCGATCCTGACGATGACCGTGCTGGTCATCCTGGATATCTGGGGCCTCGGCATTCTGGAAATACTGCGCACAAATGCCGGGAGGGCCGTTGTCCGGGCAGTCATCGTGCTCGTATTGGTCGTTATAAGCGTATTTGTCCTGTGGGACATCATCAATACCGCCACAGCGCGCTACCTCTCCAGACTGGAAGAAAGCGGCGGGCAGCGGGCGATGCGAATGCGCACTCTGCTGCCAATGATCAAAAAAGGCCTTCTGGTGGCCATCGTTGTGACAGCGATCCTCATCGTGTTGTCCGAAATGGGGCTCAACATCGGACCGTTGTTGGCTGGCGCCGGTGTACTCGGGCTGGCGATCGGTTTCGGCGCGCAGACGCTCGTGAAAGACGTCATCACCGGGATATTCAACATCGTCGAAGATACCATGGCGATAGGCGATGTTGTGACAGTAGCGGGACGGCGCGGCGTGGTCGAGGATCTGTCTATCCGAAGTATCACGCTACGGGACTATTTTGGTACGCAGCATACGATCCCGTTCAGTTCGATCGATGACGTCCAGAACTTGACCAAGGATTATTCTTATTCTGTCTTCGACTATGGCGTGGGCTACCGCGAGAACGTCGACGAGGTTATCGGCATAATCTGCGAGGTTGGGGCAACGATGAAAGCAGATCCGGAATTCGGCGAGCATATCCTGGATGATCTGGAAGTTGCCGGTTTGCAGGAACTCGGCGATAGCGCTGTAGTTATCCGTTCTCGATTCAAGTGTACGCCAGGCTGGCAGTGGAATATCCGACGGGAAATGAACAAGCGCATCAAGACGGCTTTCGACGCTCGGAATATCGAAATCCCATTTCCGCATACCACAATGTATTTTGGCGAGGACAAGGCTGGCGATGCGCCGTCCCTGCCAGTCCGCATGATAGACGCAGGACGACAGGATTCAGCAGACAGGGTCGATTCCTTCCAAGATAACGAAGACGTCAAATCCGAGGAGCCGATGGCGACGATCAACGTGAGACAGTTGGACGACGATGTGGTGGACCGCCTCAAGCAGCGCGCTTCGTCGAACAACCGCTC
>JAPOST010000188.1 GCA_026709535.1 Rhodospirillaceae bacterium
CAGGGCCCCATTGCCGATTACAGGAAGCCACTGCCTCTGCCCGCCGATCCGGAACGAGACACGCCCCCAACCCAATGGCCCAAAATGACAATTCAGACAACCTGGGCAGTTATCGAGGATGTCCAGACTGTTCGCCATGATCGCTTCCGAGCGCGGAGAGAGGTGTTCGATCCAGTACTGGGTGTTGCGCTTCTGAGGCTCGTCACCGATCACCTTCAGCATGGAGTCCAGATGGAATCTTCGGTCGTCGCCGGGCCGGCAACAAAAAGATGGTCCAGATCCATGTCAAGCCGACCCAACAACGCCAAATCGGCAAGGCTGGCGCGCGCAAGGGCACAGTTCAGGTTCCAGCCGGGAACCTGATGAAAATAGCCGCTTTCCTCGTTGAGAAGCAGCAGGACCAGCTCATGGACCAGATTCAAGGAAAAGTCTCCAGCCTGCTCTGGAACAGCCATGCAAGACGACAAGACAGAACACAAGACAAGACCAGGAACAAAGAACTGTCAAGATATATCAAAGGAAGGCGACAGCACATGATCTCTCGGGTTCAGGCAGCCCCCGCGCTGTTCGGTCTGTTGTCTCCCTGAGGAGGTGCCCCGATGAACCGGACAACGTGGTTACAGAAACGCAGGATGAAGAAGTTCCGGAACGCCCGTGTTACGCAATCGTTCCGAACCGTGGAGAACGGCGGATGACAGGGCGGCCTGCGCCGCCACCGGCACCCCGACGACAGCAGGGACCGGATCGCATCGAAGGTCCGTCCGTCAAATCGTCTTGCCGACGGCCATACTGCGCCCGGGTGGCCCCGCTCCAGGCCATGGTTCCTCCATCGTCGGCGTCAATCTCCCGACAGAGGACCACAGCGCGAGGCCACACGAGACTTCAGGAACAGACACTAAGACCGGAACATCGCCTGGTCACCGAGATCATAGGGTTGACTGCAAGGATTTTTGACATTGCCAAAGGTTCCACCCACGAACCGAGAGCAACTTCCAAACCACCAAGTACTATCTTATCTTGGTCGGGAATGAAACACGATAGCAACCTGAATTTCACGCCATGGACAGAAGTATATCGCACCAGAATACTGCCAATCATGGCACAAATGCCGCCCAAGACGGACTACTGCTCCTTGAAGATATATCTGACCGGGGCGTACTGACGCTGACGCTCAATCGCCCCCGTACACTCAACACCTTGTCGGGAGATATGCTGGACGCGCTGTCCGCTGGACTTGAAGCAGCAGCACGGGACCACACGATCAGAGTCGTCGTCATCCGGTCAGCTGGACGCGCCTTCTGTGCCGGCCACGATCTCAAGGAAATGCGGGCGGCGAAAGACCAAGCCTTCTACAAGACCCTGTTCGCCCGTTGTAGCGCGATGATGCAGATGATCCCCACCTTGCCGCAGCCAGTGATCGCCCAAGTGCATGGCATTGCTACCGCCGCCGGGTGCCAGCTTGTCGCCGCATCCGACTTGGCCGTGGCGGCGAATACGGCCACCTTTGCCACAAACGGCATTACCAACGGCCTTTTCTGCTCAACCCCTTCAGTTGCACTGTCCCGCAACGTGCCTCGCAAGCATGCTTTCGAGATGCTGTTTACCGGGGAGTTCATTGACGCTGCTCGCGCGCTGCAAATTGGGCTGGTGAACCGGGTTGTTCCCGAAGATAGGCTTGATTCGGAAACGCAAGGCCTAGCCGAAACGATTGCAGCAAAGTCGAGCGTGACAACCCAGTCCGGGAAGTCGATGTTTTACAAGCAGCTAGGCATGGATCTGCAAGATGCCTACAGCTTCGCAGCCGACAACATGGCCTGTGATATGATGAGCAGCGACGCTAGAGAAGGCATCGACGCATTCATCGAAAAACGGAAACCTGTATGGAAAGATCAATGAATGTCTGACAGGCATCCAAAGAAAGAACCGTCGGGGAACAGTCAGCGACCATCACCGAAGGAAGGGCGAGCCAGACGGCTTGAGGACATCACTGCGTGGACAGCGCAGCAGAAGACGGCGGACATCATCAATCGCATTGGGACACGGTGCAACCTGCGGTCGTCGATCTGACGGTGCTCATCGAATCCTTGAGATCCGGGCAGTCGGCGGCAGTGTCGCGCGCCTCGTGGTAATCCCCCAACATCCCAGGTGTCTGAAGCGCGTTGTGGCGATCGGCCAGCCACTCCCATCTGGCAGCTGAATCGAAAAGAACAGTCAATGCCACTTTTCCCGTCACGCAGACAAACCGTCCCAACCGTCTTCCCCAATGACTCAACACTCTGAAACGGCTCAGTCCGTTCGCTGTTCAAATTCATGAAGGCGTGGCATAATTTCAGACATTGCAACCTGTTGATTGACGTTTGACTGCCCGACTCCGTGAATCACGATTTCGCAAAAGAATTGGGTCATCGACCCTTCTCAAGGCCAAATGACCTCACGCGCGACACTGAAATTCAGCGCGCGCTTGGAAACGCTCGCGCATGCTCAGTGACCAGATTCTTACTCGCAACTTCGATCTGCTCTTTCGTCCACAGCGGGACGGGGTGCCCCCTCAGGGCAATTCGCCCTGTTTGCGTTCAGCCACAAGCCTGTGTATTGCCCGAGATACTGCAGACATGTTGGGAGCAAAGTCCGTCCAGCGGCTTTTCTGTTCTGACGTGTTGAGTTATCAGCCACTTGTTCCTGGCGGAACGCAGGAATGACGGTGGCAACTCCTCTGCTCAAAGCAGGCGGGCTCCGCCTGTCTTTGCCGGATCTGAACCGTAAGCCCACTTTCGGACCGGCGCCAATGATCGACATTGTGCGCGGCGTAGATGTGTGGCTCCAAGCCAAGGAGGCGCTCGGCATTGTCGGCGAAAGCGGATCGGGCAAAACTACGGTCGGACGCACGTTGATCCGGCTTCACAAGCCGACAGGAGGATCGATCAAGTTCGACGGCCGGGACATCACAGCGCTGGCCGAGGATGAACTGCGGCCTTTGCGGCCACAGTTCCAGATGATCTTCCAAGATCCGCAATCCTCCCTGAACCCCCGCCACACCGTGGCGAGCATCATCGCCCAGCCACTGCTGCACTATGGCCGGGCCAGCAACAGGACCGAGGCGCGCCGTCAAGTGGACGCCCTCCTGGAGCGCGTCGCCCTGCGTCCCCTCCACGGTGCCCGCTACCCTCACGAACTGTCTGGCGGCCAACGACAACGAGTCGGGATCGCACGGGCGATTGCGTTGCAGCCGCGTTTGGTCATCGCTGACGAAATCGTGTCGGGCCTGGATGTCTCCAGTCAGGCTCAGATTCTGGCGCTGCTGCGTGAACTGCGCGCCGATCTGGATCTCGCCCTAATCTTCATCAGCCATGATCTTTCCGTTGTGCGCACCGTGTGCGACCGGGTTATGGTAATGCAGAACGGTCGGGTGGTGGAACAGGGCGATTGTGCCGATATTTTTGCAAAGCCCAGGCACCCGTATACCCGCCGCCTTTTGAGTGCAATTCCGTTGCCGGATGTTGAGCCCGACTGGGTGGCGCGGACGGCAGACACTGATCTGGGAGAGAAATTGTCCATGAATTTGAAAGACAGCGTGGCGCTGGTCACCGGCGCCAACCGCGGCGTCGGGGCGGCATTTGTGAACGCGCTGGCAGAGCGGGGAGCGGCCAAGATATATGCGGCGATGCGGAGTACAGACGGCTTTGCGGCCTCCGATGACCGTGTTGTCCCGATCGCCCTGGACGTGACCAAGCACAACCAGATCGCAAAGGCGGCTGCCCAATGCAGAGATGTCTCGATGCTGGTCAACAATGCCGGCGTCAACTTCAACCAGCCGATTTTCGCCGATGAAGCACAAGGAAACGCCCACGCTGAAATGGCAGTGAACTATTTCGGAACCATGGAAATGTGTCGGCAATTCGGCCCCATCCTCGGCGACAACGGCGGCGGCGCTATCGTCAACATGCTGTCGATCCTAAGCCGGGTAAACCTACCGATGATCGGAACTTACTGCGCCTCCAAGGCGGCGTGCCTGTCCCTCACCCAAGGGGTTCGGGCCGAATTGGCAGCGCAAGGAACCCATGTGGTGGCTGTCATGCCCGGCGCAATCAACACGCGCATGGGCAACATGAACCCACCACCGCTGGAAGAGCCGTCTGATGTCGTCAAGGCCGCGCTCGACGCCGTCGAAGCCGGCGAAGAGGACATTTATCCCGGAGTGATGGCTGACGGCGTCAGCCAAGGATTGGCCGTTGACCCGAAAAGTGTCGAAAAGCAGTTCGCACAATACCTGCCGGAATAGGCCGAAACATGTCCGTTCCGTACTACGATTGGGCAGCGCACCAAGCCGACGTACGCCCCGACACACTGGCTATTCTCGACCCGCAGACCAACCGGCGCCTGACCTACGCCCAATTGAACGAGCGTGCGACCCGTCTGGCGCGCTGGCTGCAGAATCATGGCGTTGAACGCGGCGACCGGATCGGCTTGTTGGCCTGCAACGGCCCGGAAACTTTCGAACTCGAGTTTGCCGTCGGCAAGATCGGCGCGGTGATGGTGCCGCTGAACTGGCGGCTGGCTCAGCCGGAACTGGAATACATCCTGAGAAATTTTGTGCCCAGGATTCTGATCTATGATGCCGACTTTTGCGAGATTTGCGGGGCGCTGATCACGGCGTGCGATATCCCGCACGGCCTGATGATCGATGTCACCAGCCCCGACAGCCCCTATGATGTGGCAATTGCTTCCGCCGATCCCGATCCGGCGGTGGAGACGCTGACGCATGATGATCTGGCGATGATCATGTATACGTCAGGCACTACCGGAAAGCCCAAAGGGGCTATGATCACGCACCGGATGAATCTTTATAACTGCATCAACCTGGGCTTTTCCAGTCGGGTGACACCAGATGCAGTACAGCTTGTTGTGCTGCCGCTATTCCACACTGGCGGTCTCAACTGCTACGCCAACCCGATCCTGCATGCTGGCGGACAGATTGTCATCATGCGAGATTTCGAGCCGGGGGCGGCGCTGGACCTGATCGACGATCCAGAAATGGCGATCACGCATTTTTTCGCTGTGCCCGCGCACTATCAATTCATGATGCAGGCTCCGAACTTCGAATCCACGGACCTGTCGCGCTTGGCCGTATGCGGCGTTGGTGGGGCGCCCTGCGCCTTGCCAATCCTCGAGACATGGCTGGGGCGCGGAACACCGCTGGTGCAGGGCTGGGGCATGACGGAGACCAGTCCAGCCGGCACCTTGCTCGACATAAGGGATGCACGCCGTAAGGTCGGCTCCGCTGGCAAGGGCGTGACGCACACAGAAGTGAAAATCGCCGATGAAGACGGTAACGAACTGCCGCGCGGACAGACCGGAGAACTGTTTATCCGCGGTCCCAATATCACACCAGGATATTGGAAGAATCCGGAAGCTACAGCGGCAGCATTCATCGACGGGTTCCTGAAAACTGGCGATGCGGCCAAAATGGACGATGAAGGTTTCATCTACATCGTCGACCGTTGGAAGGACATGTACATCTCGGGGGGTGAAAATGTATACCCGGCTGAAGTCGAAAACGTCATCTATCAGCTGCCGCAAGTTGCCGAGGCGGCGATTATCGGCGTTCCAGACGAACGATGGGGCGAAGTCGGCAAGGCTGTCGTTGTCATCAAGCCAGGGCAGGAACTGGAGGCCCAAGAGTTGATCAGTCACTGTCTGAGGAACATGGCGAAGTTCAAGGTGCCGGCGTTTGTCACTTTCACCGATGCTCTCCCGCGCAACGCGACAGGCAAGATCTTGAAGTGGGAACTCCGGCAGAGGTTTGTCAGTGAACCAGCGGCACCGTCCTGAACGGAGCAGGGGGAGGCAGAGACTGGGGAATGGCAGCTCAGGAACGAGCAGATGGAAAACCGAGTTTTTTGAAACAAATACGCGCGCTGGTTGATCGAGCCGGGCGAACGGACCCGCGCTTGTCGCTCTGGATCTTGGATTGTCCTATCGGACCGGATCGGCGCGAAGGATGGAACGGCGATGATTCCCTTCAAACCGACGACTGATTTGCCAACCCACGAAGTTGTCAACATGCCGCCGCTGATCGGCGATCAGGACCTATGGGCCAACGATTCGGCCTTGCAAACAGCCGTCGCGCGAGAGGGTGCAGGGTGGGCATCCGATCATCTCAGCGCCTTTGGCTGCGAGGTCGGGGTCGACGAAACTTTTCGCAAGGCGGACCAAGCCAACCGGCACGCGCCCGAACTCCGGGCCTTTGACCAACATGGTCGACGCATCAATCAAATCGAATACCATCCGGCTTATCACGATCTGATGGATATGGCGGTGCGTAACGGCGTGCCAAACTTGGCGTGGAATGCCCGGGAAAAGGGCCATCATACCGGCGGTCACGTGGCCAACATGGCCCTCGTATACCTGTTTAGCCAAGCGGAAAGCGGGGTGTTATGCCCCATGTCCATGTCCTATTCCGTGATCCCTGCGCTGCGGAACAATCCGGGTGCCGGAGACGGCTGGATCCCACGACTGCTTTCGACGAATTACGACGCGCGAGACATCCCGGTCGAGGAGAAACGCGGTGCCTTGATCGGCATGTTCATGACCGAAAAGCAGGGCGGTTCCGACGTCCGCGCCAACTCGACCCAAGCGCGGGCTGCCGGCAAGGAATCCGGAGAAGGTGCAGAATATCTGCTAACCGGACACAAATTCTTTTGCTCGGCACCGATGTCCGACGCCTTTTTGACTCTCGCCTATACGGAAAACGGCCTTTCCTGCTTCTTGATGCCACGCTGGAACCCTGATGGAACGCGCAACAACCTGTTCATCCAGCGCCTGAAAGACAAGCTCGGCAATCGCTCCAACGCGTCTTCCGAAATCGAACTACTGAATGCTTGGGGCCTCATGATCGGACCAGAGGGCCGCGGGGTCCGCACCATCATGGATATGGTGACCGGCAATCGCCTGTATTGCGCGGTCAATTCCGCCGCGTTGATGCGCCAGGCTCTTGTGCAAGCAATTCATCACGCCAGACATCGCTTCGCCTTTCAGAAACGCCTCATTCAGCAGCCTTTGATGCGTAACGTGCTGGCGGACTTGGCGATCGAATCCGAGGCCGCCATGATGCTGGCACTTCGAAGTGCGCGGGCTATGGATGAAGCTGGAGAAACACAAGAAAAGGCGGCTCTTGCCAGGATCGGGACCGCCATCGGCAAATACTGGAACTGCAAGCGCGCGCCGATGGTCACTGCCGAGGCTCTCGAATGCCTCGGGGGCCTCGGCTATATTGAAGAATCGCTGATGCCGCGACTTTATCGGGAAGCACCGCTAAACAGCATATGGGAAGGGTCGGGGAACGTGATTTGTCTGGACGTCCTGCGCGCGATGCAGCGCGAATCGGCGACGACATCTGCCCTTCTGGCGGAACTGGAAGCGGCGCGCGGTCTGCATGCCCTATTTGATGCCGGGCTGGATGAATTCAAGGCTGAGATAGAGGATCAGGATAGTCTGGAGATGCGGGCGCGCCGCGTAACTGAACGGATGGCTATTCTGTGGCAGGCCGCCCTGCTGCTGCGTCACGCGCGCACTGAAGCAGCGGAGGCTTTCTGTCGCTCCCGCCTAGGCGGTCGCTGGATGGGCAGCTTCGGTATGTTGCCACCATCGGTGGATTTCGATGCCATTCTCGACCGCGCGGTAGCGCACTAGGATATGGCGCATGAGAATTTGTTGATGAAGATCAAAGACAAAATTGGCATCATCACCGGGGCGACCAGCGGAATTGGCAAGGGATTGGTCAAGCGGTTTGCAGCAGAAGGAGCCAAAGGCTTGGTCTTGGCCGACATCAATGGCGACGGCGTCAAGACGGCTACCAATTCTCTCGGCGCTACCGGGATGGCCTGTGATGTAAGGAATGAGGATCAGGTGCAGTTTTTGGTTGCAACCGCCGAGCGCGTCTACTGGCCTGTCGATATTTTCTGCTCCAACGTCGGCATCCTGCGTCTGGGCGACGAAAATCAGCCGGACGAGGAAATCCTGGACAGCTTTCAAATCAATACCGTGGCGCACATATACGCTGCCCGCGCCGCGCACCGGGGATGGCGCAGCGCGGTAGCGGCTGCTTGTTGAATACGGTATCGGCGGCTGGAATACTGATCCAGGTCGACAGCGTCGCCTATACGTTCAGCAAGCATGCTGCCGTCGGCCTCTCCGAATTCCTCGCAACCAAGTACGGTTCCATGGGTCCAAGGTCTCAGTTCTGTGCCCACAAGGCGTCCAGACCGCCATGACAGCCACGGCATTGCCATGGTTGATCGTATTCTGGAGCCCTATGACATCGCGGAAAGTGTTGTCCAGGCGATGGATGCGGAACATGTCCTCATCTTTCCACATCAAACCGTAACTACCTATATGGAACGCAAGACAACCAACCGGGATCGATGGTTGCGCGGCATGGCCAAGATGCGTGCCAGTGCTTTGAGCGAAAACGCGCAGAAGAGGCGAGCATGACAGAGACCGCGCCCGGCACTGTCAGGACCATTCCAGTTCGGGATAATCATCGTTTCGACGAGGTATCGCTCGCTGCGTACCTACAGGACAATCTTGAAGATTTTGACGGCGCCTTGGAGGTTCGGCAATTCAAGGCAGGGCAAAGCAACCCAACCTTTCAACTGCTCATCAATGACCGGAAATATGTCCTGCGCAAGAAGCCGCCAGGCAAGTTGCTCCCCTCAGCCCATGCCGTAGACCGGGAATTCAGGGTGATCAACGCCTTGCAGCACACGAAAGTACCAGTGCCGCGTACGCTGATCCTGTGCGAAGACGACAGTGTCATCGGGACGGCATTCTATGTGATGGAGATGATTGAAGGTCGGGTCTTCCATGATCCCGGGATGCCAGGCGTCACGACGGAAGAGCGCCAGGAATTCTTTGATGACTTCATCCACATCCTGGCAGCGCTTCATAGCGTCGACATCAAGGCCGTGGGTCTGGGTGATTTCGGCCGACCCGAAGGCTATCTGGAACGGCAGATACAGCGCTGGGCCAAACAGTACGAACTATCCAAGACAGACGAGATTCCGGAGATGTCGCGCCTGTATGCATGGTTGATCGACAATCTTCCAGACGACCAGTCCGCGTCCGTCGTCCATGGCGATTTCCGACCTGGCAACATGATTGCCGGCCCGGCCCAGGCCAAGATTTCCTCTGTGCTGGATTGGGAACTTTCGACTCTAGGCCATCCGCTTGCCGATCTCGGATACTGCTGCGCAGCTTACCATGGCGAGGTGGGCAGCATCGGTGTCTTCAGTAAGCTTGATCACGCGGCGCTAGGGATTCCAACCGAACAGGAGTTCGTCAACGCCTATTGCCACTATAGCGGCCGTAAGAAAATCGAGAATTTCCAATATTACGTTGTTCATTCCCTATTTCGTAGCGCGGCGATCATCCAAGGAGTCTATAAGCGCGGATTGGACGGCAACGCGTCGTCAACCGAAGCGTTGACCTTCGGCAGAATGGCGCGCGAGCGCGCAAAAACCGCCTGGCAAATAGTCGAAGACAAGCTCGGATGAGCGACTGACCGCCCTTGGTATCGCGGATCCAGCGTCGGATCTACGCCCCACGATGATCATCATCACTAACCGACCGAGACCACGGTACGTATCCTCGTACTACGTTGATGAGGAAACCTGGGTTGTAGAGACGGTGGAACTGATCAATCACCACTCAGCCATATTTGATGTTCTCAGCGTCTTGAATAGAAGCAGGCGCCGCTGAATGGACATACGGAGCAGTGGACAAGCTACTCGACTGCCGTCTTGACAATTCGCGCTTGCCGCACCAGTGCCATGAGTGTCTTCCTTGCAGCGTCCGGCGTAGCGACTGGCTCTTCAAACGACAACCGGGCGATCTGGTCGTCTAACCGCAGATCAACGCCCCAAGGATCAATCCCTGTCATGCGCCAAGCGCCGGGGGGTCGATGCAACAGGCTGGTTGCGTAGGCAGTCAAAGCATCCGCGTGATCAATGTTCATATGCTGGACAATATCCGCTTCTCCCGCAGTCAGCGCGGCCATTGCCTCGGCATCGGGTGGCCATTTCTCACCGGAGTATGTCCTGATGCGCCCAAAACCGCCAACCAGATGAACGCTGGTGACCTGCATGCGGAAAAAGTTAAAGTCGGTGAAATCGGCATAATCTTTGGCCGCAGGATGGCGAGCCAGGAACCGGATACGATCTGTCGAGTCACTGGATTCAGTCACCGTACCTCGTAACGTCACGCGGTCGCTGGCCAATGGATCGCCACGCGCTGTGGCCACACGGCCTTCGCCGGTCATCAGCAAGGCAACGGACGGATCAGCAGCAATATTCTTGCGATGCAGCGCGAGATCGGACAGCAGCATGACTGGGGCTACGTTCTGGGATAGAGCGACGGTCACCAATGAAGCGTGGGGCGGTCCATCGTTGGGGTCCAATGTCGCCAAACTGGCGGTTGCACTGGCGCGTACCAATTCCCGGGCAAAGACGAGATCGCTGCTATTGCTCATCGCTGCTGACGGTACTCTGGTTTTCTTTTGGCGCACAGTTTCTGCACCGACTTGTCTTCCCGGAACCTTGATCGTTCGATGATTCCTGCCACATCTTCAGTGACAAACCTGAGCCTAGACAGTGACAGTACCAGCGTGTTCAAAAGTCAGGCTAACGCAACGATCTCGCCAGTCTCAAGAAGCTCTCAAGGTCAATAGGTTTGAAACGCCGACTGGTCCCGGTCAAGGCCGTTTCGAGTTTCTGAGGTACCGAGATTTCATCAACCGAACCATGATTCATAAAGCGCGACGAGTCTTTATGTGAACTGTATAGAGTTTCCGTTGGCTAGCCGAGCAGTTTCCCGTCGTGGCGACGACAAGAAAGGCTTGCAGGACAATTCGTCTGGCTTCCATGAAGTTGCGAAACCCTCTCGATTGGTATGCCAGCATCTCGAAGTTCCATCTTCCGATAGCTCTCGGATCGGGCGGGACGCGGGGGGGCCGTGAGGAGAACCCTCGATCGGACTATGAAGGTTCGCCAACCCGCGTCAGTAGACAGAGGCAACTTCGCGGTGAAGTGAAGTCAGGGGGTAACCAACCCACGGATATCAGAGTGATCCACCGTCGCAGCAAGCTGCCTGCGGCCCGCGCCCGTCATGCCAAGAGGAGGGGGATGGAAACAGACCGAGCCGGAGTAGACAGGTCAATCCATATCAGCCCGGACAGTTCATGAAAATGTGTGGTTTCGTGGGTTGGGATGTTTTCAGGCATCGTTTGCGGTCCTGTGCGCTGTCAGGAGAGTGGTTGGTCTGCCGGGATGACGATTTTGGGCGGTTTAGGCTGGATTGGGGCGGATTTCCCGGGGTCCGGGTGCCGCGCCGGCATGGCCTTGACCCGACCGATCTGTACGGCTGCCTCTCTGTAATCTAGGCGCATGCCGTAGAGAACGACATATCCCGAAGGATCTGGGAGACGCTTGAAGTGCATTCCTCCTTCATACGGCGGAATATACCTTGATCAGATGAACGATCCTCCAAGGCAGCCGCATCAGATCACCTGCAAGAGTCACCTTAACCTGAACTCTTTTCTCGTGATTCCTGAGAGTTGGCATAATACTAACAACTTGGTCGATTGAGCGGCTCAATAGCCTTCAACTTTCCCGTCATTGCAAAGTCGCCATAGTCCAAGGTCATTCCGCTAATAATACCATTGTTGTTCAGGCGCATACGAAGAGAATAGGTTGGCGTGCTGTCTTCCTGGTTTGGTTCGAAATAGGTCACTCGCACCACCCAACCAGGCCGTCGAAGAAGCCGCTCACGCTGAAGCTCGCCCGGCGACGATTTTGACCCCAAGATGATGACATTAACCCCGTTGTGTCGGCCGTTATCGCCAGCACCATCAAAGATGTTCGACCAGACCGTCCGATCGCCGCGTCCGCCAGCGCGGATGATTTTCAGCAAGTGCCAAGTCGGCAATACCGTGCCTTTCGGCAGCAGCACCCGCTGCGGTTTCGGTTTCTTCAGAATTACAACGCCCGGTCCGCCAACGCGGTCGAATGTGGCGACCCCGGATTTGCGCTCCGTAACCCTGCCATTGATAGACGTGGAAGATGAGAAAGACAGACGGCGACCGTTCTTCTTTTCCGCACTGGTAAAATTGAACAGAGTCTCCGTGGCGCTGCGTTCGCTGCGGATTATCCGCAGCTTGAAACGATGCTTTACGAGCCAGGACGTACACGTCTCACGAAACTCGTAATAGATCGCACCATCACCATACGCGATGTCGCTGCCGACCCTTATTTTCTTGATGGTCAGCGCATAGATGGCCTTGTGTGGCGTCAGCTTTCGGGCGAATTTCTCCAAGTCTTCGGCCTGGACGACGCCGGATGCCAAGACCGTCGCACTCCACCCCACGACGCCAATCACTGCCGCCGGAAGACCCTTCATTCCGCATCCTTTGCCATCGTTGGAAGCCCGCTGCAATCGTACGACTCAATAACAGGATCAACCGGAATCGCTTAGAAGCAAGCATCCTCGCACTGCTGTCATGGAATGGCGAGGTTTCGATCTTGCCGCAGCAAGTTCAAGCCGGCTTCGCTTCGGCCGGCAAGCGCTTGTGGATATGCAACTCGCTCAGGCGGTCGTCTGGTACGTCTGCGGGCGCAGACATCATAAGGTCCTGGGCCTGCTGATTCATCGGGAAAGCAATGACTTCCCGGATGTTGGGCTCGTCGGCCAGCAGCATGACGATTCGATCGATGCCCGGAGCGGAGCCCCCATGCGGCGGAGCACCGAACTTGAGAGCGTTCAACATACCTGAAAAATTCTTCTCAAGAACGGTGGCGGAATAGCCGGCAATTTCGAAGGCCTTGTACATGATCTCCGGCCGGTGATTTCGGATCGCACCTGACGACAGTTCCACGCCATTGCAGATTATATCATATTGCCAAGCCTTTATGGTCAGCGGATCATCGTTTTCCAAAGCCTCCAGGCCGCCTTGGGGCATGGAGAAGGGGTTATGGCTGAAGTCCAGCTTGCCGGTTGAATCATCGATTTCAAACATGGGAAAATCGACAACCCAGCAGAACCGAAAACAATCCTTATCCAACAAATCACGTTCTTCTCCAACTTTGGTTCGCACGATTCCGGCGAATTCAGCCGCCGCTCTTGGCTGGTCACAAATGAAGAAGACAGCATCGCCGTCTGCAACGCCCGTCGCATCCTGAATCTGCTTCACCCGTTCCGGTCCGAGGTTGTTCGCGATCGGCCCAGCACCTTCGCTCTCACGCCAAAAGATGTAACCAAGTCCAGGCTTGCCTTGATTTTTCTGCGCCCAGCCATTCATCCGGTCACAAAAAGCACGGCTGCCTGCGCCCGGACCAGGCACGGCCCGCACCACGGCACCCTGCTCAATCAGATCGGCAAAGATATTGAAACCGGAACCGCGGAACGCCCCGGTAACGTCTGTAATCTCGATCGCATTTCGCAGATCCGGCTTGTCCGTGCCGTATTTCATCATGGCATCGTCGAATGGAATTCGCGGGAATGGCGCTGGCGATACTGCCCGGCCATCAGCAAATTCCTCAAATACTCCTTGAAGCACCGGTTCAATGGCAGCGAAGACATCGTCTTGGGTCACGAAGCTCATTTCAAAATCCAGCTGATAGAACTCGCCCGGCGAACGGTCAGCGCGGGCGTCTTCATCCCGAAAGCACGGCGCAATCTGGAAATATCGATCGAATCCCGCGATCATCAGCAACTGCTTGAACATCTGAGGCGCTTGCGGCAACGCGTAGAACTGACCTGGGTGAAGACGGGATGGCACCAGGTAGTCCCGTGCGCCCTCTGGAGAACCGGCCGTCAAAATCGGCGTTTGGAATTCGCGAAAACCCTGATCGATCATGCGTCTTCGAATGGACGAGATCACGTCCGACCGCAGCGTGATGTTACGCTGCATCTTTTCGCGCCGAAGATCCAGATAGCGATTGGCGAGGCGAACTTCCTCACCATAGTCGGTATCACTGTTCACCTGTAACGGCAAGGGATCGGCGGCTGCTTCGACAGTCGCTTCCGACACCTTCACCTCGATATGACCTGTCGGCAAATTTGGATTGATCGTTTCTTCCGAGCGTTTCATCACTTCGCCGGTCACGATCAACACACTTTCCAACTTCACGCTTTCCATAGTGGAAAAAGCAGGATCGTTCGTTTCCACCACGGCTTGGGTCATCCCGAAATGATCCCGTAGATCTAGGAACAGCAAATTGCCGTGATCGCGCTTGCGATGGACCCAGCCGGAGAGTCGAACGGTCTTGCCCGTATCGCCGGCGCGTAGCGCGCCGCAGGTATGCGTGCGGAAGGGATGCATTGATTGCGTCCGTAAGCCAGTATTTCCGGGAAAAATCTGTTGGCGCACAAGTAGCCACACCCCCGCCTCTATCAAGCGGCGGAGTAACGCAGCACCTCCAAGATCAAGCGAAGCGAATGAAGCGTGCCCAAATGGCCCCCGAATCACAAAAAACGTCTTGCCACAGATAGCGCCAAATCACCGAGCGCATCAGCAGGACTGCGTTGATCATCGTAACAGCAAAAGCTGCATTTGAACTGGGTGAGCCACAAGCCGGCAAGGATATCCTTGCCCGAGATAAAGTCCGTCAATCACTGCCAGACTGGGCTCCACCGCGACTGGCAGCGCCAGAACAGATGCGAGAACTCCGCCGGAGGCCACTACTATAATCCCCGGAACACATGCAGCGCCCATTGCAATCATGTTGTCGATCAGCAGGGCTGCACCTCAGAGACTATGCAATTTACGAAAGAGTCAATTCGCATTTCTTTACTCTGCTTGATTGCCCACAAGATGGGCGGGTGCGACCCAAGGCCAAATCAGGCTTCATGCGCCGCGCGCCAAGACGCGTCCTCTGGACAGGACACCCTATCATGCGCAATCAAGGCAGGAGCAGTCTGCGCCAGCTTATGGAAGATAGCGCAACAGACGAATGATCCGGCGGGTACGCGCGCTAAACAGTTTCGGTGTGTAGTAGCTCGACGCAGCGCGCTTGCCGATCTCGCCGAAGGTCGGATAGGGCGCGATATAGCTGGACATTTTTGCCAAGCTGAGGCCGTTCTGAATCGCAAGCACCCAAGGATGGATCAGTTCGCCTGCATGGGCGCCGACAATGGTGGCGCCGAGAATTCTGCCCCTCGGCGTAGCGATCACCTTCATATGCCCTTCAGTCCTCCGCTCGGCTTGGGCGCGATCGTTTTCGGTGAAGTCCCAGCGCAAGATGGAAAGGCTTCTGTACCGCTCGGCGGCCATAGCTTCGGTTAGCCCGACCTGAGCCAGTTCCGGCTCGGTATAGGTTACCCAAGGCAGTGCCCGGTAATCGGTTTTCGCCCATGCCATACGGAATAACAGGCGACGTACCAACACCCCGGCATGATAACCGGCGACATGAGTGAATTGTGGCCCGCCAGCGACATCGCCAGCCACGAAAATGCGCCGATTGCTCGTACGCAGGCCAGCATCGACCTCAATGCCAGCCTGGCCAACCGCAACGCCAGCTTTCTCCAGGTCCAATCCGTCAATGACCGGCGCACGACCAGCAGCGACCAGCAGATGCGAGCCTGTCAGCACCATCTTTGCGTCGTTGCGATTGACAGTCAGTGCAATTGCGCCGTTTCGGACGTTGACACGCTCGACCTTTGCGCCTTCCAAGATTTCAATTTTCTCGCCGAGCAGTTGCTGGCGCACGACATCGGCCGCTTCCTCGTCGTCCCGCCCCAGAAGGCGCATTCTCTCGACGAGAGTGACCCGGGCGCCGAGGCGGCGATGGGCCTGCGCCATTTCGCACCCGATCGGCCCACCCCCCATGATCAGCAGATGTTGCGGACATTCAGTGAGATTGAAGATCGTCTCGTTGGTCAGATAGGGCGCTTCAGCCAGTCCCGATACCGGCGGCGCGACGGCCTTGGAGCCCGTGGCGATCACGAAACGCCTTGCCGTGATCCGCCGCCCATCGACATCGAGCGCGTCCGGTGCGATAAAGCGCGCCGCGCCCCGGATGACGGTGACGCCAAGCATTTCGAACCGCTCTACAGAATCCATCGGCGCAATCGCGGCGATAGCACCGTGAACGTGGCGATGAACCGCCGCGAAATCGATCACCGGCGCCGTGCCCGCTATGCCGTAGCGTCCAGCGGTTCGCATGGTTTCGGCCGCGTGGCCTGCCGCCAGCATCGCCTTGGACGGCACACAGCCAGTGTTGAGGCAGTCGCCACCCATCGCACCACGCTCGATCAGGACGGTGCGCGCACCTAGTTGCACACAGCCGGCAGCAACCGACAGTCCGGCAGCCCCGGCGCCGATCACGCAGATGTCAGTCCTCAGAGGCCCGGCGGTGGACTTGGTCATGATTTTTTCCAAGGTGATCAATGACGGTCGAGACTGCTGCCACGGTCTGTTCTGGAGTACGACTCCGATCCCAGTACTGGCGCGATTCTGCGGCGAAGGGCGTGTGGTCGAGAAGGTTGAATATTTCAGCGGCGGCGCGATGAAAACCATCGGGCAAGCCAGCGGCCTCAAAGGTAGCTGCTATCTCCTCCATTTCGCCGATCCAGCGCCTGGCATCAAGCGGCAAGCGAGGCAGCATGGCAAGCTGCCGTTCCCGCACGACAGCTTGACTCATGGCGAATTCTCGATCAAGCGTGTCTGCGACGCCGAGGCGATACGCAGCCGTCGTCAAGGCAGCGTAAAGAGCCCAACTGCCCTTGGTCAGCGCAGCATAGCACATCTTGAGAGCCGAGGCATGACCAAGCGCCGTTCCCAGATCGCACACTGTGAGCCGGGGGTCTTCCAGAAAGAGGAGGCGGCCCGCTTCGCGGCCGCTGACATAGAGGCGTGTCGCAGGCGGTCGATGCGGTGGCGGGCCAATGATGCCAGCATCCACAAAGGTGAAACCGGCAGCACCAACGATCCGGCCTATATCCTGTATTGTCGCGGGAGCAACCGCGTTGCAATCGACGAACAGACGCCCCCGGGCAGAAACCGGACAAGAAGCGACGCATCGCGCCAGTCCCAGTGCTTCGGCCGGCGGCAGGATCGAAAGAACAACGTCCGCCACCTCGACGACCGTTGCCAGATCGCCACCATCTTCCAGACCAGCTACCGCCGCAAGCGCACGCGTGCGTTCGCTGCGGTTGACCAGACAGGTAACAACCCGGCAGCCCAAATCACGCGCCACCTGGCCGACCGCATGGCCCATATCGCCAGCGCTGAGCACGCCAACGACCGGCTGTCGCTTATGGGGCCTCCCTTGGAAGGCCATCGCTCCACTCTGGATCCTAACGCATTGGCCTAACGAACCCGTGTCCAGGTCCGGGTCTGGCCAAACAGCGCAATGCCCCAGTAACCGCGAACATTCAGCTTGTTGCCTGCGTTCCCGACGCTGAACTGGCATTTCCAGGTCTTGCCGCTCGTCGGGTCGTAGATTCGGCCGCCAGTCCAGAGATTTTCACCATCCGGCTCGAAGCCCCAGAGCAGGTCGCTGCCGATCAGTTTCCGGCTGCGCAGTGCTTCGTCCGGGTTTTTAACGTCACGTGCCTCCGGAGTATTGCTGTGTATCAGCTTGCCGCAAAGTTTAGCGCCGCAGCGATAGATCTGGATATGTCCCTTGCCTCCGGAATCGCCAACCGAGAGCCAAACGCCGATCGGCGACGTGTTCGCATCCGCAGCCATGATCCGGTCCGGGTGTATGGCGACAGCAAAGAGCAGTGCCGTCATTGCCAAGACTCGAAAAAACGATCTGTACGCCGCCATTTTTCCAACCCATCCTGATCTTCTGAAGTAGGTGACAAAGATCGACCTCGCGACCCCGAGGTTGGAAAATTTGTACCCAACAGACCCGACCGCGACCGCCAAACCACTGGATCATCACCAAGTTGGCAGCCTTATGAAGGTAGTTGCCACGCCACCTATGGGCAAGCATCGATAGCATCATGCTAACACACAGTACTGCCTTGCGTCATGCCATCGTATGCGATTCGCCCGGGCTGCTTCGGACCTGCGAATCCTGATCTTCCCAGTATGAAGCGCGCAGTTTTGTTTTCTGGATCTTGCCGATAGGGGTCTTGGGAAAATCGTCTACAAATTTGACCAGCCGCGGCCGCTTGAACCGCGCCAGCTTGGAGGCACAGTGCTTGATAACATCGTCTTCGCTTAGTGATGTGCCGGTTTTGAGTACAACATAAGCTGCCGGCACCTCGCCCCACTTGTCATCCGGAATGCCGAACACAGCACATTCCGAAACGGCAGGCAGTTCGAAGATCGCCGCTTCGATCTCACTCGGATACACATTCTCGCCGCCCGAGATCATCATGTCCTTCGACCGGTCAACCAAATATATGTAGCCGTCCATGTCGATCGTTGCGAGGTCTCCCGACCAACCCCAATCATCGCCCAGTCTGAAAAACGCCTCGGTCTGTTTCGGCTCCTTATAGTACTCCGACATCAGGCTATCGCCCCGGCAGATGACTTCACCGATCTCACCGTTCGGCTCGACGTTGATCCCGTCCGGCCGCACCACCCGGGTATCGGTGTTGTAGCTTTCGCGCCCGACGGCGCCAAGTTTGACCGGCAACATCCAGTGGGGCAGCACCGCAATCACACCCATTTCCGACTGGCCGTATATCTGGGTCAATCGAAGGTTTGGGAGCTTGGCCATCAATTCCCTCTGCACCCAATCTGGCATTGGTGCACCGGCAAAACTCACCTTCCGCCATGACTTGTAATCGTCGACCTTGAAGCCCGGATCCTGCACTAGCATCAATGCCTGAGTCGGCACGAAAAAGGTGGCGGTCATACCGGTATCCCGAACCATCTCGCGGAAAACCACTGGATCCCATTTCGACAACATCGTTACTGTGGCGCCGGTGAGGATCGCTGGCTGGAACATGATGTTGAGCGCCGCGACATGGAACATCGGCGTCACCACACCGATAACGTCGCGTTCATCCAATGCCTCTTCCACCATCACAGTATGAGCTGTCGTCGCTCTTGCGCGATGGCTGCACAGGACGCCCTTGGGCCGACCGGTCGTACCGCCAGTATAGGTCATGCAGAAAGGATCATCCTCACTCAGGTCTATCTCTGGCTCTTCGACGTTACCGTCTGCAAGAAATGCCGTGAAAGCGTCGCCGTCGCCGCCAATGATGACAACCTCCCGGAGCTTTGGCAATTGGTCCTTGACAGCTTCGACCTTGCCGGCAAACAGGTCTTCGACAAACAGAAGTTCGATATCGGCCTTGTCGAGAACAAATGACAATTCATCCGGCGCATACAGCACCGACACATTGACAAGAACGCAGCC
>JAPOST010000071.1 GCA_026709535.1 Rhodospirillaceae bacterium
ATATACCCTTGTTTGACCATGCCACGCAAGTAGCCCCGTCAGGGGAATAAGGCCCATACGTTTCATGAGCCGGCGCAGTCATTGCAGTCGCACGAAGCAAGCCTCGCGAGCGATCACGATGATCGTGGATGGCGCGTCTTGCACGCCTACGGCAAGAGCGCACGGCGTCGCGCTTCAAATCGTTCGCAGTGGGGTGCTGCGCGACGACGCGGAGGGCATTGCCTATCGTCCGCGCGGTAGGAGCGAGACCCGCTTGACGGCTGTGCAGATGGCGGAGGTCGCGTCAGGCCCCGATCTTGCGCGGGACGAAATGCAACGATGAGTGAGACGTTGGCGGAAGAGGGTGGGAGTCGAACCCACCAGACACGCGCTGGCGCGTCTCAACGGGTTTGAAGCCCGCGCGGCCCACCGGGCGCCGATCCTCCTCCCTGCCACGGAATATTATCATGTGCCCGCTCTCACGACGAGCTTTTCTCGAACACATCGGCGGCGGCCTTGAGGATAACCCGTTCGTTACCGGCACGTCGGGTGAATCCGACCCGGTCGAAATATTCCAGCATCTCGATACTCAAATTGCGTCCCAGACCAGACCAGTCGCGGAAACTGGCCGCCGTAAATCGATCTCCGCCCGCCGATCGGAGCCCGTTTTCCGCTGTCTCCGCCAACGTCAGCAATGCGGACGGAGTGATGAACCGATTCTTCGAGATCTGGTTCACCAAGCCGACCGCCTGCGCTCTCTTCAGAAAGCGGATCACATCGACTTGCGATATATTGATTTTTTCTGAAACTTCCCAAACGGTTTGCGGCCGACCGTCAACCAGGAGCGCCTGTTCTACCTTGGCCCACAAGTCTGCATCTTGCGACTCCAGCCGCCTCCCCTGGCCAGCGATCATGATCTTCTGGCCCGCGCGCACAATGGCGCCGGAGCGTACGAGTTCATCGACCGCCACCTCGATCACTGCTGGCGGTATTTGCCCAGGCAAGTGTCGCACCAGGGACCCGATTGCCAGTCCCGGATCACTGGTGTTGCTCGCCACATGTTTCGCCAGTTCCTGTCGGATGGTATCGGCTGTCTGGGCCAAATACCGGTCCAGGATCGCCACCGGCTGTTCAGGAGAGCCGACGTTGATCATGCCCGGCAGAGAAAGTGTGCCAATTTCGGTCGGCAAGAGATTGCGATTGCGAGCAAAGGCCGACAGATCCACCCCGCCGGGGGCCGTGTCCAGTAACGTAGCCAATGCTTCGTCGTGTGCATCGCGTCGGTGGGCCTTGACGGCTGACAAACGCAAGGGCGCCGCCCGGCCACGCCGCGGACCGGCGGCGTCCAGGACCATGCCGCCACCAAGCGTACGCCATGCCGATTGGTCTCGAACGATGACAGCGTCACCCCGGCAGACACACACCGGTCTGTCGATGACCAATTGCGCAACCGCTGTTTCACCGGGGGCTAGTGTCGCCGCCTCCAGCAAGGCAATCCGGCCGGGAATGTCAGCCGTGCCAACATGGACGTGAACCGGCCGCCAATGACGCATCGGACGCTCTTCGGACTCAAGCAGCCGGAAATCAACGTCGATTCGCCGACTGGTTGATCGGCCAGCCGGTGTGACCAGCCATTGCCCCCGCCCCACCGAGGCTTTTTCAACGCCGGACCCGGCAAGGTTGATCGCACAACGGTCGCCAGCTTGCCCTGTTTTCGTCAGCGTATTCTGCACCCGCAAGCCGCGCACTCTGGCTTCCAGACCCTGAGCGCCCGAAGGACTGACTACCAATCTGTCGCCGACCGCCACCGAACCCGACTGGGCCAGGCCCGTTACCACAAGACCGGCACCGTCAACCACGAAACTGCGGTCGATGGCCATCCGGAAGCATCCTTCCGCGCCGGAGATTTCGGAATCAATCTTGCGAATGGCGGCGACCAGGGAGGTCACACCGTCCCCGGTTGCAGAAGAAACCGGATGGATTGGCGCGCCGGCCAGCGTGGTGCCCTCCAGAAGCGCAGCGATGTCATTCACCACTGCATGCCTTCGATCGACATCGACCAGATCGGTCTTGGTCAGTGCAACAAAACCGGTTCTTACGCCTACCAGATCCAGGATAGACAGATGCTCACGAGTTTGCGGCATGGGTCCGTCATCCGCGGCCACCACCAGCAGAGCCGCGTCAATGGCGGTGACGCCGGCGAGCATGTTGTGGATGAATTTTTCATGGCCGGGTACGTCGACGAAGCCTGTCGTTTCTCCCGGCCGCAGGTCGGTCGAATAGGCAAAACCCAGATCGATGGTGAGACCACGTCTTTTTTCTTCAGGAAGGCGATCGGCATCGACCCCGGTAAGGCGCTTCAGCAGGCTTGTCTTGCCATGATCCACATGACCTGCCGTCGCGATAATCACGGCGAGCCCGGCCAGCGGAACGCATCCAGTTGATCAACCAACTGATTCGGCTCTTCAAGAGTTCTCATGTCGAGCCAGAAAGCGCGTTTCTCCATTCGGCCGATAACCGGGACAGGCAGGTTGCGAAAGCTGGCAGCAATGTCCGCAAGACGCTTGCCCATCACTTTTCTTGGACCGGTTGGCGTCAATCGAACGGCAACGCTGGGCAGAGATTCCGTCGGGAGCGCACCACTGCCGATCTGACTGAAGCAGTCAGCAACATCAACCTTCCAATCGTCCTGCGGCACCCCCAGGAACGCCCGTTCTACCGACTCCGCGGTCAACTGGATATTCTCCAGGGAGCGCGCGAGAAGCCGCAGCGACGGCACTGTTTCCGCCAGTTTTTCCGGATGTTGATACAAGGCAAGCGTTGCATCAAGGGCCGCAATCGTCATCTTGTCCAACCGCAGCGCGCGCCGCATGGGGTTTTTCTTGATCCCGGCGATCAGGTCTGGCCGCCCCGCGATCACGCCAGCCTGCGGACCGCCGAGCAGCTTGTCGCCACTGAAAGTTACAAGATCTGCACCATTCGCCAGCGCCTCTTGCACCGTGGGCTCGTGCGGCAGGCCAAACTGCTCCAGATCAACGACAGTCCCACTTCCCAGATCAATGAAAAATGGCACATCGTGGCGCCTGCAAAGGGCTGCAAGCTCTTTCTCATCCACGGCTTTGGTGAAACCAGCCACGGCGTAGTTGCTGGTGTGCACCTTTAGGATGGCCGCCGGTCTTTCGCTGATTACCGCTTCGAAGTCCGCGAGATGAGTCCGATTCGTGGTGCCAACCTCCACAAGGCGGGCTCCAGCCCGGCGCATGATATCCGGGAGCCGGAAACTGTCGCCGATTTCCACCAGTTCGCCGCGCGAGACCGGCACATTGCGCCGATTGGCGAGCGTATTCAGGACAAGCAGGACGGCGGCGGCATTATTGTTGACGACCGTTGCAGCCTCGGCACCGGTTAACGAGCAGATACGTTGTTCAAGATGGCTGTCGCGGTCACCCCGTTTGCCAGCCTCCAAACTGTATTCGAGGTTCACCGGCTGACGCGCCGCAAGGGTCATTGCGTTGATGGCGGCCTCGGAGAGCGAAGATCGCCCGAGATTAGTATGGATGACGGTTCCAGTCAGATTCAGGACCGGTCTGAGAGATAATTCGGCCATGGATGCGATATGGGCGACGACACTGTCCGGAATTTCGGCGATATCAAGCTTCCGACCCGCAGCCAGGTCCGCCCTGCCCTCGTCCAGAACGGCTCGCACTCCATTGACAACACAGCTGCGCCCCAGCCGGTCGGCAAGACTCGCAAGACGCACATCCTGCAAGAGTCGATCCACACTGGGCAGATCAGCCGGGCTACTGATCGAAATGGTCTCGACTCTGCTCATGGATCCCGGCTCCAGCATGGTTGATCCGGCAGGTGAATGCGCACGTCTGCGAGAATCCCGTACGCGTTGAGCGAGAAAGCTTCCTCAAGATTCGGGTATTGTCTTTCGACCAGCTTGTGCAGAAGCCAGCGAGGCGAAAGGCAGAATGACAGCTTCTTCGTGCATAGCAGGAAGTCGTCCTGAATGACAGCGCCGCCATCCTCATTGCCACTGTCTCTCCGGCACCACCCTTGCCTTGGCAAACACCATCGACGACAACCAGTCGTTCATGGGCGGGCGAGCATGCGCTCACAACCGAACCCGTTCAGAAGTCGGGTCGTAAAGCGGCCTTGACGAGATATCTGCGGCAATGCGGACGCCGGCAATTTCGACCTCGTAATCGGAGGAGAGCTGTTGCTCCACGGATTCCCTGTCGGGGCACGGCACGTATCCCAGTCCAACTGCGCCGCCCAGAGCATGGCCGTAGTTGCCTGACGTCAGAAAGCCGACAATCTTGCCGTCGCGTACGATCGGTTCGTGATGGAACAGCAATGGATCGGGATCTCGCAGGCGAAACTGCAGTAGCCGCCGGTCGAGACCCGCCTCCCTCTTCCGAAGAACAGCATCGCGCCCGATGAACTCAGGTTTTTTCGTCTTCACAGCAAAACCAAGACCCGCCTCAAGGACATGATCTTCATCGGTAATGTCATGGCCGAAATGCCGAAAGGCTTTCTCGATCCGGCAACTATCCATCATGTGCAGGCCGCACAGTTTCAGGCCGTGGCCACGACCGGCCTCTTCGACAATTTCGAACACATGGCCAGCCATATCGGCCGGAACGTATAACTCCCATCCCAGTTCTCCCACGTAAGATACCCGATGCGCTCGCGCCAGACCCATGCCGATCTCGATTTCCCGAACAGAACCAAACGGGAAAGCATCGGTGGAGAGATCAGCGGGCGAGCAGGCACCCAGTACATCCCGGGCTTTGGGCCCCATTACGCAAATCACGGCTTCACCTGCTGTCACATCGGTAATCACCACGTGGATGTCATCCGGAAGATGGCGGCGCAACCACGACAGTTCCCGTTGAACCGTCATGGCCGTCGTGACGATCAGGAATTCCGTTTCTGACAGGCGCCCAACGGTAACGTCTGCTTCGATCCCGCCACGGTTATTGAGAAACTGCGTGTAGACCAACCGGCCCGGATCAATCGCCACATCGTTTCCGCACAGGCGGTTCAGGAATGCTTCGGCATCGCGCCCCTCCACACGCAGCTTGCCGAAAGACGACATGTCGAAGAGGCCGACGCCCTCCCGCACCGCCATGTGTTCGTCTCTGGAATACCCGAACCAGTTCTGGCGCTTCCAGGAATACTGATACCTGGGCACCACGCCGTCCGGGGCGAACCAATTGGCTCTTTCCCAGCCAGCGGTCTCTCCGAAACACGCGCCGCGCGTCTTCAGATGTTCATGCAATGGAGAGCGTCGGACGCCCCGCGCTGTCGTCGGCTGGCGATAGGGAAAGTGATCGGCGTACAGGAGGCCAAGCGTCTCCGATACGCGCTGCTTCAGGTAGAAGCGATTTTTCTGGAATGGCTGGGCTCGACGGATATCGGCTTCCCACAGATCGAAAGGTGCTTCCCGATCGTTGATCCACTGCGCCAGGGCCATGCCAACGCCGCCCGACGAGACAATGCCGATGGAGTTGTAGCCGGCAGCCACCCAATAATTGCCCAATTCGGGCGCTTCGCCAAGGTAGTAGCGGCCGTCTGGTGTGAAGCTTTCCGGCCCGTTGAAGAAGGTGTGGATTCCCGCTTCGCCGAGCAGCGGCATCCGGTTGACCGCCTGTGCAAGGACCGGTTCAAAGTGTTCGAAGTCTTCAGGTAACTGATCGAAGCAAAAATCTTCCGGGATGCCGTCGTTGCCCCAAGGTTTGGCAACCGGTTCAAAGGCCCCCAGCAGCATCTTGCCTGCATCTTCCTTGTAGTAGGCGCATTCGTCTGGCACCCGCAGAACGGGCAATACCCCAAGGTCGGGGATGGCTTCGGTGACGATATAGAAATGCTCGCAGGCATGAAGCGGAACGTTTACGCCGTTCATCGCGCCAAGCTCGCGAGCCCACATGCCGCCGCAATTCACGACAATATCTGCCGCAATCTGGCCCCGGGCGCCGTCTGTTTCCCAAGACACTCCGGTAACCCGACCGTTCGCCTGGCCGACTCCCGTCACCCTGACGCCCTCGATCAGCCGGGCGCCGTTCTGGCGAGCGCCCTTGGCCAGCGCCAAGGCGATGTTGGCGGGATCGCACTGTCCGTCCAGCGGCAAATGAACTGCGCCAACCACATCGTCGATATTGAGGTGAGGATAGAGGTTCCCGGCTTCCGAAGGCGAAATCTCCATGACATCCACATCGAAGGCCCGGGCGAGCGACGCCTGACGGAAGATCTCCTCCTTTCGCTCGTCGGTCAGCGCTACAGTGATCGAGCCGTTCTGGCGCATGCCGGTAGCAATGCCGGTCTCCTCCTCCAGCTTGACATAGAGGTCAGCCGAGTACTTTGCCAGACGGGTCATGTTCTGACTGGCGCGCAATTGTCCGATCAGGCCGGCGGCATGCCAGGTCGTGCCACACGTCAGCTGTTTCCGTTCCAGCAGAACTACATCGGTCCAGCCAAGCTTGGCCAGATGATAGGCAACCGAGCAGCCGGACACGCCGCCACCGATGATGACGATGCTTGCCTTGGCCGGAATATCAGCCATGAATTTCTCCTTCAAGTGCACGGCTTTCACTGCAAGGAACTGACGTTGCGGTCCCGGATCAAGTTCGGAGAAATCTTAAGGAAAATATACCAACTTACTGTATTCAATTGATAAAATCATATTCATGAAACAACAGATGGTCGGACATTCCAGATCAATCATCAAATGGAATACGGATTTTTTCAAGATCAAGATGCCCCTTGGCGGTGCGAGTCAATGCATTGCGATTTCCAGACTTCCAGCCCGCCTTGAGACCTCCATGGGCAGCACGCCGTGTGCGAACTCACGCGTAGACCTATGCGGCCTGGAATACAGGTCGTCCAGTGCGTGGGGAACGCCCGCGACCAAGGGATGTCGAGGCAGGACCCGCAAGGGCGTCTCGGTCAACACCTTCGCCTTGACCCGACAGCCGGCGACACTCTCAGCGATTATCCCGGAACTGTGCGGGCACAACTGCACTGGCAGACAAGAGACCCCCAATCATCGCTTGGCTGATCGCGAACGTGCGAGTTGGCGATGGTGAGCAAACGATCCGCAATCTCGACGACGGCGTGAAGATCGGGCTTCGCAACCGCGCAGCAAGTAACGGCCGTCTCGCAACGGCAGCGTCTGCTTTGCAGCACGAACCCCCTACACATTCGCCCGTCTGCTCGGCGGCACCGAACCTGTGGCCTATATCAATGGCCTGTCCAAGCAGCGTCGTGGTGAGTTTGACGAAGGAGTCAACCCACCATTTTCTCTGGGTTGAGTCGCCCATAACCAGCCAGATCGTGCATCGAATCCATGCGCAACATTAATTGCGCATTTGCTTGATGATTGCGTATAAGTTGTATTTTAATTGCGCATTTCGTCTATGCACAAGATAGAATGACATGGCAAAGCCCATACCGGAACTGGAATTGCAGGCCATTGAAGCGGTGGTGTCTGCCTACCCTGAGGGCATCGCCATTCAGGGCATCCAGGATGAACTGGAACGCAAGACCGCGCGCCGCACGCTCCAATATCGCCTCAAGCACCTTGTTAACGGAGGCCGTCTAGCCAAGGAGGGCAACAGGCGCTCGGCCAGGTATCGACTCCCTGCCGCCAAACGCCCGGCGAAGGCGGCCGAAGTACCCGAAGAGGAGTTGGCTGGCAAAGTGCCACTCTCAAAGCAAGCGGTTGTAGTGCAGAACCACGTCCGCAAACCTCTCCGCACCCGAAAGCCCGTCGGCTATCAGCGTGCGTTTCTTTACGGCTATAGACCCAACGATACTGCCTACTTGTCGGCGAAGGAACGCACACACCTGCGAGAGATCGGAATTTCGACTTCCGGAGAGCAGCCTGCCGGAACCTACACCAGGCAGATATTGAACCGGCTGCTCATCGAGCTGTCATGGAATTCCAGCCGTCTGGAAGGGAATACCTACTCGTTGCTCGATACAAAGCGTCTGATTGACTTCGGTCAATTGGCCGACGGTAAAGCACAACTCGAAGCGCAAATGATCCTGAACCACAAAGACGCCATCGAGTTTCTTGCGAATTCAGCGGAGGAAATCGGGTTCAACCGGCACACGATACTGAACTTGCATGCTCTGCTGGCGAACAACCTCCTGGCCTATTCGGAAGCGACAGGCCGCTTACGCCGGATCGCGATCGGCATAGAAAAATCAGTGTTTCATCCGCTCGAAACGCCTCAACTCATCGAAGAATGCTTTGATCAGACACTGGCTACGGCCGAGGCGATCGAAAATCCCTTCGAGCAAGCCTTCTTCGTTATGGCGCAGTTGCCGTACTTGCAACCGTTCGATGACGTGAACAAGCGTGTCTCGCGCTTGGCCGCGAATATCCCTTTGATCAAGATGAACCTCTCGCCGCTCTCATTCACGGACGTTCCGCTCACGGCCTACACGGACGCGATGCTCGGCGTGTATGAACTGAACCGGATCGATTTGCTCAGGGATGTTTTTATCTGGGCCTACGAGCGTTCTGCGTCGCGTTACGCGGCGGTCAGGCAATCTCTCGGTGAGCCAGACCCGTTCCGACTGAAGTATCAGGAAGCCTTGCGTGAGGTCGTTCAGACCATTGTACTTGAGCGGCTGGACAAGAAAGCTGCCTTCTCCCGCATCGCCGTTTGGGCTGGAAAGAACATCGAAGCCGATGAACAGAGTCAATTCAGGGAAGTCGCCGAAAACGAAGTTTCGGGACTCCACGAGGGTAACTTTGCGCGATACCGGATAAAGCCGTCGCAGTTCAAGGCATGGCAGGACGCTTGGAACACGCCGGGGAAGGGCAAGCTGCTGTGACAGGGGGTAGTATCTGAGTTTGGACTTGGCCTTTCAGCGCCCTGGCGCTTTTGCTTGCGAGGGCCATCGTCTTGGGGTTGCAACGAAGACGGCATGGGGACCCGTGACCTCACTGGCAGGACTGCTGGTGCGCATGACGTCGGACACCGGCACATCGTCAACCGTCAGGATTTTCCGCGGTGACACGGCCAGTGCCGGGCCAGCAGGGCGGCTTTTGCCGGAGTACGCCGCAAACTGATCGGCAGCAAAGTGGTCTGGACAGGTTACCTTCGTATCCCTGGAACAAGACCGGAGATGAATTTCTGCATCCAGTCGCCTGATCCGTCGAAGACCCCGATCATGCCAATGAAGATCATGCCGCTATCTGGAGGCAGCCATTCTCATCGGCACACAAAACGACCACCGTGTGGATCATCTGTCCAACCTCCATTCGGAGCGTCAGACATCAGCGGTGATGGTCAAGGCGTTCCTTCCCGGCGATTGACTCAACCCAGTACCGAGAAACTGCTTTCCGGATTGATTTCTCGCCTGCGGGAATAGAAGCCGACATTCATTTCCTGCTGAGTATACGGCATCATGAACTGCATCGGTCTCGCATCATGGTCGTTGCCGGCCTCGCAATAGTCGATCAGTGCAGCCATCATCTTGCCGGCGATCGGTGCGTTCTTGAACTGGTTCCCGCTGGACCCGCAAGCCATATAGAAACCGGGAAGGCTGGAGCGGTCGTAGATCGGGAGCCAGTCGTCAGAGACGTCGTAGAGTTCCACCACACCCTTCATTCGGCTGGGGATGCCAAGGCTGGGCAAGCGCTGAGCATATCGACAAGCCTGATGAGTCCACTGATCGGTGAAATTCATGTCGTAGGCGTCAGGATTGACGACCTCACGCGGATCGCACTCCGGATCCTCGCTGCCTATCAGGATGTGATTGCCCTTTTCTGGACGGGAATAGACGCTGATATCGCTGTCGGACATTACGAAACCGAGGGCTTCGAAATTCATGCCCTCAGGCGCCGGCAGATGGACGACCTCCTGCTTCACCGCCCTGGTGCCGATGGTCATGTCGCTGGTAACGCCGGCCAACCTGTTGATCACCGCGCTATGCGGACCGCCCACGTTCACGACCACCGGCGCGTGCAGTTCGGTACCGTCAGCTAGCTTGACCCCGGCGACGCGTCCGCGCGCCTTGAGGATTTCCACCACTTTCGCGTTGAAACGAAACGACGCGCCCTTGGCTTCTGCGGCCCGGCGCAGGTTATGAGACGAAAGCTGCGGATCGGTGATGTAGCCCGCCGTCGGCCAGTACACGGCTGCATTCACAACGCCGCCTGTCGGTTCGCCGAAACCCGGCTGGTCCATGCGCTTGGCCGGCGCGAAAGCCTTCAGGGTGAATTGCGGAAACCGGTCCAGGATCCTGTCCTGCCCCCAATCCTCGTAGGGAATCTTCAAAGTCCGACAGAATCCCTTGTGCTTTTCCAGGTAGCCATTTGCTTCCACCGCCATCACCAGACAGCCACACTGCTTGAACTGGGCAAGGCCTGCTTCGTCCTTTGTTTCCAGGTAATCCGCCCAGTCCCGCCAGTAGTGATAACCCTCCCAAGCGAGGGCCGTACCGTCGAGGGTCGAGTAATGCACCCTGATGACGGCGCAAGAACCGGCGGTGGAGCCCATGCCAGCATCGCCGTTGGCATCCACCGACAGAACCTTGTGATCCTGTTTCGCCAATTCAAAGGCCGTCGCGGCCCCGATCACGCCAGCCCCGATGACGATGATGTCTGCCACGGCTTGGTCTTCCTGCCCTATCGTCACTGATCCGCTGGGGACTTGACGCCTGCTCTACCTTGTCAGCAGGCTCCCTCGGCATTGCCTTGAAGAACACCCAACCCTTGCCAGTCGCCGCACCCTCCCCCGAGGTCCTTCCACGAGCCGTGTCCGGCCCTGTTGATCAACTGCTCCCTTTTCCACGAAGATGGCAAAGGGGAGCGTGAAGACGCACGAGTCACATATTCCGGCGATATTTCCCCCCCACATCAAACAGCGTCTGTGTGATCTGCCCCAGGGAGCAAACCCGCACGGCGTCCATCAGTACCTCGAAGACATTCGCATCGGCTCGCACCGCGTCTCTCAGCCGTTCAAGCATTGCCGGCGCATCGTTGGCATGAGTTTCATGGAATCCGGCGAGCGCCTTCAGGGTACCCTGCTTTTCGTCTTCGGTGCCGCGGATGAGTTCGAGGGTGGTTTCTTCCCAATCCTGAGCTTCAGGATTCCGGAAGGTATTGACGCCCACAATAGGCAGGTCGCCTTGATGCTTGAGCGTTTCGTAGTAGAGACTTTCTTCCTGAATCAAGCCCCGCTGATAGCCGAGTTCCATGGCGCCCAGAACGCCGCCGCGTTCTGAAATGCGGTCGAATTCGGAGAGAACCGCCTCCTCGACCATGTCGGTCAGTTCCTCGATTACGAAGCTGCCCTGGTTCGGGTTCTCGTTTTTCCCCAGGCCCCATTCCTTGTTGATGATGAGTTGGATTGCCATCGCGCGACGAACGCTTTCCTCCGTCGGCGTGGTGATTGCCTCGTCGTAGGCGTTGGTATGCAGGCTGTTGGTATGATCATAGGTCGAGATCAGCGCTTGCAGCGTCGTGCGGATGTCGTTGAAGCTGTATTCTTGGGCGTGCAGCGAGCGCCCGCTGGTCTGACTGTGGAACTTGAGCTTCTGGCTGCGCTCGTTGGCCCCGTACTTCTCGCGCATCACGATGGCCCAGATGCGGCGAGCGACGCGGCCGATAACGCTGTATTCCGGGTCCATGCCGTAGGAAAAGAAGAAGCTGAGATTCGGCGCGAAATCGTCGATGTGCATCCCCCGCGCCAGATAGCTTTCCACATAGGTAAAGCCGTTCGAGAGTGTGAGCGCAAGCTGGGTGATCGGGTTGGCGCCAGCCTCGGCGATATGATAGCCGCTGATCGAGACGGAGTAGAAGTTGCGAACATCGTGCTGCACGAAGTAACTTGCGATGTCGCCCATGACCTTGAGCGAGAATTCCGTGGAGAAAAGGCACGTGTTCTGGCCCTGGTCTTCCTTCAGGATGTCGGCCTGGACCGTGCCTCGAACGGTCGACAGCGTCCAGGCGCGAATCTTTTCAATCTCTTCGTCCGTTGGCGTGCGGCCGTTATCCTGCTGGAACTTGTCGATCTGCTGATCGATGGCAGTATTCAGGAACATCGCCAGGATCGTCGGCGCCGGACCGTTGATAGTCATGGAAACGGATGTCGTCGGTGCGCACAAGTCAAAGCCGCTGTAGAGGACCTTCATATCTTCCAGAGTGGCAATGGAGACACCGGATGTGCCGACCTTCCCGTAGATGTCCGGTCGCAAATCCGGATCATGCCCGTAGAGAGTCACCGAATCGAAGGCAGTGGAGAGACGCTTGGCATCGGAATTGGCGGAGAGATAGTGAAAGCGCTTGTTTGTGCGAGCAGCATCACCCTCTCCGGCGAACATGCGTGTAGGGTCCTCGCCTTCCCGCTTGAAGGCAAAGACGCCAGCGGTATACGGGTAACTGCCGGGCACATTTTCACGCAGCAGCCATTGCAGGATTTCGCCGTGATCCTGGTATTTCGGGAGCGCCACCCGAGGCACCAACGTGCCACTCAAGCTCTTGAACCTGAGATTGTAGGTGAGTTCCTGGTCGCGGATCTTCACCTTGTACTGGTCGCCATTGTAGTCGGCTTGCGCCCGGGGCCAGATGTCGAGCAGCTTCTCTGCCCGCGGGTCGAGCGCCTGATGCTTTTCGGCGAACAGCAGGTCCAGAGCCTTCGGTGTTTCCTTCTCTCCCAGCATGTCCCGAGTGGCCGCCACCTGCTGCCGCTCACGCGCGATCTGCGCCTGTTTGCGGGCCCACCTGTGGTAGTTGCGGACAGTTTCCGAGACTTCGGCCAGATAACGCGTGCGATCCGCCGGAATGATGGCGCGGCTGTCTGACGAGTGGCGGCTGTCCGATGCCGACCAGCGGCTCTTCCAGGTCGTCAAGCCCTTGTCGCGCAAGATGGTGAGCAATCCCTGGTACAACGCCGTCACGCCATCGTCGTTGAAGCGGCTGGCGACGGTGCCATAGACGGGCATCTCTTCCGGCCGCTGGCCGAAGGCTTCGCGGTTGCGCTGGATCTGTTTGGCAACGTCGCGCAACGCATCCTTGCCACCCCTGCGATCGAACTTGTTGATTGCCACCAGATCGGCGAAATCCAGCATGTCTATTTTTTCAAGCTGGCTGGCCGCGCCGAATTCCGGCGTCATCACATACAGGGACGCATCAACGCAGGATACGATGCCGGCGTCGCCCTGGCCTATTCCCGGCGTCTCGACGATCACCAGATCGAACCCGGCGGCCTTGCAAACCTCGATGGCCTGCGGCGTGACGGGCGGCACATCGCCCTCCGCAACCCGGGTCCCGATGGAACGCATGTAAACATGACTGCTGTCGATAGCATTCATGCGGATGCGATCTCCCAGCAGAGCGCCGCCCGTGCGCCGGCGGGTCGGGTCGATGGCCAGCAGCGCGATGTGCAGTTCCGGCTGGTCCAGCCGAAAGCGCTGCACGATCTCGTCGGTGAGCGAACTCTTGCCAGCGCCGCCTGTGCCGGTAATCCCGACAACCGGCGCTCCTGACCGGGCAGCCCGTTCCCTGATCTCGGCGGCCATGTCCTTCGGCAGAGCGCCACATTCCAGGCAGGAGATCATTCGTGCGATGACGCCAGTATGCGCGCAATCCAGCGCGTTCAGGTTCTTGGGCGGCTGACCGGCCAGGTCAGCCCCTGCGGTCGCCAGCATGTCGCGGATCATGCCGTCAAGGCCGAGGTTCTGCCCGTCGTAAGGGCTGTAGATCCGCGCGACGCCGTGCTCGTGCAGTTCGCGAATCTCCTCGGGCACGATGGTGCCGCCGCCGCCGCCAAACACCTTGATATGTCCGGCTTTCAGCTCGTCGAGCCGGTCGACCATGTACTTGAAGTATTCGACATGTCCGCCCTGGTAGGACGACACCGCGATACCGTGGGCGTCTTCCTCGATCGCCGCCTTGATGATCTCGTCGACCGACCGGTTATGACCCAGATGGATCACCTCCGCCCCCTGCGCCTGCAGGATGCGCCGCATGATGTTGATGGACGCGTCATGGCCGTCGAACAGCGCGGCGGCCGTAACGAAACGGACGGGGTTCGTCGACGCAAGAGACTGATCGGCAGCAGCCAGGGCGGAGCGGTTTTCATCGGGCATGGGCAGATGCGGCCTCCGAGCCGAAACAGGTCGAATTCGCGTGTTTGCCCAGAAAACTAGACCACCCGCACGCCAAGGGACAGAGGCGACGGTGGCGCGGATTGAACAGCTGCTTTCCGACGAGAATTCAACTTTTGAAGATTCTGCACCAAGGGCATGCAGCAACCGATCATATTTCCGGGAATTTCTGTAACATTTGCGGATGCACTAACCTCTGGCCAGGAGGCAGATCAAGACAGCTGGACGCGCAACATCGGCGGCACGGCGATAATTGATGATGGTCAGGTTGTCAAAATCGACCATTTGCCGGTCAGCGGCCTGCGGCGGGTGTCCCCTTCTCTCGTTGGAACAGGCGCACCATGTTCACGTCATTCCTTGTCGAGCCAAGCACCGGACCTGTTACTTCCATGAACGACGAAAAAGCCGATATCCCTTCCCTGCCCGCCGACTATACCGTTCCCAGAGTCTGGGAATGGAATACTGATAGCGGTGGCCATTTTTCCAACATCAACCGGCCGATTGCCGGGCCGACGCACGACAAGGAACTACCGGTCGGAAAACATCCTGTCCAACTCTATTCACTGGGGACGCCCAACGGCGTAAAAGTCACCGTAATGCTGGAAGAATTGCTGGCACTGGGCCACCACGGCGCCGAATATGATGCCTGGTTGATCAAGATTCACGAAGGCGAGCAATTCGGCAGCGGATACGTCGACATCAATCCGAATTCCAAGATTCCGGTGATGGTCGACCATTCGGTCGCTCCGCCGCAACGGGTATTCGAAAGCGGCTCCATCCTGCTGTATCTCGCAGAGAAATTTGGAGAATTCTTGCCGGAGAACCATGCCGACCGAACCGAGACGCTGAACTGGCTGTTCTGGCAAATGGGCAGCGCTCCGTACCTCGGAGGCGGTTTCGGTCATTTCTATGCCTACGCGCCGGTCAGGATCGAATACGCAATCAACCGCTTTGCCATGGAAACGAAGCGCCAAATGGACGTACTGGAACGCCGGTTGGGTGAAAGCGAATATCTGGGCGGCGACAGCTACACGATCGCCGACATGGCGGTCTGGCCATGGTATGGCGCGTTGGCCAAGGGCTTGATCTACAATGCTGGAGATTTCCTGAAGGTCCACGAATATACCAACGTCAATCGCTGGACAGACCAGATCGCGGCCCGGCCGGCGGCGCGGCGCGGACGCATGGTCAACCGGAGAACCGGCGATCCGGCCAGCCAGCTCCATGAGCGGCATGACGCCAGCGATTTCGAAACCAGGACACAGGACAAGATCGGCGAGGCGAAAGCGGCCTGATCCGAGCTTAGCCCAATCCGGCGGGGAACAGGCTTGCAGTTACGGACCTGCTCCTCTCATGGGCGCATGGCGCTACGGGTCATGAACAATAACGCGACAGCGCAAAACCATACGACGCAGGCCATGATGAACAGGAAGCCGCCATCGCCCTGCACCTCGATTCCCAGCGGTGTGAACAGATGAAAGAATATGGCGCCGGAAATGACGCCCAGCGCAATCAGCGCGCCCAGACCGGTAATCAGCCATGGCCCGAAAAGCAATCCTGCAAGCAGCAGGAGCGAGGCAACCAGTTCGGCGGTGCCGATGACATAAGCGTTGAACGGTCCCGGCGGCAGAAACCAGCCATCCAACCCCAGGGAGTCTGCCGCCCATGTGTCCAGGGTCCCGAATATATATACCGTTTCGGGCGCGGCAGTGAACTTGAAGAACAACGACTGAATGAAGATGACGGCGATCAACAAACTGAAGATTGCCTTGGCGATGATCCGTACGGACATGATTGATGTCTCTGGTTTGATAAGCTTCGTGCGACGCTGTCTTACGCCAGTCCTGGCCTCACAGGCAAATCAAGGACGCGGGATATCGGTGATGCCAGCGCACGACAGGATGAAAGCGGCTTGATTCGGAGCGCTTCCCTGGCAACCTGTTCAGCCGTCTCCGGGTTGAGATAACGATCCCTTCATTTTACCGTCCTTCGGATTTCAGGACAATAACCCTGCCACCGCCAGGTCAGGAACACAAGGGATGGCATGGCCGCTGCTCGTCCGGTCAAGGCAGGTTTTCTTGACGAAGATATTCCGTCTTCGCCTTCGTATGGGAAAATACGACCTGTCGGAATTGACCCGGCTGGCGCCAAACCGGAAGACCCCGGCAAAGCTCGGGAAATGGCAACGCCACATCCCGAAAAGACCGTCATCGCGATCATCGCCAAGGTCTCGCGATGCGGCACGCCAGGTCTTCGAGCCACGCGCAATCCCACCATCCGTCGATCGCGTCCTTCAACTCCTCTCGACGCCTTCCAAACGGGCAGGGTAGCCCGGCAAGCGATCGACGACAGCGACAGCGACAACCGGGCATCCGGCGCGCCGCCGTCCAAGCCGGGAAGATATTCCAGACCACTCGCTCGGGCAATTACAGCCTTGATTTGCGGGCGGTAGCTGCATCGTCTTCATCAAACAAGGCAGTCAATTCATCCATGATCGTGCCGCCCAGTTGCTCGGCGTCAACCAACGTGACAGCGCGACGGTAATAGCGCGTGACGTCGTGGCCTATGCCGATGGCCAACAGCTGTACCGGCGACATCGCCTGAATCCACTTGATCGTGTCACGCAGATGCTTTTCCAGATAATTGCCGGGATTGACGCTCAGCGTGCTGTCGTCTACCGGCGCGCCATCGGAAATCACCATCAGGATCTTGCGCTGTTCCGGCCGGCCAATTATGCGATTGTGCGCCCACAGCAACGCTTCGCCATCAATATTTTCCTTCAGGATACCTTCGCGCAGCATCAGGCCCAGATTCTTGCGAGCCCGACGCCAGGGGGTATCGGCGGACTTGTAAACGATGTGGCGAAGGTCGTTCAGGCGGCCCGGACTGGCAGGCTTGCCTTCCGCCAGCCAGCTTTCGCGCGCCAGACCGCCCTTCCACGCTCGTGTCGTGAAACCGAGGATTTCGACCTTCACCGCGCATCGCTCCAGGGTGCGGGCCAGAATGTCGGCGCTCATCGCCGCCACGGAAATCGGCCGCCCGCGCATGGAACCGGAATTGTCGACCAACAAGGTGACAATGGTGTCGCGGAACGTGATGTCCGTCTCCCGCTTGTAGGACAGAGGATCCATCGGGCTGACAACCACACGATCCAGGCGAGCAGTATCCAGGATGCCCTCCTCCAGATCGAACTCCCAGGACCGGTTCTGCTTGGCAAGCAGTTTGCGTTGCAGGCGGTTGGCCAGGCGCGCAATCACGCCCTGGAGATACTGGAGTTGCTGGTCCAGGTTCTGACGCAAGCGGGACAGTTCCTCCGGGTCGCAAAGGTCTTCCGCCGCCACGATCTCGTCATGCGTGATGGACCAGGCCTTGTAGGCCGTCTCGTTGTCCGGATTCTGGTTATGATCGTGGCGCGGCATCTGGCTGGGGCCGGCCGGGTCTTCGTCACCTTCGTCGGACATGTACTCGACGTCGCCACCGTCCGACATACCGTCAGCATCGTCCGTTTCATCCGATTCCGTCGTTTCGGTCGGGACGCTGGCTTCCGCTACATCTTCGCCGTCCTCGGAGCCCTGGCTGTCATTTTCGCCGCCTCCCTGTTCCTGCTCATCATCCTCCTGGCTGTCCTGATCCGACCGGGCCTGTTCCGCCTCGTCTTCCAGGTGCAGATCTCTGATCAGCCTGCGCATCTGTTGTGCAAAGGCGTCCTGATTATGTAGCAGGCCGGACAAGTCGTTCAGTCCACGCCCGATCTGCCGCTCTATGGAAGCACGCGCCAGATCCACCATCGAACGGGCAGCCGGTGGCGGCGATTCCCCGGTAAAGGCTTCCCTGGCGAGGTAACCGATGACCTCCGGCAAGTCCTCTTCGCTGCGCTCGGTGATCCGATCAAAGCCTTCCTCGCGACACCGCGACTCATGAGCAGCCGCCAGATTCTCACGGAGGCCGATCATCCGTCGCGCGCCAATGGCTTCACAGCGTGCCGTCTCCATCTTTTCATAAACCTGCCGCGCCATCTCGTTCCGTGGCATTCTGCGATGGTGAGTTTCAGCGTTGTGATGGCGCATGCGCAGGGCCATGGAATCGCTCTGGCCACGTACCTCCGAGACGGCCTGATAGTTCAGGTCGCGGGACGGTGCTGGCAGCTTCACCTGGCTGCCGGCGGCGTACGGCGGCTCTTGCCCGAACGTGATGTTCAATTCCGGATTGCGTGCAATCGCGCGCATGGCAGCGCCCGTCACCTGACACAGGGTTTCGAGCGGATCTTTCTGGTCTGCCACGGCGATCTTGTCGATGTGATGGTTCTAGGACATCAAGACTTTCGCAGCGCTTTCCGGCAACTCCGAACCAAAGCAGCGCTGATAGTATTCGGCGATGACCGGTCGCTCGATCTCGTCGCACTTGTTCAGGAATGTCACCCGGAAGGCATAGCCCAAGTCGCCGAAAATGGTGGCGTTCTGAGCCCACGTGATCACCGTGCGCGGCGACATGACAGTCGAGATATCGCCCGCCACAAAACCCGAGCGGCTGAGATCAGCGACCGAGACCATGGCGCTGATCTTTTCTCGGCCTTCCCTGGTGTCATATTCCGGCGTCTTGGCGAGGACGATCTGCACCTCTTCCTCGTATTCCAGATAGTTCAGTGTCGCCACAATCGACCAACGGTCCATCTGGCCCTGATTGATCTGTTGCGTACCATGGTAGAGACCCGTCGTGTCACCCAGGCCAACCGTATTGGACGTCGAGAACAGGCGAAAAGAGTGATGCGGGCGGATCACTCTGCTCTGGTCAAGCAAGGTCAGCTTGCCCTCGACTTCCAGAACGCGCTGAATCACGAACATGACGTCCGGTCGTCCCGCGTCATATTCGTCAAATACCAGAGCCGTCGGCCGCTGCAGAGCCCAAGGCAGGATGCCTTCGCGGAATTCCGTGATCTGCTTGCCGTCGCGGACAACGATGGCATCCTTGCCGACCAGATCAATCCGGCTGATATGGCTATCCAGGTTGATCCGGATACATGGCCAGTTCAGGCGGGCGGCGACCTGCTCGATGTGGGTCGACTTGCCAGTACCATGATAGCCCTGGACCATGACCCGGCGGTTGTGGGCAAATCCGGCCAGAATGGCAAGCGTGGTTTCATGGTCAAAATGATAGGCCGGATCCAG